>DATKZS010000069.1:0-5208 GCA_035527835.1 bacterium
CACCTCCAACAGGTGCGACATGCCTGGCACACAAAAAACGGCCGCGGGTTACGCGGCCGTTTAGCTTGAAAAGCGGCTGATGTCAGGCCCGGATTCCGTGCTCCTCCATGACCTCCGGCGTGAGCATGCCAGCCAGGTCAGAAGGGTCGGAGACGATCTCGTAGCAATCGGGGTTGGTCAATACCTCGCGGATCAGCATGTGGTTCAGGGCGTGGCCCGGCTTGTGCGCCTTGACCTCACCCAGCACCGGACGGCCGAACAGGAAAAGGTCGCCGAAAAGATCCAGGATCTTGTGGCGGACGCACTCGTCCTCCCACCGCATCCCTTCCTCGTTCACCACCCCGGAATCGTCAAAGATCACCGCGTTCTCCAGAGAACCGCCCTTGGCCAGGCCCATCGCCCGGAGCCGGTCCACGTCCTTCAAGAACCCGTACGTCCGCGCGTTCGCGATCTCGCTCTCGAACTCCGCGCACGAAAGACGCGCCGTCCTCTCCTGGTATTGCAGCGACGGATGGTCATAGGCGATCGAGCACGAGATCGAAGGCGCCTTTGATGGATGGATCTCCGCGAAGCTCCCGTTCATCCGCACCCGCACCGGCTTCCGGATCACCACCCAGCTCCGCGGCGGATCCAGCTCCACGACCCCCGCCCGCTTGATCATCTCCACGAACGGGCCCGCGCTGCCGTCAAGGATCGGGACCTCGGGGCCGTCAACCTCAACGCTCGCATTGTCAATGCCCTGCGCCGCCAGCGCCGCCAAAAGGTGCTCGACCGTGCTGATCCGAGTGCCGTTCACCCCCAGCGTCGAGGCGTTGAGCGCAGACTTGATGTTCTCCCAGATCGCCGGAATGCGGTAATGCGACGTAAGATCGGTCCGGATAAACACAATGCCGTGGTTGGCGGGGGCCGGGTTGATGGTAAGAGCTACTCTCTCGCCCGTATGAATGCCTACGCCTTCACAAGTTGCCGAATTATTTATAGTTTTCTGCCTCATCCCGAGCTTTTCCAACCTCCTCGAAGCAAGCGAGCATAAATTCAGAGCTAATACAAGCTAGTTCCATGCCAATTCCGTCAGGCAACACCTCTCACCGCCATTCCCGGCCCCGTGCTCAAGTATAAAATACCATAAGCCCAAAACAGGTCCGAAAATATGCCTCTACTTTAAAATTATTAATAAATAGGCAGTTAAACATGGAAATGCCGCCGCAAAAAAACGGAATGCCTGAAAAATCGATAAATTAGGAGGGGAAAATGATATAGCTGGATTTTGGCTAATTACGCATCCCGATCATCCCGCAACCTCAACTCGTCTCCACCCAGAATGTGTGGCGAAAATGGACAGTAATTGTCAAACTGTGCACCTTTTTGGACAAGTTCAACAAATAATCCATAGAATCAAAGTGTTATACATCAAGAAAGGGCCAGCAGGTGCCAAACACAATCAAAGTGGAGCGGGTGCCCTCACCCGCTCCCTCTCCGTCTATTCCGCGATCTCCCCCTTCGACATCTTGTCCCATTTCTGGATGTAAGCGTCCACGTTCTCCGGCGTCACGATGTCAACCCCCGAATCAACGATCGGGTTCTCCGGGTACTTATGGTTCACCACGATGTCATACAGGATCTTGGTCGGCTCCGAGCCCCACCCGAAATATTTCTGGCCCAGCGCCAGTTGGATCTTGCCTTCCTTGATGATCTCCGGCGCCGGAGGGATCACGTCGAACGTCACCACGAACGTCTTCTTGGCGTCCACCCGGTCCAGGATGTTCCGCGAGAACCCCGGCCAGCCCCCCACCGAAAGCCACGCCCGCAAATTCGGGTACGTCTCGCTCGCCGTGTCAATCACCCGCTTCGACGTGATCGCCTGGTCCTCAACGTCGAACGTCTCCACCACCTTGATCTGCGGGCTCTGCCGGATCACGCTCATCGCGCCCTCCAGACGCTTCGCCAGGTTGTCCGCGCCCAGCGTCGTGATCACCGCGATCTCGCCGCCCGGCTCGCCCAGAAGCTTCACGATCTCCTTCCCCATGATCACGCCCGTCTCGAAGTCGTTCACCCCGTAAAACGCCACCCGCTTCGACTTCGGAGCGTCAGAGTCCCACGTCACCACCGGGATGCCCTTGTCCACCGCCTCGTTGATCGTCGGCGTCAGGTAGTCCCCGTTCAGGCACGAGATCGCGATCCCGTCAACACCCTGAGCGATGAACGTCTCCAGGATCTCCTTCTGCTTCACCTGGTCGTTCTGGAACGGAGCGTTCCAGATGATCTCCACGTTGCCGTACAGCTTGGCCTGACGCTCCGCCCCGATCTTCGCGTAATTGAAAACCGGGATGTGCAGGGCCTTCGGGATGAACGCGAATCTGTAAACCTTGCCCGCCGCCGGCGCCGGCGCAACGGGGGGCGCTGCCGGGGCCGCCGGCTTGGCCTCCGGAGCCGTGGCAACGGGAGGAGCGGCCGGAGCCTCTTCCTTCTGGCAACCCCACGCGCCAATCATCAGCCCGATAAAGAGGACTAAAATTCCAATGCTAAACCTGTTCCTCTTATCCATCTCGTCCCTCCTTTGTTAAGGTGGCGCCACTATAACACGGAAACGCGCGGTAGGGAAGCATAAAAGCAGGGCAGGGCACGACGAATAGTCTTCGGCCCTGAAAGGGCAATGAACAGGCAGGGGGGGCTGATCCCGCCACATTTCACTGGGTATCCGGCTTTTACTCCCACCGGATATCGAAAGTCGTCACCGGGTCCTTTTCCCATTGCTTGGAGGTGAGGACGATTTTCACGTCTTTGCCGCCCGTCATTTCAATCAGGACCTCCAAATGTCCCATCATGGTGTAGCAGTAAGGCACATTGCCGGGATCGTCGGGGTCGTAGTCATGCCTGACCACCGCATGTTTGTCTCCGGCCTTCTCGAATGACAGCGTGCTGAAATTGAAGAGCCTTCCGTAGATGCTCACGAAACTCTTCAGCGCCTGCATGGGGTCCGCGACACTGAGCAGGTTTTTATATATATTTTGAAATAACTCCTTGCCCCTGATCTTCCCCCGCAACTGCGCCAGCTCCGGCTTGCCCTGGGCCAGGACCTGGAAGCACGCCCTCCCGCACCTCTGATATATTTCCAGCGGGTACCACGCCGACGCCAGGATCATGGAATTTATGACCTCCCAGTCCTCCGGCTTGAGGTATTTATCCCAATCCCGGTCCTTGTTGCCCCGGATCATCCGGACCATGTCCAGCAGCATGGTGCCCTTGACTTTCCTCGCTTCCATTTGGAACCATCCTCCCCGGGGCAGGGATTGGTGTCAGATGCATGGCAATGTGCTTTGCTCTCAGCCCCTCGCAATCATAACCACGTACCTTCGCCCTGTCAATCAGAAAACAGCCGGACCCGCACAGTTCCCATGGTCGGTGGTCCTCCTCTTTTGAATTGTCTGATTGTAACAATCACGATCGCAAGAGGCCACCGACTTTATTATTTACATGATGACTCCCAAACCGCGTTTCGCAATGCGCATTATTAATGATTTCACGGCGCCGTCTCGCGGGATTGGGCGTTGTCCCGCAGATAAAGGCTCACTTTCCATCCCTTCAGGTCCGGCATCAGCGCCGCGTACGGCCACCAGTTGAAGCTCTTTCCCTCCCACCGGCCAACCTCCCGATACCCGGCCTGGTTGTCCCGGAGTTCCAGGTAAAGCGCCACCATGTCCGCGACCCGCTGGTCGCGCATCAGCTCCGGGTTGTCCAGGTACGCGTTATTAAAGGTGTGGTGGAGCAGGATGCGGTCGGGATGCGCCTCCCTGAGCAGTTTCCGCGAAAGCATGAACTGCGGGACGAATTTGCAAGTCCAGTTAAGCTCCGGGTTCGGGTAATAGGGCAAGAACGCCAGGTCAATCTGGCCCGGCTGGTGCGTGCTCATAAGTTCCGCCGTGGCTTCCCGTGCGATGCGGCCCTCCAACCCGATGAAGCTGTGGTACCACACCAAATTGTAGACCGCCAACCCCACCACCAGCGCCACCGCCGCCGCCGTCTTCACCCGCGAGTTCGTCACGGCCCACGGCGCCGCGAGCCGGGCCGCCGCCAGCGCGAAAAAGGGCGCGACCGTGACATAAAGCTGCGGCGCGCCGGATGGGCTTACGGCCATCATGAACAGGATGAGCCCGGCGGGATACGACCAGAGCACCATCATGCGCGGGTTTCTGAAATCGCCGCGCCGGATGAGCCCGGCGATGCCCATGAGGTACAGCGGGATGCCGAGCGCGCAAGGGAGGACCGAGGTGAGTTGGAACAGCCCCGGCGCCTGCCACCACAGCATGGACGACCGCTTCACCCACGGGCTCATGTTCTGAATGAAAAGCTCGATCTTGGACTGCCGGACCGCACCCGGGAAATCCAGCCACGTGATCGGCGACAGCGCGGCAAAGGCCGCCGCCGCCGCAACGAAAACGATCAGCCACCGCGCGTCCAGGAAGGACCTGATCAGCGGCAGATCGCGGCGCCGAAGCCGGTGCGCCAACAGGGCCGGCAAGAAGGCCGGGTAATGATACTTCGTGGCCAGGCACATGCCCGCGGCCAGCCCGGCCACCACGTAATCCGCCCGGCTACCCCGCTCCAACACCCGGAGGCTCGACCACGTTGCCAGCAGCACGCCGATCACCAGGAGCGTGTCCGGCTTCACCTGCATGGTCGATAAAAGATACGTCGGCGCGGTGGCGAAAAGCAGCAGCGCTAAAAGCGCCGTCTCCTCTCCACTCTCCTTTTTCGCCAGGCGGTAAAAAATGAAAAGCGCCAGCGCGCCCAGTCCGGCCACCAGCATCCGGCCCCAGATCACGGTGGAAACGAAGCTGAAAGCGTAATGCGCGCGGTGCCGGGCGAACTGTTCCCAGCCCTCGAAGTGCGGCAGCGCCCGGAGATTGGCGCCGAGGTAAGCGGTCCCGTAAACCACGGCCGTGAGCATGGTCATCAGCTCCGGGTACTTGTGGTGATAGCCCGGGTCAATGCTGAGCTCGCGCACCATCTTCACCGCGCCGTCCCGCACCCACTGCTCGTCACCGCTGCAATAGTAGGGCAGCAAGAACCCGAACGTCAGCGCCCGGTCCATGATGAAAAGCAAGATGATCAGGAGCGCGACGGCCCCCGAAGCGTACAGTCTCATGGTCCGTTTCATGCCTGCATACATATTACTCCATAAAGGCGCTTGAGTAAAACGCCCGATCC
>DATKZS010000070.1:0-7060 GCA_035527835.1 bacterium
GACCCGGACTGCTTTAACAAGGAGCCGTGCAAGGAGACCAACTGCATGGGCGGCGGCGACGGCGACAACGACGGGCTCATGGACTGCGAGGACCCGGACTGCTGGGGCTTTGTTTATTGCGGTATCGAGGACTGCAGAAACGGCAACGATGATGACGGGGACCTGCTGGCGGACTGCCTGGACCCGGACTGCATGAGCCGGGAGCCGTGCAAGGAGGAGTGCTTCACCGGCGACTGGGACGGGGACAACGACGGCCTGGGCGACTGCGAGGATCCGGACTGCTGGGGCGACCCGCGCTGCGGGGTGGAGGTATGTGACAACGCTTCCGACGACGACATGGACATGCTGACCGACTGCCGCGACCCGGACTGCGCAAACCGCGAGCCGTGCAAGGAGACCAACTGCAATGGCGGCGGCGACGGGGATAACGACGGTCTCATGGACTGCGAGGACCCGGACTGTTACACCTTCCCCTGGTGCCGGCAGGAGGACTGCACCAACAGCTCTGACGATGACATGGACATGCTCATAGACTGCCAGGACCCGGACTGCGCCACCGCGCCCAATTGCGCGGAAACCGTGTGCAACGACTGGGCGGACAACGACGGCGACTTCCTGACCGACTGCCAGGACCCCGACTGCGCCTTCTGGCCCGCCTGCCATGAGGCCCAGTGCCAAGACACCATGGACAACGACAACGACGGCTTCACCGACTGCTCGGACCTTGACTGCGCCGATGATCCGCTCTGCTTCGAGAACAACTGCCAAGACGGCATGGACAGCGACAATGACCTGCTCACCGACTGCCAGGACCCCGATTGCGACCGGGACCCCAACTGCGGCGAGCAACTCTGCGGAGACGGCCTCGATAATGACGGCGATGTGCTCATTGACTGCGCCGATCCCAACTGCTTTGACGATCCGGCCTGCTTCGAGGAAAAATGCGCCGACCAGGTGGACAACGACAACGACACCTTTGTTGACTGCGCCGACCTCGACTGCGCCGGGAGCGTGTTCTGCTTCGAGTTCTCCTGCAACGACGGGCTGGACAACGACAACGACCTGCTCGCCGACTGCATGGACCCCGACTGCTTCGGCAACGAGTACTACTGCTTCGAGATCAATTGCAGCGACTTTATTGACGACGACCTGGACGGCGCCACGGACTGCGCTGACCCCGACTGCCACGGCGTGACGCCCTGTCCATAATCGCCCACTCATCTCTGACCGCCCCGGACGCCTTCCCCGGCGTCCGGGGCGCTTTTTAAAAATGCGCCGACACAATGGCGCACTCCAGAGTCCTGTCGTATTCCAGAGTCCTTGACAGCGCGGTCTAACCCTCTTAATCTGGAAGCGCATGCCGGGAAAGGCCCCATGCGGTAACCTCAGGTATCATGCTCACGCCGAGGCAGTATCTCGTGAGCCTTCCATGCGGGCGCATCGCGAAATATCGGACACGAGGCGGTTGATGAAAGACAGGCGGCTCATGTTATCCAGGATGGAGACGCTGTGGCACCCGCGGCGGGTGGCCATGGTGGGCGCCACCAACTCCATGTCCAAGTGGGGGTTCATCATCTTCACGCGGATGCTGGGCGAGCAATTCACCGGCGAGATTTTCCCGGTGAACCCCCGCGACGAGTACGTGGTGGGGAAGAAGGCGTATAAGAGCATCGCCGACGTGCCCGGCGCGATTGACGTGGCGGTGGTGGTGACTCCGGCGGCCACCGTGCCGGGCGTGCTCCGGGAGCTCGCTCAAAAAAAGGTGCCCGCCGCGATCGTGATCACGTCGGGTTTTTCGGAGACCGGGCCGGAGGGCGCGGCGGTGGAGCGGGAGATGGTGGAGTTCGCGCGCAAGGCCGGGATGGTGCTGGTCGGGCCGAACACGATGGGGACGTACAGCGCGGGGGTGCGGCTGAATTGTTTGATGGCGCCGGTGTCGCCGCTTGCGGGCCGGGCCGCGTGCATCGCTCAGAGCGGGAACGTGGGCACGCACATGCTGTTCCGGGGACGGCTCCGGGGCCTGGGCTTCGGCAAGTTCGTGAGCTCGGGCAACGAGGGCGACCTGTCGTTGGAGGACTACCTGTGGTACTTCGGCCAGGACGACGAGACCAGCGCGGTGCTGGGCTATTTGGAGGGACTGGACCCGGACAGCGACTTCATGAGGATCGCGCCGGAGGTCACCAAGAAGAAGCCGGTGATCCTGTACAAGGGCGGGCGCACGGCGGCGGGGGCATCCGCGGCGGCGTCGCACACGGGCGCGCTGGCCGGGGACGCCGCGGTCTTCCGGTCGGCCATGCGCCAGGCGGGCGTGATTGTGGCGGAGTCGAACAAGGAAGTGGTCGAGCTGGCCCGGGCCATGGAGCTCTCGCCGGTGCCGAAGGGACCGCGCGTGGGCATCCTGACGCGCGGCGGCGGATGGGGCGTGATCACCTCCGACGCCTGCGTCGAGGCCGGACTCGAGGTGCCGCGGCTTTCCGACGATACCATGGCAAAGCTCGACAAGCTGCTGCCGGCGTACTGGAGCCGGGGCAACCCGGTGGACATGGTGGCCGTGCTTTCCAACCAGGCGTATCTGGATTGCCTGGACCTGGTGGTGAAGGACCCGAACGTGGACGCGGTGATCGGGCTCGGCGCGAACATTGACGCGCAGACCAATACCACGCTGGAAACTCTCCGGGACCAGGGCGCCATGGACGCGGACAAGCTCCGCGCCATCGAGGAGAAGAGCCAGACGGAGGGAGACGAGTTCGTCAAGGCGTTGCGCGATTACCTGACCAACTCGCCGAAGCCCATCCTCTCGGTGGGCCGCTGGCGCGAGACCCCGGACTGGGAGTCCGGCCTCATGATGATCGGCGAGCCGGAGGACGCGGCCCGCATGATGGCCAAAATGGCGGAGTATGGCCGGTATTTGGCCGGGTCCAGTGGAAAGGAAGATAGACCGCCAAGACGCCAAGAGCGCTAAGAAAATTAATTAATTATATTATTATTAAAATATATTTACTTGGCGCTCTTGGCGTCTTGGCGGTTAATCTTAGCCTGAGGAGGTGAACAGGATGGCGGAACATCATCTTCCGGAGGGGGCGCGGCGGGTGGCGCGGGCGCTGATCGAGGTGGTGAAGCCCAAAAAGCCGGGTTTCGACCTGCCGATCGAGGACTACATGCTCGATTTTCTCGACGACTTCTACTCGAACTTCCCGCTGCACCTCAAGATCGGCTTTCCGCTCGGCCTGTACCTCATGGAGTACGGGACTTTCATCTTCCATGCCTGGTCCAAGCCGTTCACGAAGCTAGAGCCCGGCGAGCGTGTAGTCTATGTCAAGGGCTGGATCAACTCGCGCATCTCGATCCGGCGCGACCTGATCAAGGGCGTGAAGGGCATATGTCTCACCGCGTTTTATTCGCACCCGGACGTGATGGCGCACATCGGCTACGACCTGGCCGGCCACTTGGCGGCCGTGAACCGGGGCGAGCCGTGCGATGCGGAGGCCGCGGATTTCTTCCGGGAAATGGGTTATGACCGCAACTCGAAAATCCCGTATCCGGCATACGACCACGTTGACCTGATCTGCCATGACACGCCGGCGGAGGGGGAGAAGGCTTGAGCGGTAAGAGTTGAAAAAATATTTTGACAGGATGAACAGGATGATAAGAGGATAACCAATCATGGTTTCAGAAAATCCTGTTAATCCTGTTAATCCTGTCAAAAAATTCTGAGCGGGAATTAAATCAGGGAGGAGGGCTCATGATTACGATCGGAAACGAGATCAGCCGCGACGTGGTCGAGAGCTGTGACGTTTGCGTGGTGGGCTCGGGCGCGGGCGGCGGCTCGATGGCGGCGGAGCTTAGTGAGGCCGGCCTCGAGGTCGTGATCCTGGAGGAAGGCGGCTACTACCAGAGCAAGGAATTCTCGCTGGACCCGGCCAAGGCCGTGCCCATGCTCTACCGCGACGCGGGCAGCTCCGTGATCATGGGCAAGCCCAACATCATCTTCAGCGAAGGCAAGTGCGTGGGCGGGTCCACCGTGATCAACGGCGGCATGTGCTGGCGGACGCCGGAGAAGGTGTTGCAGCGCTGGCGCTGGGAGCTGGGCTTGAAGGAGCTCACACCGAAGCACATGGAGCCGTACCTGGCCAAGGTGGAGGAGAGGATCAACGCGGCGCCGCAAAGCCCGGAGTCACTCGGCCGCGGCGACATGCTCTTCCGCCAGGCCGCGGACAAGCTTGGCTGGCTCATCCATCCCAACAAGCGCAATCAGAAGGGCTGCACCGGCGAGGGCATATGCATGTTCGGCTGTCCCACCGACAAGAAGCAGTCGGTGCTCATCACCTACATCCCGCGGGCGCTGAACAAGGGCGCGCGTCTCTATACCGACGTCAAGGTGCTCAAGGTCAAGACCAAGGGCCGGGTGGCGAGAAGCGTGGAGGCCCGGTTCGTGGACCGCAAGACCGGGAAGAAGAAGCCGCACCAGCTCACGGTCAACGCCAAGGTGATCGTGCTGGCGGGCGGGGCCTTGCAGACGCCGGTGATGCTGATGAACTCCGGGATCAAGTGCCAGGGCAACGTGGGCCGGCACTTCCACTGCCACCCCAATGTCAAGTGCGTCGGCATCTTCGACGACCCGGTCAATTACTGGAGGGGCGTGCACCAGGGCCACCAGATCCATCACTTCATTGACGAGGGCATCCTGATGGCCATCGGCGTGGTGCATCCGGGGCTGACCGCGCTCTCTTTCCCCCAGATCGGACGCGACAGCATCGAGCTCCTGGAGCTGTGGAACCACATGCTCGTGGCCGGCGGACTGGTGGACGACACCACCACCGGCCACATCTCGCGCGCGCCGTGGGGCGAGCCCCTGGCCTGGTACAACATTGACCACGTCGAGCACGAGCGCCTGATCCGACTGGCCGCGCTCTTGTCCGAGCTCCTGTTCACCGCCGGCGCGCGCCGCGTGCTCCTGCCGTTCTCGTCGCTCGACGAGATCAGGGGACCGGACGAGATCAAGAAAATTTACGACGCCAAGATCAAGCCGGAGGAGATCGAGGTGCTCACGGTCCATGCCCTGGCCACCACCCGCATGGGCGCGGACCCCCGGAACTCCGTGGTCAACCCGTGGGGAGAGTGCTGGGACGTCGAGAAGCTCTTCATCGCCGACGCCGGCGTGGTGCCCACCTCATTGGGCGTCAACCCGCAGGAGACCATCATGGCCCTGTCCACCCGCACCGGACAATACATCCTGGAGAACAAGAGAAAGTACCTGGCGTGAGGCAAAGTAAATTTATTATTAAGCGCTAAGGCGCAAAGAACGCAAAGAAGAAAAATTTAATCAATCAGCGCCGACTCGGGATTTGTAATTAATTCTTTCTCTGCGTACTTTGCGTCTTTGCGCTTTAAAATAATGCTTGATTACGTTTAGGCGGATGATATCGTCATGCAGATCCTGAACACCGTACTCCCCGTTTTCCTGGTGATCGCGCTGGGCTGGGCGCTGGGCGCGGGGAAGCTGATTGACGAGGAGATGAACCGGAAATTTTCGTGGTTCGTCTTTTACGTGTCGGCGCCCGCGCTCTTGTTCCAGGGCGCGGCCAGGACCACGCTCTCGGCGGCTCTGGACCTGAAGACGATCGGGACGGTTTTCGGGGTCTCGCTGGCCACGGCGCTGATCGTTTATATGGCGGGCGCGCGGCTTAAAGCCTCGCGGCGGGGCGTGGTGGCGCAGGGGTCGTTTCGGAGCAACATGGTGTTCGTGGGGCTGCCGGTGATCCAGAACGCGCTGGGCAAGGAAGTCCTGGGACCGGCCGCGGTGCTGATCGGGTTCACGGTGCTGCTCTACAATTTCCTCGCGGTCCTGGTGCTGGCGCTGCCGCACGGCAACGGCGGAGAGAGCGGGCTGGACCTCAAGAAGACGGTACGCGACGTGGCGCTGAACCCGCTCATGCTGTCCTCCGCCGCCGGCCTGCTCTTTTCCGCGTTCGACCTGCATCTGCCCGCGGCCGCGGGCCGGGCCGCGGACATGGTGGGCGACATCGCGGCGCCGCTGGCGCTGGTGGTGGTGGGAGCGTCGCTGGACCTGAAGCAGCTCAGGCACGAGATCGGGCCATCGCTCGCGGTGTCGCTGATTAAGCTCGTGCTCTACCCGGCCGTGATCTTCGCCGTGCTCCGCTTCCTGGGCGAGACCGGGCCTGATCTCGAGGCCACCGTTCTGCTCATGGCCGCCCCCGCCGCCGTGGCCAGCCACATCATGGCCAAGGAAATGAAAGGCGACGAGCGCCTGTCATCATCCGTCGTCATCGGAACCACCGTCTTCTCCCTCTTCACCATCACCGCCTGGCTCGCCTTCCTCGCCTGGACCAAGTAGCGCCAGCGGCCCGCCGGTTCCGTAAATCCGAGTGGTGAAGTGAAGGCTTTTTATTAAGCGCAAAGCCGCAAAGGGCGCAAAGAAAAAAGCAGGGAAAACGTCCGGCAATAAAAATCTTTGGTTTTTCCTTTGCGTTCTTTGCGGCTTTGCGCTCATAATAAAAGTTGAATTTTCATGGAACCAAGAACTAGACTCAGGTGTCAGTTTCAGGTAAGAGGCTTATCGGGCCGGCGCGGGCCGGCCGGGCAATTCACCCCTTGATCTCTGACCAGGGAGGAAGCCATGAGCACGAAGCCGACCGTTCCCAGGGCCTCGTTCATCCGCAGGCTGCTGGTCGAGATCGAACACTGGACGGCGGAAGGGCTGATTGACGCGGTGACGGCGGCCAGGCTGCGCTCGCGGTATCCGGAGGTGGGTCCGGTGGACTGGCGGGGGCGGCTGGTCACGGTGCTGTCGGTGATGGCGGCGACGCTGTTGGGCCTTGGCGTGATCATGTTCTTCGCGGCGAACTGGGACGCGATCCCTCGTTGGGGTAAGCTCGCGCTGATCATCGCGATCATGGGGGGCACGTACGTTGCGGGGTGGCTGCTGCGTTATGAGCGGGGGTATCCGAAGGTCGGCGGGTCGGTGATCTTCCTGGGCGCCATCCTTTACGGGGCCGCCATCTTCCTGGTGGCGCAGGCGTTCAACATCCGGGAGCATTTC
>DATKZS010000071.1:0-75284 GCA_035527835.1 bacterium
CGGTGGTCGGCCCGAGGCAGGAACTGGCGGACAAACTCTCCAACTGGAAAACGGAAAAGCCGCTCAAGTTCCTGGAACAGGGCAAAAACGTTTTCGAAAACATGTGGCAAGGCGCGCTGTCCACCTTCGCGGGCTACCGGCCGGGGATCTCGGCCGATGAGCTGCGGTCGTCGCCGGAGGCGGACAAGGCCGTGGCCGCGCTGACCTGCGACATGCCGCTGGTCGAGCCGCTCGAAATAGACCGGTTCATCGCGACCGCCCCCCTTGACCGCGCCGACCTGGTGTTCGGCGTGACCAGGGAGGACATGCTCAAGCCCTATGAGCCGGCGGGCGGCGATCCGGGCATCAAGTTCATTTACGTATGCATGCGCGACATCATTTTCCGCCACGCCAACATCTTCCTCTTCCGCCCGCTCAAGCTGGCGCGGGTCATGGACAAGTACGTGCCTATCGTCTATAACCTGCGCTATCAGCGGCGTCTCAAGAACATCATGGCCGCGACCGGGACGGCCTTCCGGTTCGCCTGCGGCCGCCGCAAGCTCTACCTCTTCTTCCTCATCCAGTCCGCGAGCTGGTGCCATAACCACGGCCACCTCCGCCTGCGCCAACTCCTGCGCCGGCCCACCGAGCTCAGATGGTCGGAGGACATAGCCTCCACCATCTTCCAGACCAGGGTCGCCATCCACGAGACCATCGGACCCGGACTCACCCTCGACGTGGACGACGACGACAGCTATCGCGCGTTCCTCCAGATGTTCGACCGATGGAAACAGCTCCAGAAATCGCAGTTGCTCTCCGCGCGACAAGCGGGTACATAACCTTCTCAAAAAAAATAACAGGGATATTCAGGATAAACAGGATAAAAAAACAGTGCTGTCCAAAATAAACGGACCGGAGAACCGCCAAGACGCCAAGAGCGCCAAGGATTATTTTTTAACATGATTTTAAGAGGGCTTGGGTGCGAATGTTTCTTGCTTGGCGCTCCCGTCGGCCGGTTCGCCAAGCCGGTTGGGGCCAACGCTGCGGAGCTGTTCTTTGCCGGGCCGCTAAGAAACATCATGATTTACTTGGCGATCCTTGGCGCTCTTGGCGTCTTGGCGGTTTTCTTACGGCCTATTGGGGAGTGATAAAAAACATCGGGATTATCCTATCAATCCCGTTCATCCCTGTTATAAATCTTCTGATGTGTAAAAATTTTCGGCCATGGCAAATCACGTGAGGCCTATCACTATCACGGAGCGCGGTGTTTTCATCGCCGGCGTTTACGCGCTCTTCTTCGCCTGCTATCTGTTGGCCAACCGCGTGATCAGCGTCGGGCATTGTTTTGACTTCACGACCCGTCTCGACGGCTCCATCCCCTTCATCCCGGAGTTCATCTATCCGTTTTACCTGGCCTACGTCCTGATCTTGCTGCCCGGGCTCTTGGTCCGGGACCGGCGGCTGCTGTACCGCTCCGGCGCCGGGTTCGCCGCCCTGATCGTCGTCTCCTGCGCCCTCTTCTTCCTGGTCCCCGTGTACGTGCCGCGGCCGGAAGCGGTCCCCCCGACCATTGCCGGCGCGCTGGTGGCAGGAGTTTACCAGGGCGACCGGCCGGTGTGCGGTTTTCCCAGCCTGCACGTGTCCGCGTCAATGTTCGCCGCGCTCACGCTGCTCCGGGAGCGCAAGGGCACGGGCGCCGTCATGCTCGGCTTCGCGGCGCTGACCGCGCTGGCCACGCTTTTCGTGAAGCAGCATGTTATGCTGGACGTGGCGGGAGGAGTGGTCCTGGCGATGGCGGCCGAACGGTTTTTTCTGGCGGGCTGGGCCGAGTCCGCGGTGAACGGCCTCAAAGCCGGAGGCTTGCTGCTCCGGAGCTTTACCGAGCGGCCGCACGGCGCGGACAATCCGCGCGTCCGGGAATCGCGGTCGTCCACCCCGGAGGGAGTGGAATACGATTTATACGAGCCGGCCTCCCGCCCGGGGGCAAGGACGTTTATCCTGGTGACGGGACTGACCGTGAGCGGCGAGAAAGATCACCGGCTGGTCAACTTCGCGCGCTGCCTGGCCGAATCCGGCATCACGGCCGCGGCGGTGAGCCTGCCCGGCCTGAAAAACTGCCGCTTCAGCGAGGCCGACGTGGGGCGCATCTCGGACCTGGCCGCGTACCTCGATTCCCGGAGCGGGGAAAAGCCCGGCGTGATCGCCTTCAGCTTCGGCGCCGGGCTCGCGCTCCTGGCCGCGGCGGATGAAAAAAATCACGGGCATCTTGATCCCGTCATCCTGTTCGGCCCGTATCATTTTCTGCCCGAAGTCCTTGACCAGCTCGCGCGAAAATACAACCGCGCGCCGGAGAGCGGCGAGGACTGGGACAACTACGTGTGGCTCCGGACCCTGCTCGCGTACCGGGACCGGGACAAGCTCGGGCTGGATCAAGAGGAAATGAAAGAGCTGATGGATCTGGCCGGGTCGTACTGCTCGGAGCCTTCGCTGGCGCGCAAGCGCGCCTTCCACGAGCGGACGCTCAGCCGGCTGTATCCGTCTCTTTCCGTAAGCGACCTCGAATCGGAGCCGCTGGCCCGGCTTTCTCCAGCCAGCCGGCTCGCGGACGTCCGGGCCAGGGTGCTGATCCTGCACGACGCCAATGACATTTTGGTGCCGCCCGAACAGTCGCGCCGGATTTTCGCGGAGCTTGGTTCGCGCCCGGCCGGCGGGGGACAGCGGCTCCTGATCACGCCCTGGCTCTCGCACGTTACCGCGAGGTCGGCGTGGAAAATTCTCGATGTTTTCCGCATCCTCTCGATCATGGGAGAGATCTTCCGGCGGCCCGCCGAATCCGGACGGGGCCGGCAGGGATCGGAGGCAAGATGAACAGTCGCGCCGCGAAAAAATGGGCCGTGCCGCTCATCATTTTGGGGAGCGGGATTTTGCCCGTGCTCCTGTACTGGCTCTTGATCGGCCGCGTCCCGTCGCTCGGCCCGGATGAGGCCAAAAAATTGCTGGCGGCCCCGGGAAGCAACGCGGTGCTGGTGGACGTCAGGACTCAGCGCGAGTTCAATGAGTCCCACCTGGAGGGCGCGAAAAACTGGCCCGCCGGCGAGATCATGGCCCTCGCCGCGGGCGGCCATCCGCCGCCTGAGTACGCGGGCCGCAAGCTCCTCCTCATCTGCGCCAGCGGGATCCGGAGCGCCTTTGCCGCGCGCCGGATCAGGGAGGCGACCGACGCCCAGGCCTTCAGCGTCACCGGAGGGCTGGCGCAGTGGAACGCGGTTTCCGCCGCGCCCTGTCCTCTGGGTTTCTGCCTGTTCCGGACCGCTTCCGGCGAGCTCAAGCCGGCCCCCAGCCGTCCCTCCCCGCTCCTTGAGCAGTGGGCCGCGTGCATCACCGCCTTCGGCGTCAAGCCGCTGTACATGCTGCTCAGCTTCGCGCTGATCCTGTGGACCTGGAAGCTCGAAGCGCCCGACCTCGCGGCGCTCCGCCGCGGCCTCGCCTTTTTCCTGGCCGGCGAGTCCTTCTGCGCGATGAACTACCTCTTCTTCAGCGAGGACTCGTACCTCATCGAGTACCTGCACGGCTTCGGCATGGTGGTGGCGTTCGGGTTCACGTCCTACGCGGTCATGGAAGGCCTGGACCGGCGCGTGCTCAAGTACAGCGACCAGGCCGCGCAGTGCGCCGCGCTGCCGCTGTGCGGGGCCTGCGCCAAGCATACGGACGTCCCGTGCCGGCTCCGGCGTCTGTTCATGCTGGCGCTCGCGGCGCTTTGCTGCCTATGCTTCATTCCGCTGCTGGCCGGGTTCCATGCCGTGTCTTACAACACGGACATTCTGGGCACGGCCTACAACTATTCCCATCCGGTGCTTTTCCAGATTTACGAGGACCGCTGCTGTCCCGGGGCCGCGCTTTTCTTTTTCGGCTGCGCCCTGCTTTTTCTGGTGCGCGACGGCAAGGACATTGCTCCGGCCAAGGTGATGATGTCCGCGGGCCTGGGCTTTTTCGGGTTCAGCTTTTTCCGGCTCACGCTTTTTTCGGTTTACCGCGACAACCTGGCGTGGTTCGTGGCGTGGGAGGAATTCACGGAGCTGATCTACGTGGCGGGCACGGGCCTCGCGCTGTGGATCTTCCGCGAAAAGCTGTTCGCGGAGGTCCGCCGGGACGAGGACACGGCGTAAAACAGGAACAGCGCGGCCAGCATCACGGCGGCGGCCACCTTGATTCCGGACCGGGATAAAGATAGATTGCTCGACGGAGTTCGGAATATTACCGGGAGGTGAAGGAATGGCGAAAAGGATCGGGATCGTTTATTGCAAGCGGATCCAGGACCAGAGTTGCATCGGGTGCGCCAAGTGCTACCAGGCGGTGAACGACGGACTGTTCGCGTTCGAGGGCATGGGCGACGTCCGGATCGTTTTCAAGACCGGCTGCGGCGACTGCCCCGGCCTTGTCCTCCCCAAGCTGCAGTTACAGATGAGCGTGCTGGAGCATCTGGGGGAGAAGGTGGACGAGATTTACTTCGCCACCTGCGTTAAAAAGGCCAAGGCCGTGATGAACTGCCCCATGAACCTGGACGGCATCAAGGCGAAGATGGAGGAGATGTTCAAATTCCCGGTCAAGGTGGGGACCCACGACCTGTGAAAACGGATCCAAGAAAACTTGATCGGTGTTATCAAGGGGAACGCGGACCATGATTTTTTCGGATGACGTGGTGGCCGAGCCGGCGCGGACGCCGCTGGATGCCCGGGTGCATGACCCGGTGATTCTCTGCCCGGTGGAGGAGATCACCAAGCTGGCCGCGGGAGCCCTGGGGGGCGTGAAATCGCTTCGGCTTTTACACCCGGCCCGGGTCTATACCCTGGGGCTGGGCCGGGGCCGCGGTTCGCTGGTCGGGCCCTGCATGGGCGCTCCGGTGGCGGTGATGGTTCTGGAGAAGTGCATAGCGCAGGGCGTGCGCAACTTTCTCTTCCTGGGCTTCTGCGGCTCGATCAATCCCGGGCTCCGGCTGGGCGACCTTTTGGTTGTCGCCTCCGCGCTGAGCGAGGAGGGCACTTCACCGCATTACTTTCCTGATCGTTTTCCCCCGCTGGCCGGCCCCAAGGCTACTTTGGCGCTGGAGCAGGCGCTGAAGTCAGAGCGGGTGAGGTATCAGAAGGGACAAGTCTGGACCAGCGACGCCTTTTACCGTGAGACCCGGGACAAGGTCCGGCGTTATGGGCAACAAGGAGTGCTGGGGGTGGAGATGGAGACGTCCGCGCTGTTCACGGTGGCCCGCTACCGGGGCGTCAACCTGGGCGCGCTGATGGTGGTCACCGATGAGCTGTTCGGTCCGAGCTGGATTGTCGGCTACACCCGGTCGGTGGTAATGAAGGCCATCGGCAAGGCCATCTGCCTGGTCCGGGCCGCGGCCGTCAGCCTGGCCTGACCGGCGCCGCGCGTTTGTTGTAATGCGTGTTGCACGCGCGCCGGCGCGCGTTCAGACGATGGGCACGCAGGTGCACACCAGGTTGCAGGTGCAGATAGAACCGCCCCCTCCTCCTCCGCCGCCGCCCGAGCCGGGTTCCAGGGGTCGCAGCGAGTCGGCGAGCTCTTCTCCGCTGGGCAGCGGCATCTTGCCGGGGACGCAGTTGCAGGTGCAGACGGCGCCGGCGGGCACGGGCGCGCCGCAGGGCCAGGTATAGGTCACCAGGCGTCCGTTCTGGTCCTTGATCTGAAACACGGTGGCCGCGGTGTTGACCAGCGTGGCCTCGGGGTCGAAGAGGCAGGCGTGGAGCGTGCCGCCCTCGAGGTCCCAGATGCGCGCCGTGCGGTCGTCTCCGCCCGAGCACAGCGTGTTCGTGTTCGGGACGAAGGCCACGCAGTTGGCCCCCTCCTCGTGCCCCCGGATCATTTTGAGGGCGGAGCCGGTCTCGGCGTCCCACAAGCGCAGCGTCTTGTCCAGGCTGGCGGAGGCAATGGTCTTGCCGTCCGGGCTCACGGCCACGCCGTTGACCCAGTCCCGGTGGCCGCGCAAGGTGCGCTTCACGGACCCGGTCTTGACCACGCAGAACTTGACGCCCGCGGCCAGCGCGGAAACCGACTCCGGCGGCACGGTCATCCGGAGGCCGTAGGAAAAGCCGCGCCGGTCAAACGCCCGGATGGTCCGCATCACCGTCTCATGCGAGCCTTGGCCGCCCGCGGTGCGGCGCTGCCGGTCCTGCACCTCGGGCAGGCCGTCGAACGAGACGCTCATAGCGTCAAGATTATCCTGGACCCAGGCCAGCGTCTCCTCATTATAATGGCCGTTACTGGACCCGCTGATCTCCGCGCGAATGTTTTTTTGCCGCGCGTGGGCCACGGCGCCTTGCATGACCTCCCGGGCGAGCGTCGGCTCGCCGCCGCCGTGGAAGCCGAGATCGAATTTAGGGAGCCCGCGGCGTTCGGCGTTTTCCGCCGCCACGTCTATGGCGGCGCGGGCGAGGCCGAGCGGCATTTCTTCGAGCGGGGCCTCCCCCGACGAGGCGTAACAATAAGTGCAGCGCAGGTTGCAGCGGTTGGTGAGGAACAGGGTGGCGCAGGTTGGCTGATACGGCTCGACCGGCTCGGGCCGGGGAGCCTCGGGATCAGGACCCAGAAAGCCGGACTCGGAGAGGAAACGGTAAGCATCGCCATGAAGCAATTCCGGCGCAAGCTCCACATTATCATCCAGCGCGTCCGCCACCAGGTTGGCCATGGCCTGGTTCCCGATAAAGGCCTGGCGCAGCAGGGGACGATAGAGGATGTGCTTGCCGTCAAAGGGTATCTGGAAAATCTCGGGGATCGCCGGCATGGTACTCAAATTATATCTGATCGAACCGGCCATGCAATAAAAAATAATTCATTTCTTCTTGGCGAGCTTGGCGCCTTGGCGGTTATCTTCGCTTGCCTTTTTTATGTTAATACTTCCCGAACTCCCGGGCCGCCTTCACCATGGCGATGTAGTTCTCGGGCTTGACCCCGGGATGGATGGAGTTTGACGAGCTCAGGATGTAGCCGCCGCCGGGCGCGGCCGCCGCGATGGTCCGCCGCACGCTCTCCCGGACCTCAGCCGGGCCCTCGAAAACCAGCAGGAACGCGCAGTCAATATTGCCGAGCACGGCCACGCGGTCCCCGAATTTTTTCTTGGTCTCGCCGATGTCCATGCACTGCGGCTGGATCGGGTGCACGCCGTCAATGCCGGCCTCGATCAGCGACGGGATCAGGGGGTTGAGGTTGCCGTCGCTGTGCTTGATGACCTTGCCCCCGAGCTCGTGCACGCGGCTGATGATCTCCGTGTGATACGGCATGATGAACTCGCGGTAGTGCGCCGGGCTCATCAGCGGGCCCGGGTTGTAAGCCAGGTCGCCGTCGAGCACGAAAAAGTCCGCGCCCTTGTGCATGGCCATCTCCACGGTCTCGAGGCACATGTCCGTGACCATGCGCGCCAGGCCGTGAACCATGGCCGGCTCCAGGATGTAATCCATGAGCAGCCTCTCCATGGCCCCGCGCAAGGACCACGAGTACTTGAACGTAGCCGCCATGTGAAAACCCACGGCCTTGTCCGGAAACGCGCCGCGCAGCACGTCGAGCATGACGAAGTCGCCCGGCTCCGGCCTTCTCAGCTTGAAGCCCTTGAGGTCATCGGGCCCGTGAATCGGCCCGTCCACCGCCATGGGCTCGCCCACCTCGCTCAGGTGATAGGTCACCCCGAGGCCGTCGCGCATGTGCTGCTCATCAACCCGCGTGCGCGGCGGCAGCCACATCGCCGTCACCCCGTCGTTGTCCAGCTCCTTCAATAGCGTCACCAGGCCGAACAACATCCGGAGCCGCTCCTCGTCACTCATGTCCATCACCGGCTTCACCGCCGGCAGCTTGTCCGCGTCCATGAAATGCTTCGCGATCCCGATGATCGAGGACTCGTTGAACGCCAGCTCCCACACCGGCACCCGGTCCGGAATGCCCCGGTTCAGCGCCGTCATGAACCTTTCCTTGTTATTCATGGATTCATTTCTCCATCCCCCATGCGGTTTTTTGCACGGGTTTCTTCTGCACCATTATAGCGTAATACTTTTACCCTTCAATCCGCTCCGGGCTCATTGAAACAATGGCGGATGGCCACGCTTGAATTGAATTTACAAACAGGTATGGTAGAATTATCATCAATCAAGGTTAAACTGAATTATGGACTTGATCTATCTTGATTACAACTGTTTCCAACGGTTCTTTGATGATCCGAGCCAGGTCAGGATTCAAATGGAGTCGCTGGCCTGCGAGGAAATCTTCGGCCGGGCGCAGAGGAAGGAATTCAAGCTGATCTGGTCTTTCATGCATGAAGACGAAAACATGCTTTGCCCCTTTTCAGAGCGAAAGATCGAGGTGGCCCGTCTCGCTTCCTTATGCAAGATGGCCATAGGCCCGGAGGAGTAGATCCATCGCCAGACCGTGGCGTTCCAGAAAAAGGCGGGCTTATCGCCAAAAGACGCGGTTCATCTGGCCTGCGCCCATTACGCCGGATGCAACTTCTTTCTTACCTGCGATCAGGAGCTGATAAAGCGCTCCAGAAGACTGAGACTTGAGCTAAGGGTCATGAACCCCGTGGATTATGTAAGGGGGCCCGAATAAATGAAACGTAAAAAAATGGATGACGCGGAGATCAAGTTCCGCGGGATAGACGCGCTGAACAAGATCCTGGGCCCGACCGACGCGCTGAGGTTTCTTGCTTTGCTGCATCGCGATCCCACCGACTACGTGGAAATTTCCAGGTCTCTCTACGAAGGCCAGAGCATTGATGAGATTTTCGCCAGAGCGGCGGCTCGCCAAGCACGCCGTGCATGATGGTGACCTATCTCGCCCCGCTGGTACCGTATTGCTATTGACTTCCGCTTGACGGCCGGCCGGCTGGTCCCGGTCCCTCTTGTAAAGTCCAGCCCGGTTTAATATGCTGAATCCACTCCATCATGTTTTGCGTGTTGATGCAGCTATGATAAAGGGGGCTTAACCATGGGCAAATTGCTGAGAGTGAAGATGGGCGAGGCCAGGGCCGGGTTCGAGGACGCGGGCGAGTATGCCGGCTTGGGCGGGCGCGGGCTGACGTCGCGGCTGGTGGGGATCGAGGTTCCGGCGACGTGTCATGCGCTGGGTGCCAAGAATAAGCTGGTGCTGGCGCCGGGGTTGTTGTCGGGGAGCTCGTGTCCGAACGCGGGGCGGATGTCGGTGGGCGCGAAGAGCCCGCTCACGGGCGGGATCAAGGAGTCGAACGTGGGCGGGACCGCGTCGGCCCGGCTCGCGCGCCTGGGAATCAAGGCCATCGTAGTTGAGGGCAAGGCCGAGCGCGGGAAGCTGTATTGCCTGGTCGTGAACAAGGACGGGGCCGAGCTCGTGCCGGCGGACGAGTACCGCGGCCTGGGCAATTACGCGCTCGCGGAGAAGCTGAAGGCGAAGTACGGCGACAAGGCCACTGTCGTGTCCATCGGCCCGGCCGGCGAGATGCTGCTCTCGGCGGCGACGGTGGCGGTGACGGACACGAAGGGGTATCCGTCGCGTCACGCGGCGCGGGGCGGCCTGGGCGCGGTGATGGGCTCGAAGGGCCTGAAGGCCATCGTGGTTGACGACAAGGACGCGGAGGGCGTGGCGTACGCGGACCCGGAGGCGTTCAAGGAAGCCGCGGCGGCGTTCCGCGACCTGCTTTCCAAGCACCCGGTGACCAAGAGCGGCGGGGGCCTCAGTCTGTTCGGGACCAACGTCAACATGAACATCATCAACGCGGCGGGCGCGCTGCCGACGCGCAACTTCAGCGCCGGCCAGTTCGAGGGCGCGGCCAGGATCGGCGGCGAGGCGCTCCGCGACGCCCTCACCAAGCGCGGCGGCGCGGCCGGCCACGCGGCCTGCACCGGCTGCGTCATCCACTGCTCCAACATCTTCAATGACCAGGACGGCAACTACGTTACCTCCGGCCTCGAATACGAGACGGTCTGGGCCAACGGCGCCAACTGCGGCGTTGACGACCTCGACTCCATCGCCCGGATTGACAGGCTCTGCGACGACTTCGGGGTGGACACCATGGAGGTCGGCTGCGCCGTGGCCGTGGCCATGGCCGCGGGCCTGAAAAAGTTCGGCGACGCCGCGGGCGCCATCGAGCTGGTGCGGGAGATCGGCAAGGGCACTCCGCTCGGCCGCATCATCGGGAGCGGCGCCGCCACCGCCGGCGAGGTGTTCGGGGTCGAGCAGGTGCCGGTGGTCAAGCGCCAGGCCCTGTCGGCATACGACCCGCGCTCGATCAAGGGCATCGGCGTCACCTATGCGACCTCGCCGATGGGCGCGGACCACACCGCCGGCTACGCGGTGGCCGCCAACGTCATGCGCATGGGCGGGTACGTGCCGCCATTGCAGAAGGAGGGACAGGTCGAGCTCAGCCGCAAGACCCAGCTCGAGGCCGCCATGTTCGACGCGCACGGCATCTGCACCTTCGCCTCCTTCGCCGTCATGAGCGGGCCCGAGGCCATGAGCGTCATCCCCAGGATGCAGAGCGCGCTCACCGGAAAAACAGTGTCGCTCGACGACGTGATCGCCCAGGCCCGCGAGATCATCCGCATCGAGCGCGCGTTCAACACCGCCGCCGGCTTCACCAAGGAGGACGACCGGCTCCCCGATTTCCTGACCGAGGTGCCGCTCGCGCCGCACAACTCCGTGTTCGACGTGCCGGACGAGGAGCTTGACCGGACACATGAGATATAGAGGGGGGAGAAAATAGGGAGGATCCTTTTACACGCAAAGACGCAAAGACGCAAAGGCGCAAAGAAGAAGAGAAGAAAATATTTTATCTTTGTGCATTAATGTTATGAGCTCTTGATGTTTTCAGTCCCGGAGGGACAATTCGATATTAGCCCAGGAATTTATTCCCGGGAACCCGGGATCGTAAACCTCCAAGTCCCGGCAGGGACGGACGAGGCGCCGGACGTCCCTCCGGGACTAAAGGTGTCGGGGGGCGGCCGGCCCACCCAGCGATGAATGCGGGGCTATTCTCGCCCGCCCCTTCCGGGGCTGAAAACGGCAATTAATTTCCGCTCACGTCAGGGAAGTATTCAGCCATGAAAATAACGGCAAGGCTCTTCGCCACCCTGCGCGATTTCCTGCCTCCCGGCTCGGACGGTTACGAGGCGGAGCTGGAAATCGAGGAAGGCGCGAGCGTCAAGACGGTGATCGGTCTGCTCCGGATTCCCGCCGAAATCAGGCTCATCATCTTCATCAACTCGGTCCACGCCGACGGGAATACCATCCTGCGCGAGGGCGACGCGCTCTCCATGTTCCCGCCGCTGGCGGGCGGCTGAATTCAGTGGGCGGGACACTCCTGTTTAGAAAATAATTTTTGACAGGATTAACAGGATGAACATGATGAAAGAAAATAAGCATCTACTCGCTCCGGAAAATCCCGTTAATCCTGTTAATCCCGTCAAAAATCCTTGCTTCTCACTCGGCCTCCAGCTCGACCGTCTCCACTTTAGCGAGGTCGCGCTCATAGAATTTTGCCCCGGCATAAAAGAAAGCGGAGGCCAGGAGGGCGAAGATGGGCAGGACCAGGAGCGCGCTCCCGAGCCCTCCCTTCATGCGGTCGGATAACGCCCCCACCAGCCAGGGCGACCAGTTGTCGCCGCAGAGGTGCTGGATGATCACGCACATGCCGTAGCTGAAGGCGCGCACTCCGGGATGGACCACGTCCTGGGTCACCGCCGCCGCCGGCGCGATGTAGCAGGAGGCCAGGATGCCGAAGATGACGAGCAGGGGCAGTTGCGCCTTGGACCCGCCGTTCAGGAAGACCAGCAGGAGCAAGACGGCCGAGGCCGCGGAGGTGATGGCGGGCAGGAGCAGCCTGGCGTCCTTGCGCGTCTTGCGCCAGCGGTCGGAGATGAAGCCGCCGAGCGGCGCTCCCACCAGCACCATGGCGAACACGGAGACGGTATAGGTCCCGCCCTTGCCCGGCTCGGCCGCGCCGATGCGCTCGAAGTATGAAGGCAGCCAGGTCATGAGCGCGGTGGTCACGGCCACGTTCATGGCGAATCCGAGGTCGGTGAGCATGAGGGAGGGGATGCGCATGATTCCGACCGCCCTCTTGGCAAAGGCCCTGAGGTCCGGGGCCGATTTTTGCGCCGCATCCTTTCCGGCCGGCACGGTCTTGTAATCGGGCAGGAACCAGGCGGCCACGGCCAGCGCCATTCCGGGAACGGACACGAGCCCGAAGGCATGGTGCCATCCCCATTTGCTCGCGATGATCCCTCCCAGAAACAGCCCGAGTCCCGCGCCCAGCGGAATGGCGGCGTTCCATAGCCCCAAGGCCCGCGCCCGCTTTTCTTCGCCATAAGCCGCCGCCAGCATGGCGGAGCCGGCGGGGGCGTAGCCGGACTCGCCGATGCCGATGAAGGCGCGGGCGACCAGGAGCTGGGTGTAGTTAACGGTAAAGGCGCAGGCGAGCGTGGCCAGGCTCCAGAGCATGACCATGATGGAGACCATCTTGCGGCGGCTCCAGCGGTCAATGATAACGGAAGCGGGAATGGTGAAGACGGAGATGAAGATAAGGACGACGCTCATCAACATGCCGGCCTGGGCGTCGGTGATCTCCCAGTCGCGCTTGATGAACTCGAACATGGAGGACACGATGTAGCGGTCCGCGTAATCGGAGATGTAGAGGAGACAGAGCACGGCCATGATGAAGGTGGGCGCGTTTTTTCCGGACGCGGGTCCGGCCTGCTGATGGCCGCCGGAGGTGAGGTCTTTCATGGGTCCGCTCAATTCTGGAGCTTGCGGCCGCTGAGGAGGAGGTCGAGTAAAGACGGGCTCAGCCGCTCCATGACCGAAGTGAGTTTGCCGAGGGGCGTGAGCACGCGCTCGCGCCGGCGTTTTTCGATCATGCGGGCGATGGCGCGGGCCACGCCTTGCGGAGTGTCGTGGGGCGGCCGGTTGATGGGCCGGGCCGAGCCGTCGCCCGTCATCACGGTTTTGCGCGGGTCCGTGGTGGTGAAGCCGGGCATGATCACGCCCACGTGCACGCCGAAGGGCCGCAGCTCCAGGCGCAGGGACTCGGCCAGGGAGCGCAGGGCGGCTTTGCTGGCGCTGTACATGCCGCCCTCGGGAATGGCGCGGATGCCGCTTACGCTCCCGAGGAACACGATATGGCCGCGCGATTTCTTGAGGGCGTCCAGCGCGGCCATGGTCATGTAGATCGTCCCCATCAGGTTCACGTCCATGAGCTTCCTGGCGACCTCGGGCCGGGTCTGCGCGAACTCGGCCACGATGCTCACGCCCGCGTTATTGACGAGGACGTCAATCCGGCCGAAGCGCTCGAGCGCGGCCGAGACCACGGAGCGGCAGTCGTCATCCACGCTCACGTCGGAGCGCGCGGCCATGACCGTGGCCCCCTGCGCCGTGAGCCCGGCCGCGGCCACGGAGAGATCGTCATCATTGACGTCGGAGATGACAACCTTCGCTCCCCGCGACGCCAGGAGCTCCGCCGTGGCCAGGCCGATGCCCCGTCCCCCGCCGGTAATCAGCGCCACCTTGTCCTGGAAATAATCCACTCTCGTCTCCTTGCCGTCTTGAATCCGCCGAAGCGTAGCGCGGATCGCGTAGAGCGTAGAGCGAAGAAGACCATCGCCCCTGGCGCCGCTTTAATTCACGCCCTCCGTCCTTTGCCCCTCGCTCTACCCGACTTCAGCTCCTCTCACTTTTATCATGATCCGCTCGCGAGCGGGAAGAACCTATTTTTTCCGGACACGCGGCGCTGCAGGCCTTGCAGTTCTTATCGCACGGCTCGATATGCACGTCAATCTCTGCTCCCTCCGGGAAAAGCTCCTGGATGTCGTCCTCGATGTGGCGGCCGATGGCGTAGGCGTCGTCCACCGGCAAGAGGCGGGGCACGCCCAGGCGGATGTGCACGTGGTGGCGGCCGCCCGACGAGCTGACCTTGAGCTCGTGAATGCCGGCGAACGCGCTCTCGTGCTCGCCCACCAGCTTCTTGATCAGCGCCTTGTCATCGTCGTGGATGGCGCTCTGCCAGCCGCCGCCGGGGCGGATTTTCAGCACCGTCTCCTTGACCTCGGGCACGCAGGCGGTGAGCCGCGCCTTCAGGTCGTTCACCAGGACGCTGCTCTCGGCCAGGGTGACTTCGGGGACCAGGCACAGCTCGGCCTCCAGCCGGATCTCGCCGCCGTAGAGCCATGCCGTCAGGTCCTTCACCTCGCACACCCGCTCGTCGCGGAGCAGCTCCTCGTTGATGCAGCGCAGGCGCCCGTCGTCCGGCGGCAGCACGGCGGTGCGCTTGGACGGCTCGACGTGGACCAGCACGTGCGCGCCGGGCAGCTTCTCCTCGATCCTGGCTTTGAGCGCGTGGCTGATGCCGTGTCCTTGTTCGAGGCTCACGCCGGGCCGGAACCCCATGTGCAGGTCCACGTACAGGCTGCCGCCGGCGCGGCGGGTGCGCAGCTTATGGAAGTCCACGCCCTGGCCCGCGAACTCATCCATGGCCTTCTGAATGGCGCTCAGCTCTTCGGCTGATGCGGCCACGTCCATGAGGGGAAGGAAGCTCTTTCTGGTGATGCGGTAGGCGGCATGGATGATGAGCAGGGCCACGCCGATGGCGATCACCGGGTCGAGCCAGGCCAGGTCCGCGTCGAAGAAGCGCCGGCCCAGGCTGATCGTGGCGAGTCCGGCGAACACTCCGGCCGAGGTGTAAACATCGGTGTAAAGGTGGGCGGCGTCGGCTTCCAGGGCCACCGAGCGCTCGCGGCGGCCGGTGCGCCGCAGCAGGGTGGCGACTACGAGGTTCACGACCGCGGACATGGCCATCACCGCGAGTCCCGGGCCCAGGTGTTTGAGCTCCACCCCGTGCCGGAACTTGTCCACCGCCTCGCTGATGATCCAGCCCGCCGCGCCGAAGATGAGCAGTCCCTCGATCACGCCGGAGACGTTCTCGATCTTTTCATGGCCGTACTGGTGGTCGCTGTCGGGCGGGCGGTCGGCCGCGTGCACGGAATAGGCGGCGATGCCGGAGGCGATGAGGTCGATGGCGGAATGGGCCGCCTCCGAGAGGATGCTGACCGAGCCGGTGAGCAGGCCGGCCGCGAGCTTGCCCGCGGTGAGCAGGGTGTTGCTGGCGACCGAGAGCCAGGCCACGCGCTTCTTGGAAGAGGGAGCCATTTAACGTACAACTGGTTTCATAACCAGCACCATCATCCCGGATCAGAAGATTAGAAACAAGGATGTCAAGGATTTCAAGGATGAATCCAGAGATTGCTTTTATCCTGATTATCCTTAATATCCTTGTTTCTTCTTCTTGAAAGGGTCATGAAGCAACCAGCTCTCGTTATTGTAAGGCCGCCGTGAACGCCCGTCAAAGATGCGGCGGGACGCGTGGATGGCGCGCTCGGTTGCCCGGCCCGGCCACATGCTACATAATTGAGCGGATGGGAGAGGACGCGGCAAACGCTTTGCGGTTCATCGGCCTGTGCCTGGCGCCGCTCGACCAGGCGCGGAGGCCGATGCTGGCGGACGCCGCGGCGAAGGTCACGGACTGGGAGCGGGCGCTGCTGCTCTCGGGCGCCAAGCACGTTACGCCCACGGTGTACGCCTGCCTTCGCGACAGCGGCCTGCTCTCTGCGGTCCCGGCGCCGGTGGCGGCGCGCTTCGAGAAGCTCTACGTGATGAACGCGTCGGTGAGCGCGCTCCGGCTGCACCAGGCGCGGAAGGTCACCTCCATTTTGCGCGAGCGGGGCTGCCGGATGCTCTACTTCAAGGGAGCGAGCCTGGTGATGGCGCGGGATTACCCGGACGCGGGGCGGCGCATGTTCTCGGACGTGGACGTGCTGGCCCATGGCTCAAGCCGGGACATGGTGCGCGCGGCGTTTAAGGAGGCCGGCGGGTTCACGGAGCAGCCGAGCCAAGTAATGGAGGACTGGGAGGTCACGTCGTGGATTGACGAGTTCAGCAATGAGCTCGAGGTCCACTGGGGCCTGAAGCCGCATAACGGGGCGGCGGCCGGGCTCGCGGAGCAGCGGCTCATGGCCAATGCTTATGAGCTCGAGTACCGGGGCCGGCGGGTGCTCGTGCCTTCGCCGGAGGACCGGTTCATCCAGGCGGCCCTGCATTTCACGGCGCACCATTATTTTGATTCCTCTTATTTCATGACCGGCATCTCGGACCTCAGCCACGTGCTCGCGGCGCACGGGCTCAAGTTCGACTGGGACCGGATCGTGGAGGGCGCGCGGGCGGAGCGGATGCTGGAGCACCTGGCGGTGGCCGCGGGGCTGGCCTACGAGCTCACGCGCCATGAGCCTCTCCATTACGCTCTCGCCGCCATGGAGGAGCGGGCGCCGGGCCTCAGGGACACCGCGGCGCCGCTCGTTGCCTCCTTGTCGCGCCTGGCATTGAAGCCCTGGACCTTTTACAGCTTCTATGAGCGGCGGCTGTTCGTGAAGAAGTCATGGGGCGAGTGGGCCCGCTATGTCTTTGCCGCGATGAAGAGAAGGATCGTGCACCCCAAGCAGGCGCCGGCGACGCCTAAGCATCCGGGCCGCGATTACGAGGGCATCACCGGCGAGCCGCGGCATGAACGGAGGCTCGGGGACGCCGATTTCCTGAGATACCTCTTGGCGCTGTACCGGTTCGACCGCAGGATCGCCTATCAGATAAAAATCGGGGGGGAGGGCCGCGAGGATGGCGGATGAGAGGGCGGTCCGCGCGCGGCTGGGCGTACCCGCCGGCGCGGAGCGGGTGATCATCTTCGGAGAGTCGAGCCACTGGGACCCGGACTGGCTGTTCACGGCGGAGGAGTATTACCGCCGGCGCATCCGCAAAATCCTGGATAAGGCCGTCGCGGAGCTGCTCGAGGAGCCGCGCCGGGTCTATTCCATCGAGTGCGTGTTCTTCCTGAAAATGTACTGGGACCGGAACCCGGAGCGGCAAGACTTGATCCGGGAGCTGGTAAACCAGGGCCGGATGCGGCTGACCGGGAGCGGGATCACCACTCCCGACACCACTCTGCCCGAGACCGAGGCCATCCTCCGCGATTACCTGATCGGCCAGGAATGGCTGCGCCAAAACGGGATGACCCCGGAGCCGCGGCTCGCGTACCTGCCGGACGATTTCGGCCACTCCCCTGCCCTGCCCTCCATGCTTCACGCGCTGGGCTATGACATGGCGGCCATCGCGCGCATTGACGGCTGCTATTTCCCGGGCGCCGACTACCGCCTCCCCTCCTATTACCCGCGGCCGGGGTCGTCGGCGGAGCTGTTGCAAAAGCAGCTCAAGACCGCGGACTTTATCTGGCGCGGCCCGGACGGCTCCACGGTGCTTTGCCACTGGAACCCGTTCACCTATTTCCAGGGCGACAGCCTCGCGCTGTTCGGCCTGGGGCGGTGGATGGGGATCGAGGCCGGCGTGCCGGCGCGCTCCGGCCGCGCGGTGGCGAAAAAGATTGACGGCTACGTGAAGAGGCTCGCGCCGCTGGCGCGCACGCCTTACCTCTTCTGTCCGATCGGCTGCGACTTTGTCGAGCCCATCCGCGGACTCATCGAGCTCCTGGACGGATACAACAACCGCCGCTTCCGCGAGACCGGGGTGTGGGCGCAAAACGCCGGGCTGGACGATTACCTGGAGCTGGTGTCGTGTCACCGGGAAAAGCTCCCCGAGCTCGCGCTCGACCCCAACCCTTACTGGATGGGCTTCTACTCCTCCCGTCCGGAGATGAAAATGCGCTGCTCCCGGCTAGCCCGCGACCTTATCCGCGCCGAGTCCGCGCTCGCGCCGTCGCCGGAATATGACCAAGACCCCGAGATCGCCCGCGAGCTCAGCGCGGCCTGGGAGACGGCCGCGGTCTCCAACCACCACGACTTCATCACCGGGACCGCGCCGGAGCGGGTCTGGTTGAAAGAGCAGCTTCCCATGCTGGAACGGGCACAGGCGCGGGCGGACAAGTTGCTGCAAAAGGCCGGCGCGGTCGCCGGCGCGGGAGCGGCCGCCCTCTCGGGAGCGCTCCCGCAATGGGGCCTTTCCCGCGGCCGGCTCACGGTGGAAACGAGCTGGTACGTGATCGAGCTTGACGAGGCCGCGGGCGGAGGCATCACCCGCTGGCTGGATCCGGAGTCCGGCGCGGCAAAACTCGCGGGCCTGGGCAATGAGCTGGTGAGCTACAAGGATTCCGGCGGGCTCTGGCGCATGGGCCACGAGTTCAACGGCGGCGTGTTCCGGGAAAAGGCCCGGGCCGGCGCCTCGCGCGCGAGCTTGAGCGCGGTCGAGGAGCACCATGCGCTGCGGGTCGAGGCCGAATCCATCCTGGAAGGCGCGAGATTCGTCCGCCGCCTCTGGTTCACCGGAGATTCGCCGGTGGTGAGGATGAGCCTGGAAGGCGGCGCTCCCCGGCGGCGCACGATCTGCTGCCGCTTCCGCACCGCGCTCTCTCCGGCTGGCCTTTGCATGGACGTTCCGGGCGGGGTGGTACAGAGGCCGCTTATTAAAATTTACGATCCCACTTTCTGGGCTGCCGCCAGCTTCGCGCACCTGCGCGACGTTGCGAGCGGCCAGGGGCTGGCCGTCTTCCTGGGAGGTCCCGCCAGCGTGTCGGCCAATGGGAGAGGCGTCGTGGAGTGGGTCGGGTTGCGCAACGCTCCGAGGGAGCGGGCGTTTGGCGTTCTTCCCGTGCCCTCCTGCCCGGCGCGGGGCGACGACACATCTTCCCATACGCTCGATTACGCGCTCTGGTTCACGGGGTCCGGCGACTGGCGCGAAAACCGGCTTTTGGCCGCGGCCCGGCGTATGCGCGCGGACTTTGCCGGGAACGGAGCCGCGGCCCAGGAGGCGGGCAACGGCTTTACGATCAGCGATCCGGAGGTAATCATCGGCGCGGTCAAGCGCGCCTCGCGAGGCCAGGGGCTGATCGTCCGGCTCTTCCGCTTTGGCAAGAGCGCGGATGACATCAGGCTGCGCTGGGGCAAAGGACCCATTCTCAAGGCCGCGCTTTGCGATGCCAGAGAGCGGGATTTGCAGCCGCTTTCTGTTGATCGAGGGGAGGCCGTGGTGCCGGCACGGACCAGCTTGATAACGGTGCGAGTGCGGCTCTGATTACCCCGCAGGCGGCCCGGCCCGGCCCGGCAAGACGTAACCTCTTGAATAGCCTGATAATTTTACTTATCAAAAAGTCCTTGACAAAGTGCGGAAATATGATATGTTAGGGCTTGTCCTAAAAGGGCCTTTCCTTTTGGGAGATAGTGTATTGGAATGGGCGTAGACCAAGGAGGGGATTGATGAAGAGGCGCGGCGTTGCTAAGACCGTCGGTTTATTGGCCCTGGCACTTCTGGCCTCGGGCCTGATGTACGCGGTTTCGGCCCAGGATTCGGACCTGTGCGCGCAGGTTGACATGAAGCCGGTGCTCAGCCTGCAGCAGGTCAACCAGGCCGAGCTGGTCCATTACATGGTAGTGCTCGCGGGCCTGGCCCCGCCTTCAGCGGAGGGTATGAGTCCCGAGCAATTCTACCAGGAAGAGGTCAAGCTTCTGGTTGACAATGGCTATCCTCCCATCCTCTCCGACACCGAGCCGGACCGCCTGGTGACCCGGCGCTATTTCGCCTCCGTCATGTATCAGCTCGCCCTTCTCACCGACCCTGACTTCGCGTCCAAGTACAGCGGACTCGCCAATGAGACCGACCAGCTCAACGCCCTGGTCGAGTCCGAATGGATTTACGCGGAGGAAGGCCGGATGTACCGGGAGGAATTGCTGTCGGTGCTGTGCAACCATACGATCAAGATCATACCGCCCGCGGCCATCAGCATCGCGCCTGAAGAAATCATGGAGGCGATCATCGAGGCCCCGCGCAGCCCCATCTGATCGTGGGGATCGTTTTCCCTTTGTCCTTAATATTGATACGCGGAGGGAGGTGAATACTCACCACGGCTAAGCATTAAGCCGAACAAGAAAAGGGAGAATCTTGAGGTCCCGGCCGGGAATCGGCGTCCGCCTGAATAAGCCTCGGGGGGACGGGCCCAATAGCAAAGGGAAGATTTCCAGGGCGGGGTAAGGTGAGGTTTTCATTTCAAGCAAGAACTTTTTCTGGATCATCACCGCGGGGATGATGATGGAAAAAGTTTTATTTTTTTGTAAGACGCGGTGAAATGTGCCAAGATATTTGAAGAGGAAAGCCTGAATGCCTTATGATCCTCCGAAACTGACCGTTGAACAGACCGAGCCCGTGGCGATCAATCCGCTGGACCTCTTGGAGCCGATGCTGAAGAACCGCTGGATCTTCGGCCTGATCGTCGCCGTATGCGTGCTGACGGCCTTCTTTTACAACCTTTACGCGACTCCGATCTACTCCGCCCAGTCCAGCGTCATCATCCGCCGCAACCTGAGTTCGAGCGTGATCCGGGAGCAGGTATCCGACGTACCCAACATGCGCAACACGACCATTGATTTCAATACCAAAGTAAAAATGGTGACCTCGGAGACGTTCGTGGAAGACCTGGCCAAGAAACTGATCGAGAGGGGGTACTTCAAGCAGCAGCTCAGGGAAAAGGGTTATGACCGGATGGATCCCGACGCCAAGGCGATTTTTATCCGCAGGCTCGGGGACATGACTAAGGCTAATATTGACGTGGGCAACCCGAAGATGACCAACATCGTCACCATCTCGTACCAGAGTCCGAACCGGCCCCTGGCTCGTGACGTGGTGAATCTTCTGGCTGAACAGGTGGTCGAGTTCGGCCAGAACGAGGACCGGATTATACTGGAGAACACGCTGGGCTTCCTGGACCAGCAGTTGGAGGACTCGCGGATCAAGGTCCGCGAGGCCGAGGACAAGCTGTTCAAGTACCGGGTTGACCACAATATCTTCGAGTCGATTTCGGACCGGGAGCTGATCTCTAACCGGCGCGGCCAGTTACAACAGAACCTGACCAACATTCAGGAAGGGATGAGGGAGCGCGAGGCCAAGATCAAGCAGATCGGGAGCTTGCTGGTGCGCAAGGATTACACCAAATATACCGCCATCGAGCCGGGAGACCCGGTGCTTTCCGGCCTGAGCGAGATGCTGACGCTCGCCGAGATCAAGTATGATGAGCTTCTGATCAAATACGGCGTCAAGCATCCGCAGGTGATCAGCGCGGCCCAGGAGATCGAGATTCTCCGGAGCAAGTTCGGACAGGAGCTGGTGAAGACCAAGACCCGTCTCGAGTATGAATTGAACGTTTACGAGTCAAGGGGAAAGGCCCTGCAGGAGGCGTTGGCCGAGGTCGAGGCCAACGCGGTGACCGGCACGGAAAAGGACATTGATTACGTGGTGCTGGACCGGGACGCCAATTCGGCCCGCGATCTTTACAAGACCCTGCTCCAGGCGGTCAAGGAGGTAAGCGTCGCCAGCAACAACATGACGAACAATCTTATTTACGTGCACGAGCGGGCGATCCTTCCCCAGAGCCCCGTCAAGCCGCGCAAGACCCTGAACCTGCTGATGGGGCTGTTTCTGGGCATCGTCCTGGGAGTGACCATCGTTTATGGAAGAGAATTTTTAGACCAGAGCATCAGAAACCCCGAAGACGTGGAGAAGGCCGCGCAATTGCCCGTCCTCTCCACCGTGCCTCTCTATATCGGCAAGGGCGAGGAAAAGGATCGCAAAACCACGAGCCTGTATCTGACCCATCATCCCAAATCGCTGTTTTCCGAGAGCATCGCCGCGCTGCGCACGCACCTCAACATCAAGCTGCCGCAGGAGACTTCCGTGGCCATCCTCATCACCTCCAGCGCGCCCCGCGAGGGCAAAAGCCTGATCGCGGCCAACCTCGCGGCCAGCATGGCCATGGACGGAAAGAAGACCGTCATCGTGGACGCCGACCTGCACCGTCCCTACATGCACAAGGCCTTCGGGAAAGACAAGCACACCGGCGTTTTCGACATGATCGTGGATGCCCTGAATCCCCGCTGGTCCGAGCTGGACATGAAGGCCTTGAGTTTCGGCGACCTGCGGCACATCATCCGCCTCAAGCAGTGGTCCGGCACCATGAAAATTCAATGGGATTCCCTGCCCTCCACCCTCAACATCTCCTACCGGGAAGGCCGCCCCGTCGGCTCCAATATCACGGAGTGGAAAAATAAATTCGCCCGGGAAGGCTCATTCCCCTCCCCGCAGAACCCGGGCTTCAGCCTCGATGAGTCCGCCATCTCCGAAGTGGAAAACCCGGACAGCTCCGGGGCCCAGGCGCTCGGATTCATCGGGCAATATCCCCGGCTGCGCGCCTCCCGCTATTTCATTGACGTGGTCCTCAAGCGCTATACCCGCGAGACCGAAGTGGAAAACCTCCACCTCATCACCGCCGGGACCAACCCGAAAAATCCCAATGAAATCCTGGGATCGGAACAGATGAAAATCCTGCTCCAGCTCCTCAAGGAACGCTATGAGCGGATCATCATTGATTGCCCGCCATCGTGGCCCCTCTCCGACGTCAGCGTGCTCTCCCCCCTCATTGACGGCGTGTTATGGGTCTGCCGGGTCGGCGAGATACCCAAGGGCATGTTCAGCCGCGTGGTCAAGCAGATCCAGGCGGTCCAGCCCAACATCCTGGGGGTCGTCCTCAACGCCGTGGACCTGCACCGCGACCGTTATTATTATTATGGGTATTCTTATTACTATTACCGTTACTACCGTTCGAGCTATTACAACGATTATCTGAACGAACCGGGAAGCGGCAAGAAATCCTCCCGCTCGCGCAAGGGCAGCCTTCCGGCCAAGCCGTGACGCGCCCGGGGACGGCGCGGCGTCCATCTTATGAAGCAGCCATTTCCCATCCTGGTCCAGGCCGGCCTCATCGCAGGCGCCGGAGCCGCGGCCCTGCTGCATGGCGGCCACAGCCGCCTGCACTGGCCGCCGATTTCCATCATGCTGCTCGGCCTGCTCGCCGCTTTCATCGTCCGGTCCATCCACCAGGACCGGCCGCCCCGTTTCAACGCCCCCATGGACCTGTTCCTCTTCGCCTACCTCGCCTGGATAACCCTCTCCGCGGTTTTTTCCTTCAACCGGGAGCAGAGCCTGGGCGAGGCCCTGCGCATGACGATACCGGTGGCGGCCTATTTCCTGGCGGCCTATGCCGCTCCCCCGCAAAAAAAATATCTGGTCTTGGGGCTGGGCGCGGTCATTCTGATGGAGGCAGCCGGTGGGCTGCTCGAGGTTTTTTCCCCGGGCTTTTTGCCCGCGGCGCTCCAAACGGCCGTGCCGGCGACCCCGGGGCGCGTCCATGGAACCTTCGTCAACTACAACCACTTCGCCGGGCTGATGGAGGCCGGGATTTTCCTTTCCTTCGGCGTGCTCAACACCGTGGACCTGGACCCGGACGTGGCCGGCTTTGACCTCATAGCCAAGCGGGCGCTGTTCGCCATCCCCGGCGGGCTCATGATCATCGCCCTGGTCTTGAGCATGTCCCGGGGCGGGTGGGCCAGCTCCTTGGCCGGGATCATTTTTTTCGCCGCCATTTTCCGGTGGCGCTTATTGAAGGACTGGAAACGGATCGCGCTCCTGGCCGGCGTCATACTCATCTTGGCCGGCGCCTTCCTGGTCAAGGCCAACCGCGACCTGCTGGCCAAAAGGATCGGGGATATCGAGGCGCTGTACCAGGAGAACGAGATCTCGGGAAACGAACGGATCTCGCTGTGGAAGAGCAGCCTGGAAATGGTCAGGGACCATCCGCTGTTCGGCGTGGGCTGGGGCGCCTTCAAGGACGCGTATCCGTCCTACCGCCGCGATAACATCTTCGTCGGCCTCGTCTTCGCCCACAATGATTTCCTCCAGATCGCCGCCACCAGCGGGGTGCCCGGACTCGCCTTTTTCCTGCTCTTCGTGGCCATGACCTTTGGGCAGGGATTCAAGGTGATCCGGGCCGATGCGGAGGATTTCGAGACCAGGGTGATGCCGGGGATCCTGGCCGGTCTTTTTGCCATGCTGGTGCATGAATCCGTGGATTTCGGGCTGATGCTGACCTCCAATGCCATGGTCTTTTTCATGCTCTGCGGCATCATCGCGGGAAGGGCCAGGGAACCCTCATGAAAAAAATCGTCTTCGAGTCCCTGGTGCTGGCCCTGGCCCTTGGCCTGGCGTGGAGCGACGTGGAGATTTTCCGGGCCGAGTATCATTTCCAGAAAGGCGAGGATAAGAAGGGGCGGCCCGATTATGCCGGCGCGCTGGAGCAATATGAGATGGCGGCCGCAATCCTGCCCGACCGGTACTCCTACCAGCGCGCGGTGGGAAAGACGAGTTACAAACTTTATGACCCGGGCTCCGGCAACCTGCGGCCCCTCTACCAGTCCTATGAAGCCTATCAGCGGGTATTGGCGCTCGATCCGCACTACCCCTACGGCTGGTTCGAAATGGCGGACGTGCTCGATGAATTTGAACGGGCCAAGGTTTCCGGGCTTGACTCCCCCGAGCCGTATTTCCGCCGGGCCCTGGAGATAGATCCCTCCAATCCGCGGTTCCTGGCCGGGCTGCTCGACTGGAAGCTCCGGCACGGGCAGAACGAGGCGGCCTGGGGCCTATTTCTCGAGCTGATCAGATCATACCCGTATGCGGTCGTGAAGATCGGTCCGGCCATGCTCAAGACCGACCGGGATTTTGCCCGCCTCGGCCGCGAGATTGACGTGGGCGGCCCGGCCGCCATCGAATACGCAAAATATCTGGTCAGGGTCCGCCGCATGGAAGAGGCCCAGGGCCTGCTCACGAGGCTTGAAGGGCAAAAGGCCGCCCGGCTCGTGGTGGCCGGCCTCATGTCCGACGTTTACATGTCCCGCGGCGAGACCGCCAAGGCCCGGGAAACTCTGAGCAACGCCCTGGCCGCGGCGCCCGGAGACCTCGCCCTGAACTCCAGGCTGGTCAAGGTCTTCATGAAGGAGCGTGATGACGAGGGGGCCATCGCCGTGTATAAAAAGGCTTTTACCTATCATCCCGGACGCTGGGAGCTGGCAAGCGCGGCGGCGGGCCTGGCCATGAAAATCGGACACGACGATGAGGCCATTGATTTATTCACCCAGGCGCTGGACACCGGCAAGCCCGACGCCAATACCAAGAAGAGAATTTATGAATTGCGCGCCAAGCTCCGGGCCAAGCGCCATGACTTCGGTGGGGCGATAGCCGACTACGAAAAAATCTTGGATTTGGACCCGGACAATGAGAACGCGATTCACGCCATCAAAAAGGTCAAGATTGAGATGGAATATGCCGGCCATTCCGGGAGATAGCTCCAATCGCCGCCCGGATCCGGGCCTGGCCCCCCGGCGGCGCCCCCCCAACGGCTGACGGCCCACGCCGTCCCGGGCGGGAATTTGACAATATGCTTAAAATGCTATTATATAATATTCGGGGCAGGCCAAAAGCGAGGAAACTGATCCGAGGCCGTGGCCTTGAATTTCATGGGTCCGGGAAGATATGGGCCGTCACATCTTGCCTAAGCGCCGCGAACCAGTTGAAAGAGGAATGGGCCTAAACCATGCTCAGACTGTCCGATAACCCGCCTGGCCGCTGGCCTCTGGACCGTCCCCTCCTGGATGACCTGGGCCATTGGTGCGTGGCGCGGGTGAAACCGCGGCAGGAAAAGGCCCTGGCCCATGACCTGGTTCGGCTGGGGATGGCGTATTATCTGCCGATGATGACCAAGCGCACGGTGCGGCGGGACAACGGCAAGCCGCGCAAATCAGTGGTGGTGCTGTTCCCGGGCTACATCTCGGTGGCGGGCAACGGGGAGCTGCGGTCAGAGCTGATGAAGACCGGCCGGACCGCGGGGGTGATCGCGGTGGCGGACCAGGAGCGGTTCGTGAGCGAGCTCGGCGGCGTGCAGAGGGCGCTGGATAGCAATTTAGCCGCGGACACGCATCCGCTGATGGCCGGGCAGAGAGTAAGGATCGTGGCGGGTCCGCTGCTGGGACAGGAGGGCGTGGTCGAAAATTGCGGCCGGCCGGGCCGGCGGGTCTATATCAACGTGGAGATGTTCAACCGCTCGGTGGCGGTGACGGTTTCCCCCGAAGAGGTTGTGGCTATTTGATCTCATCCGCGGCCCGGGCCGCGGATGAGCCATATTTATCAGTGTGTTAAAAAGGTTGGCCGCGCCGCCCGGTGCCGCCGACGGATTATTGGTATGCGAATTGTCAAACATGCTAAGCTTCCCGCTGACACCGGAGTTAATTGCGGACCTCTTCGCGCGAGCGCCCCGCCGGGAGCTATTCTCGGAGAGGCCGAAAAAACGGATCGCGCCTGAAAGGGCTCTCGCGCGACGCGTCCTGGGTTTCATGTATTCATGAAGAAGGTATCAGTCATTTTCGGCACGCGGCCGGAGGCGGTCAAGTTGTGCCCGGTGGTGCTGAAGCTCCGGGAGCATCCGGATTTCGCTCCCCACGTCTGCGTTACCGGCCAGCACCGCGAGCTCCTGGACCAGGTGCTGGACGTGTTCGGGGTGAGGCCGGACGTGGATTTCGACCTGATGCGTCCGAACCAGGGTCTGGCCGACCTCACCGCGCGCGCGATCACGGCGCTGGACGGCTATTTCCGGGACCAGCAGCCGGACGTGGCGCTGGTGCAGGGGGACACCACCACGGTGTTTGCCGCGTCGCTTTCCGCTTTCTACAACAAGGTCAGGATCGGCCACGTGGAGGCGGGCCTCCGGACGTGGAACAAGTATTCGCCGTTTCCGGAGGAGGTCAACCGGATGCTGACCTCGCACCTTGCGGACTATCATTTCGCGCCCACCGAACCGGCCAGGCAAAACCTGCTCCGGGAAGGCATCCCGGCCGAGAGGGTGTTCGTTACCGGGAACACGGTGATAGACGCCCTATTGATCGCGGTGGAAAAGGTGAGAGCGGAGAAGACCGTGGTCCCGGGCTTGCCGCCTTCCTGGTGGAACGAGGATTCGGGCCGGCCCCTGGTTCTGATCACGGGTCATCGGCGGGAGAATTTCGGCTCGGGCTTCGAGGCGATCTGCCGGGCGGTGGCGGCGCTGGCCAGGCGTTTTCCGGACGCGGTGTTCGTTTACCCGGTGCATCTGAATCCGCACGTCCGGGAGCCGGTGTTCCGTCTCTTGTCGGGCCATGCGAACATCCATCTCCTGGATCCGCTTCCCTATCATCAGTTCGTCGCGCTGATGGACCGATCCACCGTCATCCTGACGGATTCCGGTGGAGTCCAGGAAGAGGCCCCGAGCCTGGGCAAGCCGGTGCTGGTGATGCGCGACACCACCGAGCGCCCGGAGGCGGTGGCGGCGGGCACGGCGCGTCTGGTGGGGACGGACGCGGACAAGATCGTCGAGGGGGTTTCCTCCCTTTTGTCGGACACGCGGGCATACCGGGACATGGCATCCAAGATCAACCCCTACGGCGACGGCCATGCCAGTGAGCGGATCCTCCAGACGTTACGGGAACAATTCTTCCCGTGATCGGTTCTCTTTTGGAGCTCCGGGACAAACATCCGCCCGCGGAATCACTTCGCCGCCGCTTCGCAACCGGGACCTTCTGGTCCGCGGCCCAGGACATAGGTACTTTGAGTCACGTCTATCTCTCCATAATGATAAGGCGGCCGGGAAAAGTGGATGCGGGCCTGAGCCAAGACCAGGAATCCCTGCTATAAGAGGAGGGCATGGTGAGCGAGGATCAAGTTTTACTTGGAAGCGAACGATGGTGGGATGAATACTTCGCTCCCGGGGGCGGCTGGGAAAAGAACCGGGGTCCCAATCAGACCCGGCAGTTTGTCAAGGCATTTTTGCGCCTCGTGATACTGGACAGGGACAAAGCCTTGACTCTTCTGGACGTGGGCTGTGCGCTGGGCCACGCGATCGAGCTCATCCATGAGCGGTATCCGCGGGCTGTTCTGACAGGCGTTGATTTTTCAAGCATGGCGGTGCGGCGTTGCCGGGAGCGTTTGGGCTCGATTGCCGGCTTTGAACGGCGAACGATCGAAGAAATCAATGAAGAATATGATGTGATTTACGTCTCGCATCTGATGGAGCATTTCTGGGACTATCGCGGAAAAGCCAGTCATCTGGCCCGACATTGCCAGCGGCTGATCATCTCCGTTCCCTACAATGAGTTCGGGGCTCCGGTGGCCGAAGCCCACCCCGAGCGCCACCACCAGGCGAACTTCGTGGAGGATTCCTTCAATTTCCTGATCGGTGAAGGACTGGCGGAGAGGATCCAAACGCATATCTTCGATTGCCCCGGGGCCTGGAGCTTCAGTTGGAAAAAGAAAATCTGGGAACTGGGATTGAAAAATACTCTCCGCTTCTTTTTGGGCAAGAAAAGAATCCAAGACAAGTTCATGGTCATCTTCGACATTACCTGCAAGAGGCTTGATCCGACATGACGGCGCTGGTCGCTTCCGCCTCAAATATTATCAATCCGCACTGAGTAGGAAGAGACTTTGACCGCACCCTTTCCATCCTCGGCCGACAGCTATGATTACACTTAAGTCAATTCAGGCGGCCCAGGCCAAGTACCTGCCGGCGGGGTCCCTGCGCAACCGCTTGGCCACGGGCACCTTCTGGTCCCTGACGGGGAGCACGTTTAACCAGTTTCTGAGCTTAGCCGGCTCGATCATTTTCGCGCGCATCCTCGGCAAGTCGGTATACGGTGAATGGGGGATCATCTTCCAGACCGTAAGCATGTTCGGCGTCTTTGCCGCGATGGGGCTGGGGCTCACCACCAATAAGCACATCGCCCAGTTGCGCAACTCCGACCCGGAGCGGGCCGGCCGCATTATCGGCATGACTTGGATGGTGGCGTGCGTGACCGGCGGCCTGGTCGGCGGGTTCTTCCTGATCTTCGCCCCTTATGTGGCCACCCATATCATCAACGCCCCCCACTTGGCCGTGGAATTGCGGATCGCGGGCGTGGTGCTCTTTATCTATGCTCTTAATTCGTCCCAAACCGGCGGCCTTTCAGGGTTCGAGGCGTTCAAGACGCTGGCCATCCTCCGCTTCATCATGGGACTGGTCCAATTTCCCGCGTCCATCGCCGGCGTATATTTCTGGGGCTTGCGGGGCGCGGTCATGGTACAGGCCGCAATATCCATCTTCTCCTGGTTGGTATATCATCTGGTCTTTCGATGGGAGGCGAAAAAGGCGGGGCTCAGGATTTCATTCAGGAACCTCCGCTCCGAGTTACCGGTACTATGGAGTTTCTCCCTGCCCTCCTTGCTCACCAATTTCACTTTTATCTTCGCGATGTGGGTGATCAACACATTTCTCGTCAACCAGGCCGGCGGCTACGCTGATCTGGGCCTGTTCAAGGCGGCGAACCAATGGCGGATGGCCCTGCTCTTCATTCCCACCGTCATCGGCCAGACCATCATCCCGATGTTGTCCAACACCATGGGCGAAGGGGAAAAACGATCAGTGCTGAAAATTTTCTGGGGAAGCATAGGCATCAACGGGCTGGCCAGCCTTATCCCGGGAATCGGATTGGTCCTCTTGAGTCCGTGGATCATGTCCCAATACGGTGAAGGGTTCCGGGAGGGTTGGCCGGTGATGGTCGTTTGCATCGGCACCGCCGTGCTGATTTCGATCCTTTCACCGGTGGGAACCGTGATCGTGGCTTCGGGCAAGATGTGGGTCGGGTTCATCTTGAACCTGGCCTGGGCCGTGACGCTGATCATAGCGGCCATTCTGTTCCTGCCGTTGGGAGCCATGGGATTGGCCCTGGCCTATTTGGTCGCATATCTTCTTCACGGGGCATGGACGTGGCTGTACGCCTATTTCGCCATTTTGAGAAAAAATGCCGGGATCCATGATTTGCCCCGGCTTGTGGTCCCCGACCAAGGGGAATAGGAGTCGGTTGATGGCGACGACCAGTCCTGTTGGCTCATTGGGGAAACGCTGATGGAAAGCCCGCGCCCCGCGACGGGCGACATGGAGGAAAGCATGGAAATCGCGTTACCGCCCCTGCTCCACTCCCGGCGGGTGGGAGCCCAGCCCCAATGTGACCATTCCCGGCTCCGGCGGCGCCCATGCCCCGTATGCGGGGAGGATCAACCGTTCTGCATCCGCCCCGACGGGCTCAGGGTCAGTCAGTGCGGAACGTGCGCCATGATTTACCTCGCCGACGTTCCCGCGAAAGAGGAGATCGCGGCATATTACCGGAGTTACGTGGGTTCCAAGGGCTATCCCCAGCGCCACCGCCTCTCCACCCGGGAATTGATCTCCCGGTCCAAGCTCGACCTCTACGTCCGCGTCCTGGAGACCACCGGCGGCCTCCACCGGCAATCGCTCCTGGAAATCGGCAGCGCCTATGGCCGGTTTCTCCAGGTCTGCGCGCATCAGGGAGCGGAAGCGGCCGCGGTGGAAACCGATGATGACGCCCGCCGGTTTTTGACGGAGCTGGGGTATGAGGCCAGCGAGAAGATAAACGATGCCGCGCGCTATGACATCGTATGCGCCCTTCAGCTCCTGGAGCACCTGCCGGACCCGGGGGCCATGTTGGCCCAGGCGGCCCGGGTGCTGAAGCAGGACGGCCGCCTCCTCGTGAGCCTGCCCAACGGCGGCGAGGCCGATAAGCAGGGCCCAACCTGGGTGGGTTTCCGGCTGGACTTCGAGCATCTTAATTATTTCAGCCTCAAGTCCCTGGGCCGCTTGCTGGGCCGACACCAACTCTACATCGAACAATTCTGGGAGCACTCGCAGCCGTCCCTGGCCCGCACCATCGGCGCGCCGCCCCGCCCGATCACGCTCCTGCGGCGGCTCTACGGCAAGGCCCTGGCCTTAAGACACCAGTTGCAGCCGGGCCTTCAGGTCCCCGATCCCAGGCAGGGTTCCTTTGTCCTCACGGTACTGGCCAGGCGGGCGTGATGCCGGACCATCCTCATTCTCCCGAGCAGGTGTTTGACGGTCTGTGGGCCAAGGCCAGGTTAGACAAAATGGCGGCCGCCCGCACCTCCTCCTGGATGCCCCCGTTCCTCCGCGAGCTGGCGCCGGGGCCGGGCAGGAGTTTCCTCGAAGTCGGCTGCGGCACCGGAAAAATATCGCTTATGCTGACGCAGGCCGGCGCTCAATGCACCCTTATTGATCTTGCTCCGAATGCGCTGGAGCTGGCGACGAAGGTTTACCGGGGAGAGGGGCGGGAGGCGGCTTTTTGCCTGGGAGACATGTTCCATCTCCCCTTCGCGGACGCCAGCTTCGACGTGGTCTGGAACACCGGGGTGCTCGAGCACTTTGATGAGGCGGGGACGGCCGCCGGATTGGCCGAGATGTGCCGGGTATGCCGTCCGCAAGGGAAGGTGGTGGCGGCAACGCCGTCATCCCGCGCCTTGATATATCGCCTGGGGAAATGGTGGAGGATGAAGAAAGGCACATGGCCGTATGGGTTTGAGCGTCCGATCCGGACGCTCCGCAAAGCCGCGCCGCCGGGGTGGCGCCGCGTGAGGGAGTATCAAATCGGGACCGCCTCCCAGGTCCATTTCTGGCCTTTTCGAGGCCAGAGAGCGTTGACCACGATCGTGGGCTCCCTTGCCGGGTCCGAGGAGCGGCGGCCCTGGCTGGGCAGGATTTTGGGAGGATACCTCCTGGTCTCGGTGCTGCAGGTCGAGGACGCCCCATGAGACGAGTGCTCCATCTGGGCAGCTACCTTCATGGGGTCAACGACATCGTATATCTCATGCGGCAAGACCTTACGCCCTTGTGCGAGCTGACGGCGGTGGACATGCGGTTATATCCGGGCCGGTGGCGGTATTGGCCCTTGCACCGGCCGTTGGTGGAGCCGGAAGGCAAGGTCAATTGGATTCGGCCGGAGAGAATAGGCCGCATCATCGCCCGGGCCAGGCCGGAGGCGATCATCTGCAACGCGGGCGGGCTCTCTTTCCGGCCCGAGCATCACCAGCGCCTCGCGGATCAAGGGATTATCCGCGTGGGCATCGCCCTTTCCGACCCCGATGTGTTCCCGGACCACGGCCGGCTCTTCGCCCGTTATTTCGACCTTTTTTATACCAACGCCGAAAAATCCCTGGCTGATTATCAAGCCATCGGCGTCCGGGCGCGGCTGCTTCGATTTGCGGGCTCGCCGCGGCTGCATCGTCCCCGGCCCGAAGTCCCCCGCACCTGCGACGTGGTGGTGGTGGGAGGCGCCCGGCCGGACCGGAGAGAGTTGGTTGATAAACTTCGCTCCGCGGGCTTTTCCGTGGGCTTGTTCGGCAGGGGCTGGAATTCTCCGCCCCGGCGGGACGTGATCGTAAGGGGCGAGTCCCATGTTCAGGCCATCAATTCGGGCAAGATTTACCTCTCCTTCAGCCAGACGATGGCCGGCTACATTAATATCAAGGTTGGCATTTTCGAGGCGGCGGCCTGCGGCGCGTGTATCCTGACGGAGAAATTTCCGGAAATGGAGTCATGTTTTGAATATGGCCAGGAGATCCTGGGCTATACCAGCCACGATGAGGCCGTTGAACTGGTAAGGACCTATATCGCCGACCCGGAGCGGCGCCAGGAAATCGCGGATAATTGCTACCGCCGTTTCGGGGCCGAACACACCTGGAATCGCCGCTGGGAACAGGTGTTGACCGACCTTGAACGGACGATGGCGAGCGCCCCGGAAACCAAATGAAAATGATGAGAGGAACTATTGAGACGCCGGTCCTGATAATGGGAGATTATGGCACGGGAAATGTCGGCGATGATGTGTTGATGACGGTGACCACCAGGATCGCCCTGGATTGCCTGGGGAACTCGGGGGTGGCGGTGAATATCGGCAAACCGGAGCAGGTCCCGGAGTGGGCGGCCCCGGCCCGATACATCTCCCTTGTTGATTATCAAGTCATCAAGGCACGAAACTTGATCTATGGGGGAGGCGGTCAGTTCTTCAGCTTTCTGAACGTGGGCAAAATAAAGAAGCGGACCTTCAGGCAGCGCCTTGCCCGCATATTCAGGGGAGAGGTGGGAAAGGAACAGTTCAAGAAGTGGCTGCATGACACGACCCTTGGCTCTTCGTATTCCCTGGAAGCGTCCCGTCATGGGGCTTTTTGCGTGGGCGTCGGCCCCTTTGAAGCCGGGCATCCCCTCAACGAGGCCGCCTGGCAAAAGCTTTCGCGCTGCGAACTGCTGATCGTGCGGGATGCCATGAGCCATCAACTTTGCGTGCAGGCGGGCCTCTCCCACGCGCTTGTCCGCACCGATGCTTGTTTCCTGCGGGAACTGTGGCTCGACGACTCTCCCCTGGAAACGAAAGCAGGGAGCGGCCGGGTGGCGGTCATCTTCCGCTCCTGGCGTCACGATCCGGCGGGAGATGCTTACCTGTCGCCTCTGCGCAACGTCGTGGGCAGGCTCCGCGCCGAGGGACTGAAGGTGACCCTGGTCTCTCTCGCGCGGATAAAGGATAAGGAACTGATCGAGGCCTGGAGCGACGAGGAGATCATAGTCTACGATCCGTTCAAGCAATCCCCTTCCCGGTTCACCCGCTCCCTGGCCGGGTCTTTTGATCTGGTGGTCTCCGCCCGCGCGCACGGGATCATGTTGCCGGCCTTGCTCGGGACCCCAGGGATTTGCGTGGGATTGGAACCGAAACTGGAAAACGTCCATAAGATGCTGCCGCTGGGGACGAGGTACTGGGGGCCGCCATTCTCGGAACCGGAACTCGTGGATCAGGTTCTGGACATGTTGGAGCATGGCGAGCAAGCCCGGATCAATTTGCAGCGGGAGGTCCAGGCGAATCAAGCACTGGCCCGCCGGGCCCGGCGCGAGCTGGAATTATTTCTCCGGGAAGGCGGGCCGTGACCAGGCGGGGCCGCGGCCCTCGCCCGTGGCCCCGATGATCAAGGCCCAAGCGTTGGGGACGACAAGCCCTTCCCCTCAGGACTATCAAGGTTATTTGTATGCGCATCCTTATGATAACGGAGCATTTTCCGCCCTGTGTTGACTCCGAGGCGATCGTGGCGGGCAAGCTGGCCAAGGCCCTGGTGGAGGCGGGAGTGGAGGTAGAGGTGGTGGCCGGCAATTTTGCGGGGACCGGCCGGGTGGTTTCCGATTCGCCGGGGTGGCGCAACGGCCTGGGCTCGGTGACCCGGCTCCGCTCGGGCGTGGTGGACTGGCGCCGGGATTATTGGGCCAAGCTCCGGCTGCTTAACGAGGCCGGCAACGCCTGGTCGCTGGCGGCCTATCGGGAGGGCCGGAGACTGCTCCGGGAAACTCGATTTGACTTATTGATCTCAAGGACTTGGTCCGTGATGGCCATGATCGCGGCCTGGCGCCTCCACCGGCCGGCCCTGCCCTGGCTGGCCGTGATCAATGATCCCTATCCGGAGAGCCTGGTCCCGGTGGGTCAGCAGCCCCTGCCCGCGACGGCCCGACTCCGCCAGGCCCTTCGCCGGCGCTTCACCAGGAAGGCCCTGGCCCGGGCCTCAGCCGTGGCGTTCCCGACCGACCGGCTGCGCCAATACATGGAGCGCAGGCTGGGGCTGGACCTCGCCGCCAAGTCCATCATCGTGCCCCACATCGGATGGAAAGCCCCGATCCGACGCCCCCTCGGCCAGGACCGCCGGGTCCTGAATTTGCTCCATTGCGGATACCTCAGCATCGCCCGTAACTCCGAGGCTTGGCTCCAGGCTTTCCACCAGGCCTTCAGCGAGCGGCCCGACTTGAAAAGCCGCGTTATGATCCACCAGATCGGGCCGATGCGGGACGCGGAGTTCGCCCGCAAGATCAAGGCCTATGAGCTGGAGGAAAATTTTTCCTTCCGCCCTACCGTCGGCTATGAGGAAAGCCTCGAATACATGGCGGGGGCCGATGCGCTACTCCTGGTGGAGAGCGTGCTGGAGGAGGGCATCTTCCTGCCGTCCAAGTTCGCCGATTACGCCGGCTCGGGCCGGCCGATCATCATGTTCAGCCCGGAACGGGGCAGTATATCGGACCTGGTCGGGGGCTTCCGGCATCCGGGTTTTCTGGGCCAGAAGCCCGAGCAGGCGGCCCCCCGGCTCCGCGATTTCCTTTCGGCATGGAACCGCGGCGGCTCCCTCGATGATTATCGTTTCCCCGATCCCGACCGCTTCGCGCCCGCCGCGGTGGCCACGACGCTTCTGGACGAGCTCCGGCGCCGCTGGCCGGAGATGGGGCCATGATCGGGGAGCGCTGCTCCGGGGAGAGTCAATGTCCCAGCCGCCGGCAAGGTCCGCCCGGAAAGTAAAATGCGTCTCCTGATGATCACGCCGAACTTCCCTCCCGAGGAGAACCCGGAGGCCGTGGTCAACTATAAGCTGGCGCTGGCGCTCTCCCAGGCGGGGGTGGAAATGACCGTGCTCACGCGGGAGCTGGACCGCGGCGAAAAAATTGACGAGTCCTGGCCGGCCGAGCTCGACGCGGGCGAGGTGGTCCGGATCGCCCGGCCCTGGCACATGCTGCCGGCGAGGGTCGTAAACAACCTGACCCGCGCCCGGATGCGCCAAGTCGCGATGACCTGGTTCGGGGGCCGGGCCTATGATGCGGCGCGCCGGCTGCTGCGCCGCGGTCGCTTCGATGCGGTGCTGAGCCGGTCCGGGACGGTTGACGCCATCGCGGCCGTGTCTCATCTGCAACAGGAGTTCAAGCCGCGCTGGATCGCCGGCATCAACGATCCGCTCCCGCCATGTTTGTATCCGGCGCCCTATCACGGGAGTGGAAGAAATTTACGGGAGCGTCTGGAGCTCAAATGGCTGAGAAAGGCCCTGTCCCGGGCGGACCAGGTCATGTTCCCGTGCGAGGCCCTGGGCCGCCACCTGGCCCGCGGCCTGGACCTGGATTTTCACGGCCGGATGCTGGTGGTCCCGCACATCGGGTGGTCCGCCGCCCCGGAAAAAACCAACCATCTGGAAATCCTTCATGCCGGGTCCGTGGGCGGGCCCCGCATCAGCGAGCCGTTCTTCGCCGCCCTCGCCCAGGCCTTGCGCGAATTCCCTTCCCTGGCCCGGGCGTTGCGCGTCACGTTCCTGGGCAAGGTGAATGACGATCTGGGCCGGGTCATCGCTCGATACGGCCTCTCCGACAATGTCCGGGTCGAGCCCCACCTCGGGTACGGCCCCAGCCTGCGCCGCATGGCCCAATCCCACTTGTTGCTGCTGATGGAGGCCACTCTTCAGGAAGGCATCTTTTTCCCGTCCAAGTTCGCCGATTACTCGGCCGCGCAAAAGCCGCTGCTGCTGTTTTGTCCCGAGCGGGGAACCATCTCGGACTTCGTCGGCGGCTATGAGCATCCCGGGTTCCTGGGCCAGAGCGAAGAGAAGTGCCGGGAGCGCCTGGCCCGGTTGTTCCATCTCCTGGAGCGCGGCGACAGCATCGCCGCCTACGCATATCCGCGTCCAGGAGACTTCGATCCCGCGCGGGTGGCCCGCGAATTGATCGCAAGATTGTAGCGGCCGCGCCTTGGCAAGTGGTTGCAGGGCGGACGATGGTCTTTTATGTTATGCTGGTGATTGCGGACGCGGCGCCAGGGGTCGGAGCTTTCCCCGAGCGGGCCACCAGGCCTTGGCTCCAGAAAAGAATAATATTTCACCGGCGCCGGGAATTAGATCAGTGGTGGATTTCACGAGCCGATATTATCCGGAGAGCCGCTTCGGAGGGTTTGCCGACGTTGACGGCACGGTGGTGTTTTACACCCGCGTCAACAGTTTCATCACCGCGGATTCCGTGGTGCTCGACGTGGGCTGCGGGGTGGGGGTTTACGGGAGCGACCCGGCCGGGACCAGAAGGAAGCTGCGCATCATGAAGGGCAAATGCCTGAAGGTTATCGGCCTGGACGTGGACCCCCAGGCCCGGGAGAACCCTTTCCTCGATGAATTTCACCTGGTTGAGGAAGGCCCTTGGCCGGTGGAAGCCGGGTCCGTGGACGTCATCATCGCGGACAACATGCTCGAGCACGTCGCGGAGCCGGACCGGTTCTTCGCGGAATGCAACCGGGTCTTGAAAAAGGGGGGCCGGCTGTTTATAAGGACCCCCAACGTCTGGAGCTATTTCGGCTTGCTCTCGAGGCTGGTGCCCGACAAGTTCCACCACGGGTTCCTGGCCCGGATCAAACACCCCCGCGAGGAATTCGACGTTTTTCCGACTTACTACCGATGCAACGGCATCAGGAAATTGAGGAAGCTCTTGCGCGCCCATGGTTTTGACGCATGCGTCTATGGCTACGAGGCCGAGCCCAAATACCTTTCCTTCTCGCGCGCCGCTTTTTTCCTGGGCGTGCTGCACCAGAGATACGCGCCCCGGTTCCTCAAGCTCGGCATCTTCGCCTTCGCCGAGAAGATCGAACACCAATGTCCGTGAGCACTCTGATGGGACCTGAATATAAAGATAGAATCTATGAGCGATACGTCTCCAGCCGGGCCACGCCGGAGTGGTCAAGGGCGCGGGATTATTACCGGGTCCAGTTGTCCCGGTGGTTGCCAACCGAGTTTTCCTCGTCTATATTAGACTTGGGCTGCGGCCAGGGGGACCTGCTGGCGTTTCTCCTGGAGAGAGGATACGGCAGTGTCACCGGCGTTGACTTGAGCTCTGAACAAGCGGCGCTGGCACGCTCGCGGGCCCCGGGGGCCGAGATCGTCGAAATGGACTTGTTCGAGTTCCTGGCGGACGAGAGCGAGGCCTATGACTGTGTGACGGCGCTGGACTTGATCGAACACCTGGAGAAGAAGGAGGTCATCCCTTTCTTGGACCTTGTTTACAAAGCGTTGCGCCCCGGGGGCCGGCTGATCCTGCAGACCCCGAACGCCGCCTCGCCGTGGGGAATGGCCGTGCGCTATGACGATTTTACCCATGACTGCTGCTTCACGCCGGGGGCCTTGGCTCAAGTGCTCGCCCTCGCGGGATTTGTTGATTTTCAGGCCCAGGAGACCGGCCCGGTTTTCAGGGGCATCATCAGCTCGGTCCGATATGTTCTATGGCGGCTCCTCATCCTGTTGCACCGTTTCTACAATCTGGTGGAGACGGGCGCGTCCAGGGAAGGGGTCTACACCCGAGTATTTCAATGCTCGGCCCGGAAAAAGTGACTTGGCCCCGGTGGAGAGATTCCGTTTATGATGTACCTGGTTTTATTTGCGTTGCAGCTCATTTTAGGGATTGCCACCTATCTGGCGGCGGAATATAAATTTAGTCAAACGTTGCTGGTAGCAGGCATCCTGGCGGGCGTGCTCTATGCAAGTCTGGCTTATTATGAATTAAAACGGGAGAAATGGATCATTTCTCCCCTGGTGGCGTACCTCGGCATCTCCGTACTTTACATTGGAAGCGCCTCCATTTGGGCCTATCTTTGCGACTACTGGGAGACAGGAGATTATAATGTTTTTCAAGTGGGATTTCTCGACATTTACAATAGCCGGCCTTATGCCGTGGCTTATGGCATAATCGGATCTTCCTTTTTTTATTTGGGATATCATCTGGTGTTGAACACGCGCCTACTGAACCTGGCCACGCGCATAGGAAAAAGGACCCCCGATTTAATGATCCCCTTGCCGGTCTTGCTGCTGATCATCGCATTAGCTTATTTTATTCGGAAAGCGCCCGCACTCCTGCATATTGATTTTAATGTGCTCGGAGCCATATCCAACAATATTGCCCTTTATACTACTATTGGCGTGTTCATCATCTTGACATCAAATGTCGCCTATGCGGGAAGAAAGGCGATTATCAAACCCGCGGGATGGCATTTATATCTTGCACTCCTTGTTGCGTTAATTGATTTGAGGTTTAATGCCTTGAGGTCTGGAATGCGCGCTCCCATGATGATGTTGATTATCTTCTTTGCCTGGGGATATCTGCTGCAAAATAATATTTTCGCGAAGCCCCAAGACTCATTCCGCAATTGGTTAAAGAAGTCCAAGTCAGCCCTGATCCTTGCCTCGTTATCCATTCTGACGTTATTGGTTATTGTTCCCTTCGGGAAACAAATAGCGAGGGGCGGTAGCTTGCCCACGGAATCCGAATTCACACGCAACATTATCCATTGGAAAGATGAATTCCCTAATGGCGGAATTTGGACCCTTCCCGCAAGAATGGCGGCATCCTCGATTAAAAGCTTGGCGGCATGCATTGAACTTCGTGAAATGGTTCCACCAGATAGAACCGTATTATACGTGGTCTCTTATGGCGTAATCCCTCGCCTGATTTGGCCGGAAAAGCCTTATGTGAGCCAAAGCGCGTCTTTCACCCTGTTTCTGGAACCAACCGGTGAGTATGGGACTGATGAAACTCAATCGTATTCTTCCACGGGTTTGACCGCGATCGGGGAGTTATACTGGTCATATGGAACGATCGGGGTTCTCGTCGGCATGCTTATAATCGGCCTGGCCTTTGGGTTTACCTTTACCGTCTTTTCTTACAACCTTCCTCTTAACCCCGTGCGTTACGTGGTCGTATGCGTATTGGTGTTCAGTGCCTGCAAGTGGTTCGAAGCGGAGGCTTCCGCGATTTATAACTATATAATTTTCATCTGGGTCGTGTTCTTCCCCATGCTCTGGATGGTAACTCTATGGCTTCCCTTCACAACAGTCAAGACCGCGAGGGCCGGATAAGTTGACGGTCGGGATCGCCCCTGCGCGGAAAACGATAGCATCCGTTACCGGCATCTCCCTAAGCCAAGGCGGGAATTCTCCATTTCCCGCCGGGCAAAGCGGGAAATTATTTGATGCCGGCGCAAAATCATGAGGATAAGCGCGCATGAGTGAAGTCCCTTCGTTCACCGGGCACCGAATTTTATTTGAAGGAGAGAGATGGTTCGGGAGCAATTGCGGCTCTTCTTTCCGGGCCCTCCTCCGAATGGGAAACTCCGTCCTCGATGTGGACCCGAGCTCATACATTCCCCTCGGATGGAGCGGCTTTTTCCTTAAAGCCGCCAGGCGGGTGATGATGCCCATGCTGGTGAAGCAATACAACGGGAGCATTCTGAAACTGGCCCGGGGCTTCAAACCCGAGATCTTCCTGGCCTTCAAGGGGCAATTCATTCTTCCGGAGACGCTCCAGGAGATGAGGGCCATGGGCATTTCCCTTTATAATTTTTATCCGGACACCTGGGTATACGCCTCGAATACTCCCTGGCTGCCCCGCACTCTGCAGGAATATGACTGCGTTTTTTCCACTAAGAAATTCACCGCCAGTGACATGGAGAAGCGAGGGACGCCGTTGCGCGACTTCTTCTACCTGGCCCACGGCTACGATCCCGAATTGCATTGTCCCACCCCGGTTTCCGTGGTTGAATCATCCATTTATGGAAGCGATGTGACTTTTATCGGAGCTTATTCGCCGGGGAAAATGGAAATACTCTCCAAACTGGAGAGCCTCTCGCCGGGTTTGAACCTGACCATCTGGGGAAATGACTGGGAGAAGGCCAAGGCCCCCAATCTGCAGCAATACATTAAAGGCCGCTGGCTGCCGGGTGTGGAGTATGTCAAAGGCTTATGCTCCTCCAAGATCGCGATCGCGCTTCTGCTCGAGAGGTCATACGGCGCGAGCAGCGGCGACCGGATCACCTCCCGGACCTTCAACATCCCCGCCACCGGGACCTTCATGATCCACCAGCGCACCGACGAGGTCATGGAATATTTCGAGGAGGGCAAAGAGATCGAGTGCTTCGGCACTCCCGAGGAGCTGGCGGAAAAAATAAAATTTTACCTGGCCCATCCGGAAGAACGGAAGGCCATCGCCCAGGCGGGGTATCGCCGCTGCGTGCCGGCCTATTCCCAGGACAGCAGGATGAAGGTCATCCTCGACTGGCACCGAAGCCACTCCGGGCGATAAGCCGCGCCTCTCACCCGGGGCCGCGCCTCTTCCCATCATGCCTGCGCCCGGCCCGGCGCAGTACTGGAGCAACCGGACATGCCGATCAAAGTAAAATACGTGAACACCCACGTCATTCAATACTTGGCGCCTCTGATCCAGCGCCTGGCGGCATTGGAAGGCATTGAGCTCAAGGTAATTTATGGGACGGACGCCGGGGCCTTGACTTACTATGACCGGGATTTCGGCAAGGAGATAGCGTGGGACCGGCCTCTGCTCACCGGCTATAAATATTCCGTGCTCCACCCCGGAGCTCCCCTTCGGGGAGGGTTCATGGGAATCAAGGGTTACGGCCTCGCCAAATTGTTGTCCCCCCGCGACACTGACGTCGTGATCGTCCATGGCTGCTACAACCATTTATACCTGATGGCCACGCTGACCGCCCTGGCCCGCAACATCCCCCTGCTCTACCGCACCGAGACCCATGCGCTCATCAAGAGTCGGCCCGCCTTCAAATTCCTGAAGCCCCTCTTCCTCCACCCGCTGTTCCGCCGCGTGGACGGCCACCTTGCCATCGGGACCTTGAACCGGCAATATTACCTTGACCTCGGGGTCAGGCCCGAGCGGATTTTCTGGGCCCCTTACTCCATCGACACGGCGTTTTTCGGCCATCAGACCTTGACCCCGGCCGACCTCCGAGCCAAAGAGCAAGGGATCGGACTTGAGCCCGGAACATTCCGGGTGATCTTCGTGGGCAAGATCATAGGGGTCAAACGTCCGGCCGACGTGATCGAGGCCGTGGCCTTGATGCCGTCCCGGCAAGCAGTCGAGGTGATTTTTGTCGGGGACGGAAAGCTGCGGCCGGCCCTTGAGCAACTGGCAGAGTCGAGGGCGGTCCGGGCGCATTTCCTGGGGTTCCGCAACCAGAGCGAGCTTCCCGGGCTATACGCCCTCGCCGATGTCATTGTCCAGCCGTCCGAGCATGAGCCCTGGGGCCTGGTCATCAATGAAGCCATGACCGCTGGGCTCGCGGCCGTGGTCTCGGACGTGGTCGGATGCGGACCCGACCTGGTGATCGAAGGCCGGTCAGGTTCCATCTGCGGGGTCGGGGACACGACCGCCATGGCCCGGTCCCTGGAAAAAATGGCCTCCGACCCTGATTACCTTCAGCGTTTGAAGCAAGGGGCCGCCGAGATGGTCAAGGCCTGCAGCATGGACCGCACGCTGGAGGGATACCGAGAGGCGATCCAGGCCGTGGCCGCGCGGCGCAAGCCCAGGCGTTGAAGAACGGCCCGGCAACGCCCGAGCCGCGCGAAGGACCTGCGCAGCCGCCCCGGCATCGGAAGCTTACCATGGCCCAATCACCAATGCGGATAAAGTATTGCATTACCCATCCGATCCAATATTTGGCCCCTCTCCTCCGCGCCCTGGCCGCCAGAGAGGAAGTGGACCTTGAGGTTATCTATGCCGCGGACATGGGCGCACGGGAATATTACGATCCGGGTTTCTCCCGGGAACTGGCCTGGGACGTGTCAGTGCTGCAAGGCTATAAGTACCTGACACTTACTCCCGGTGGGAAAGTCCGGGCCGGACTGCGCGGCGCGCGTTCCGGCGGGGTTGCCAAATATCTTGACAAGAGAAACACCGACGCCGTCATCATCCACGGTTGGGGCAATTATTTCTACCTGGCCGCTACCCTGGCGGCAGCGCTCAAGCGTATCCCGATCCTCTACCGTACGGACATTAACCGGTTCTATGATCAAGCGGCCTTCCGGCCCCTCACCCGGACTCACCGGGCGGCCCGCGCCTTCAAGCCCTTGATCTTATCGCTGCTCTTCAAAAGAATTGACGGATTTCTGGCCGTCGGCTCATTGAACAGAGAATACTATCTTTCATGTGGAGTAAGCCCGGAACGCATTTTTTCGGCGCCCCTATCCATCAACAACGACTTGTTCGCGCCGGAGAGGGCCAGCGGCGAGATGCGCGACTCTCTGCGTAAGAAGCTCGATCTTAAGCCGCACACGTTCAAGGTCATCTTCAACGGCAAGTTGATTGCCCGCAAGCGGCCGCGGGACATGGTGGAAGCGGTTGCCGGCATGGAGCAGAAGCATAAGATCGAGGTGATTTTTCTGGGTGACGGCGAGCTGATGGAGGAGCTTAAGGCCCTGGCCCGGGACCGAGGCTTGGCCGCGCGGTTCGCGGGGTTCGTGAATCAGAGCGAACTGCCGGCTTACTATTCGCTGGGCGACCTTTTAATCCTGCCCTCGGAGAATGAGCCTTGGGGACTGGTGGTGAACGAGGCCATGGCCATGGGATTGCCGGCGGCGGTGTCGGACATGGTCGGCTGCGCGCCGGACCTGGTCATTCCCGGCCGGACCGGCTACATTTTCCCGGTGGGCGATGTCAAAGCCCTGGCCGAGATCATCGCCCGGGTCGCGGGGTCGGCCGCCCTGCAAGATCAACTCCGCGCCGGCGCGGCGGCGATGGCCGCGTCCCATACCATGGCCGCCACGGTGGACGGATACATTAAAGCGATCCAGGCCGTGGTACTCCGCGCGGCGCGTCCCTGAACCGGCGACAGCCTCCTCTATTGAAGTTCCCGGTTGAAGCCATGGGCCATGAACAGCTCTATTACAGCCGTCAACATCGTCGAGGTTCCCTTTGAGGACTGGCCCGGAGGAGAGGCCAGGTTGGCGCATGACCTTTGTCTAATGCAGGTGCGATGGGGCTACCGCGTCTACCTGGTGGGGAAAAAATTCCGGGGCGACTTGCCCGACCGCGAGGAGATTGCAGGTGTCACTGTCATCCGTCTCCCAAGCAATTATCGGCCGCCGCCTGACCCGCGCAACATGCTGGAAAGGATCACCGCCACCAGCCGGGCGGTCAAGCGGATTCTCGCGGAAACCGGAAGCATTGCCATCCTTCATACGCACACCCCGCTGCACGCGCTCGGCGCCATGCGGGAGGTGGCCAAAACCCGGACCCTCAAGGTCCATTCCATTCACTCCCCCTGGCTCCTGGAGATGGAGGCAGCGGGCGCCTGGGGGCAAGACCGGAGCCTGAAAGGGAGGGCCAAGTCAGCCGCGGCGAAAGCGGCGGCCCGGTTCATTGAAAAAAGATGCTTCCGCGGCGCTGATTTCCTGACCGCGGACTCGGAGTTCACCAGGCGGGAGATAATCAGGGAATATCGCGGCGTGGCGCGGGACAAATCGTTCCAGGTGTTGCCGGGCTGGGTTGACACGGACCGCTTCAGCCCGGACGGGCCCCGCACCGACTGGGCGCCGGAGCTGGGGAGGAAGCCGCGCGGGCCCGTGTTTTTTACTGTGCGCGCCCTGGTTCCCAGGAATGGACTCGACATGCTGATCAACGCGTCCTCCCTGCTTAAAAACCAGGGACTCCAATTTGAAGTCGTCATCGGCGGCAGCGGACATCTCCGGGATGAGCTCGAAGCCCAGATCAAGCGCCTGGCCCTTGACGATCACGTCAAAATTATCGGACGCATTGAAGATGAAAGACTTCCAGTCCTCTACCGCTCCTGCGACGCCTTCGTGCTGCCCACCATCGCCCTGGAATGTTTCGGAATCATTATTTTGGAGGCCCTGGCCAGCGGAAAGCCGGTCATAGCCACCCCGGTGGGCTCGATCCCCGAGGTCCTGGGGCCCATATATCCGGAGGGGCTGCTGTCGGAGGTCTCAGTCCAAGCCCTTGCGGAATCCATGATAAAATACTATTCTAAGATCAAAGGCCAAGCCCGGCCCGCGGGTGAAGCTGAACGACTCCGGAACCATGTCAGCCAAAATTTCTCCACCGCGATCGGCACGGGACGTTTCCGACGAATTTATGAATCCGAACCGGCGGCCAGGCCATGAACCCCGCCGGCAACGTTCCCGAGCCATTTTTTGCCCTCCCCGCACAAGGCCCGGCGGCCAGGATGGAAAAAACGGATGAATTTTATTGCTAATCGAGTATCAGCCCGCAGAAGGGCGGAAGCGGAGCAAAGGGCGGCCCTGTACTCGGACGCTCCCTCAATCCCGGAACAGCGGCTGGCCCTCCAGCTTGATAAATTCAACGCCTGCTGGCGGGAGATCCAGGCCCGGGTGCCATTTTATAAAAGACTGATGGAACAGGGCGCCGCGCCGGCCCGGTTTGACGGCTGGGACCAATACCTCGCGGCGTTGCCGGTGGTGGACAAGAGCTTCGTGTACAAAATTACTTCGAGCTTTCAGACCCTTCCCGTCCGGCGGATTTCCAGCGGGTCACCGGAGGGTCCACCGCGAGCCCGGTTCAGCTCCCGGCCTGGAACTCGGAAATCGGCGTGACCGAGCCGGACATGTGGATGGGGCGGGGCTGGTATAACATCGAGCCCGGCGACAAGCTGTTCATGATCTGGGGCCACCGCCACCTTCTCGGCAAGGGCTTCCAGGGATGGAAAAACGGGAAGATACGCCAGGTCAAGGACCGCATGCTCGGATACACCCGCTTCCCCGCTTATGATCTCTCCATCGAAGCCATGCGCCGGGCCCGCCACGCCCTGCAAAAATCCGGCGCCGTTTACGCCATCGGATACAGCGTCGCGCTCGACCGCTTCGCCCGCGCCAACGAGGGAGAGCGGATGTCCCTGTCCCCCCGCCTCAAAGCCGTGATCGGGACCGCCGAGTCCTTCCCCTTCTCCGACTCGGCCAGCCTGGTGGAGCGGGTCTTCCAGGCCCCGGCGGCCATGGAGTACGGCGCGGTGGAGACCAACCTGATAGCCCATTCCGTTCCGCAAGGGGGGTTCCGCGCTTTCTGGCTCAGCTATTTTCTGGAGGCCCGGGAGCGGGGCCCGAGCGGAGGCTATAAGCTCCTGCTGACCAGCCTCTACCCGCGGTGCTTCCCCCTGCTCCGATACGACATCGGCGATGAGATCGAGCTTCCCGCGCCGGCCATCGGCGTCGCTTCCTTCAACAGGGTGATCGGCCGGTGCAACGATTACCTCGAACTCGATGACGGCCTTAAAATCCATTCGGAGGCCATCACTCACAGCCTCAGCGGGGTCAAGGCCATCTCCGGCTACCAGATGGTGCAGGAGGGCAAGCGCCTGTTGCTGCGGCTCACCCTTCACGACGAGCTTGACGATGCGGAGAAGGCCGGCATCCGGGAGAGATTGACCAGGATTCACCAGAGCCTCGCGGCCACTGAATTCGAGATCGTGGAGACTCTGGAACGGACCGCAGCCGGCAAGACCCCCATGGTCGTCCGCCATTGATTCCGCCCGATCAGCCTTAAGTCTTGACCATGAGCAGAAGTATCACCGCCGTCAATGTTGTCGAACTGCCGTTCTGGGATTACCCGGGAGGATTGGGAAGGCTCGCCCACGATCTCTGCTATCAGCAGGTGAAATGGGGCTACCGGGTCTATCTGGTGGGTAAAAAGTTCTCTGGCCGTCTCCCGGACCGGGAAGAGATTGACGGTATAACCGTCTTGCGCATGACGAGCAAATATTGTCCCTCGCCTGACCCGCGCAACATGATGGAAAGAATTTTCACCACCCGAAAAGCGGTCAGACGGGCCCGCGAGGAAGCCGGCCAAATAGATCTCGTCCACACCCATACCCCCTTGCACGGCGTAGCGGCCTTGAAAGAACTTTCGCGAAGCGGGACATTAAAGGTGAATTCCATCCATTCGCCCTGGCTCATGGAAATGACGGCCCAGAACCTCTGGAGCGGCCAGAGAGGGATCAAGAACGCCGCCAGGGACTTCCTGGCCCGCTTCGCGGCAAAACACATCGAGGCGGCCTGTTTCAGCCGCTCCGATTTCATCACCGCTGACTCCGAATATACCAGGACCCAAATCACCCGCGATTACGGAAAGATCACTGGCGCCAAGAATTTTCAGGTGCTGCCCGGATGGGTGGACACCAGCCGCTTTTCCCCGGAGGGCCCCCGGACCGACTGGTCCCCCGAACTGGGCCGGACCCCGCGGGGACCGGTCTTTTTCACCGTAAGAGGGCTCAAGCCCCGAAACGGCCTGGAGCTGCTGATCCAGGCCGCGGCCCTGGTCAAACGGGCAGGCCAGGACTTCGATCTGGTTATCGGCGGACAGGGGGCATTGCGGGAGAAACTGGAAGCCCTGGTCCAAGAGCTGAAGCTCACGGACCGGGTCAAGTTGTTGGGCCGGGTCGAGGACGAACGGCTTCCGGTGCTTTACCGGTCCTGTGACGCGTTCGTGCTTCCGACCATTTCCCTCGAATGTTTCGGCATCATCATTCTGGAAGCCCTGGCCAGCGGCAAGCCCGTGATTGCCACGCCGGTGGGCGCCATCCCGGAGCTGCTCGCGCCCATCTATCCGGAGGGGTTGATCAGCCAAGTGTCCGCGGGTTCCCTGGCCGAGGCCATGATCGCTTACTTGAGAGAGGGACGGCACCGGATACCGAAGGACCAGGCTGATCGTTTCAGGGCCTACGTTCATGAAAGCTATTCTCTGGAAGTCGGCACGGACCGGTTCAGGAAAATCTATGAGTCGCGTCTTCGGTGATGCCATCCCTCGCCCGGAGCATTTGCCGGGAGGAAGGGGCAGCCAGTGTGCGGGATAGCGGGCATTGCCGGACCCGGCGCGTCCCGGTGCCGGGAGGCCGTCCTGCGCATGGTGCAGGCCCTGACCCACCCAAACGGCATGTTCGTGCGGGGAAGGCACCTCCGGGCGAATGCGCCCGGCAGGTGACGGCGTATTCCCGAGCTTGTTTTTTCATCTCCCTCATACTAATTTATAAAGCAGGCGATGAGAATCCTTCAAATCACAGAAAAGATCAATGAGCTTGCGGGGGGGACTTCGGTCCACATCTGCAAGCTGGCCGGCGCCACCGCCGACATGAATGCGGGTCCAGTCGAGATCGTGGCCTTTAAATGGACCAAGCGCCATAAGGGAGGCCTGGTGGAGACGCCCCCCAACGTGCAGCTCCATTTGTTCGAGCCCAAGCGGCCCTATTTATACGGCCATAGCCGGGAATTTGGCAATTACCTGAAACAGGCCGCCGCGGACGAAACCGCGATCTTCCACGTGCATAACATGTGGCGGCTGCCGCTGGTGGCCGCCTGTGAACGCGCCTATAAGAACGGAAGGCCGTGCGTGGTCTCGCCCCACGGCGCCCTGAACCCCTGGGCGCTCACCGTAAAGTCCCTGCGCAAGAAGGTCATGTGGCGGCTGATCGAGAAATCCCGGCTGCAAAATGCCACCGTGGTGCACGCAACCTCCATGCTGGAGGCCGATTATCTCGCATCCCTGATCCACGGCGTCCCCATCGCCATGATCCCTCCCGGCACCGACCTGCCTAAGCTCCCCGCGCAGAGGCCCGTGAACGAGCGCAAGACCGCCCTGTTCCTCTCCCGGATCGCGCCCAACAAGGGGCTCCTCTTGCTGCTCAAGGCCTGGTCCATCATCCGGCCCAAAGACTGGAAGCTCGTCGTGGCCGGCTCCAACGAGGGCGGACACCAGGAGGAATGCCAGCGCGCCGCCAGGCAATACGGTCTCGACGATTCCATTTCCTTCATCGGATCGGTCTTCCAGGGAAAAAAATGGGGGCCATACCTGAGCGCCGACCTCTTCATCCTCCCCACCTTGAGCGAAAACTTCGGCATCGCCATCGCCGAGGCCCTGGCCAGCGCCGTGCCCGTGATCACCACCAAGGGCGCGCCGTGGAAGGAGTTGCTCACGCATCAATGCGGCTGGTGGATTGATATCGGGGTCGAGCCTCTGGTCGCCGCGACGCGGGAGGCCTTCAAACTGGACCTCGCCGAGCTCCGGGCCATGGGCCAGAGGGGACGCGCCCTGATTGAAAAAAAGTACACCTGGCCAGGCATCGCCCGGGAAACGGTGAAGGTGTATGAATGGGCCGCCTCCGGCGGCGACCGGCCGGCCTGTATCGTTTACGAGTAGGGCCCGCCCGGCAAAGATGACATGATGCGGATTTATCATATCGCGGACACCATCAACGAGGCGGGGGGAGGCACTTCCGTGTATATTTGCAACCTGGCCTCGGCCACGGCGAAGCTGAAAGTGGGCCCGGTCGAGGTAGCGGCCATCAATCAACCCGAGTTCGGGAAACTGGTCGCGACCTCACCGGAGGTCAAGGTGCGGACGTTCCAGCCCAAGCGGCCCTATCTGTACGGGCGCAGCCATGGCTTCGGCGAATATCTGGAGAGCGCGGCCCGGTCGGATGACTCCGTGTTCCACGTGCACCGGATGTGGAGGCTGCCGCTGGCCAGCGCCAGCAACTATGCTCACCGGTTCAAGCGGCCTTGCATCGTGTCGCCCCACGGCTCGCTTAATAAATTCTCCATGTCGCAAAAGCCCGTGCGGAAAAAAATCATATGGTGGCTCATGGAAGGGCGGCGGATCCGGCGCGCCGACATGGTCCTGGCCACCTGTTTATCGGAAGCCGAGGACATTGCGGCCCTGCTGCCGGAGGTTCCGATCGCCGTCATCCCGCCCGGGACTGACCTTCCCGTGATGCGCGAGCCCGGGCCCGCCCGGGAATTCAAGGTGGCACTCTTCCTCTCCAGGTTTAACCCGAAAAAAGGGCTGATTTCGCTGATCAAGGCCTGGGGCATTCTCAAGCCGGCCTCCTGGAAGTTGGTGATCGTCGGCTTCGATGAGGAGGGCGTTGAGGCTCAATGTCGAAAGGCCGTCGCGGACTTGAAATTGGAGGACAGCGTTATTTTTGCCGGTCCGGCCCTTAAAGACCGGAAATGGGAACATTATTTCAACGCTGATATTTTCATCCTTCCGACCCTGGATGAAAACTTCGGTATTGTCATCGCGGAGGCGCTGGCTTCAGGACTGCCGGTCATCACCACGAAAGGCGCGCCCTGGGAAGACTTGAAGCTGCGTAACTGCGGCTGGTGGATAGACATCGGCGTCGAGCCGCTGGTCAATGCCATGCGGGAGGCCTTGGAGCTGGACCCCTCGGAATTACGCGCCATGGGCGGGCGCGGCCGCACCCTGGTCGAAGAGAAATTCACCTGGGAAGCCTGCGCCCGGAAAATGGTCGAGATTTATAAGTGGGCGCTGGGCGGCGGAGCCAGGCCGGAAGATGTGCTTTGGAAAGGGGCCGCCGCCGGATGATGGATCGTCTATCCGGCCGAACTGCGCCCTGAGCGGCCAGGGCATTGACCAAGGCCCTGGTTTTTCGCGAACACTTTTTTTTCAATGAGGGTCCAATAATCCGATGTGTGGGATTGCAGGTCTTGTTGGTGAGTTCATTCCGGAATTGGCGCTGCGCATGAGCCGCCTCCAGGCCCATCGCGGCCCGGACGGGATGGGACTGTTCGAGGATGTGGCCGGCCAGGTGGCCCTGGGCCATGTCCGGCTCGCCATTCTGGACCTGAGCGAAAACGCTGCCCAGCCCATGACCTCCCCAGACGGACGTTTCGTCCTGGTTTATAACGGAGAGATTTACAACTATCTCGAGCTGCGCCGGCGGCTCCAGGGCAAAGGCTGTGTCTTTAAATCCAGCGGCGACACCGAGGTGCTGCTCCTGGGGCTTGCCGTCTTCGGAGAGGATTTTATCCAAAAGATCAACGGCATGTTCGCCTTCGCCCTCTGGGACAAGCGCGAGCGCAACCTGCTGTTGGCTCGGGACCATGTCGGCATCAAGCCCCTCTATTACGCCGAGCCCCGGCCCGGGACCCTGGTCTTCGCCTCGGAAATCAAGGCCATCCTGGCCCATCCCGCGGTCCGGAGAGAACCCGATTTCATCGCCTTGTATCAGCACCTGGCATTCTGCCACGCCTCCAACGACCGCACCGCCTTCAAGGGAATCTATCGCCTGCCTCCGGGAAGCGTGCTGCGCTGGAAAGCATCAGACCCGCGCCCCCAAATCAAGCGCTTTTGGAAACCAGCCTTCAGCAATCACGCCCCGGCCGACCACGACGGCGCCGTGCGCGAGCTCAGGGATTCCCTGGAACAATCCACCCGGCGCCAGCTCGTCTCGGACGTTCCCGTGGGGACACTGCTCAGCGGAGGACTTGACAGCAGCCTCATCACCGTCCTCGCCTCCCGAGACCTGGGCGACAGACTGCGCTGTTATACCATTACCTACCCTGCCTCCGAAAACGTACTCGATAACTTCGCCGATGATGTGCCCTATGCCCACCGGCTGGCGAAGCTCCTGGGAATCCGCCTGGAAGAGATGGAAATCAGGCCGGAAATGGTATCCCTCTGGCCCAAGCTCATCTACCACCTCGACGAGCCGATCGCCGACCCCGCCGCCATCGCTTCATACCTTATCAGCAACACGGCCCGCGAGCACGGCACCAAGGTCTTGCTCTCCGGACAGGGCGGTGACGAGCTCTTCGGAGGCTACGTCCGATACCAGGTGATGTCCACCACCAACTGGATGAGCAGTCTACCCGGCGCCCTCCAGCGCGCGCTCTCAACCGGAGCCGACATGATACCTGGTTCCATGGAGGGGGGCATCGGCGCCACCGCCCGACGGGTCCGCAGGGTCTTCCAGGGGTTGAATCCCAACCCCGACAAGAGGTTCCTCGCATATTGCGGCTCCACACCTTTCCCCGAAATCATCAAGGCCCTGGACGCGGACTTTTATCAGGCCGTGAGCGAAAGCAGCCCCTGGGATGAATGCCTCGAGCACATGAACGAGCAGGGACTAAAGGGCGTGGACCGCTTCCTCGAACGCGACCTGTCATTCTACCTTCCCAACCACAATCTCTTATACACCGATAAAATGGGCATGGCCGTCGGACTCGAAGCCAGAGTCCCTCTCCTCGACCTCGAATTGGTCAACAAAGCCGTCGGATACCCCGGCGAATGGAAAGTGTCAGGGAACACAACCAAGGCCATACTCAGGGAAGCCGCCAGAGGAATTATTCCCAACGAGATCATCAAGAGGAAAAAGGCCGGCTTCGGAGCGCCCTACCGCAAGTGGCTGCGCTACGACCTGGGCGAGCTGTGGAACGATCTAACCTCCGAGCAGACCGTGAAACGCCGCGGATGGTTCAACCACGCCGGATTGCAAGAGGCCAGGCGACGTAGCCAGGAAGGAAAAGCCGACCTCTATATGCTGCAATGGGCCGTCCTCACCATCGAGCTCTGGGGACAGATCTTCATGGATGACGCCGGCTTCCCTTCTAAATATATCGAGCGGTCATGAGACAAGTAGTTCAAAACCTCAAGAACGGGAAACTCTCCGTCATCAAGGCGCCGGACCCGATGGCCCGGCCCGGCCACGTCCTCATCGCCAACGCCCGGTCCCTGATCTCCGCCGGCACCGAAAAAATGGCCATGGAGCTCGCCCGCATGTCGCTCCTCGGCAAGGCCCGCGAGCGGCCCGACCAGGTCAGAAGGGTCATCGAAAAACTCAAGAACGAGGGGTTCTTCTCCACCATCGCCCAGGTCCTGCAAAGGCTCGACGAGCCCATGACCATGGGCTATAGCTCTGCCGGCGTCGTCATCGCCTGCGGAGAGGGAGTACAGGACCTGAAGCCCGGCGACCGCGCCGCCTCCAACGGGCCCCACGCCGGCGTCGTCTGCGTGCCCCGTAACCTCTGTGCCCGCGTCCCCGATGCCGTCTCCTTCGATCACGCGGCCTTTACCGTGCTCGGCGCCATCGCCCTGCAGGGCGTGCGCCTCTCCCGCACGGGACTCGGCGACACCGCGCTGGTCATCGGACTGGGACTGGTCGGCCAGATCACCGTGGCCCTGCTCAAGGCCGCGGGATGCCGCGTGATCGGCACTGATCTCGACCCGGCCAAGTGCGCGCTGGCCGAAAAAATGGGCGCGCACTCACGCGCCGGGCTCGGCGCTTCCGACGTCGCCGCCATGACGGGCGGCCTCGGCGCCGACGCCGTGCTCATCACCGCCTCCACCGACTCCGACCAGCCCGTCGCGCTCGCCGGAGAGGCCGTGCGTAAAAAAGGGCGCGTGGTCGCCGTCGGCGCCGTCGGGCTCGACCTGCCCCGCAGGCCCTACTACTTCAAGGAAGCCGAGTTCGTCGTGTCCTGCTCCTACGGGCCCGGCCGCTACGACTACGCCTACGAGGACGCCGGACGCGATTACCCGCCCGCTTACGTGCGCTGGACCGAGCAGCGCAACATGCAGGCCGTCCTCGACCTCATGGCCGCCGGAAGGCTGGACGTCTCGCCCCTCATTACCCACCGCTTCAAGATCGAGGACGCCCAAAAAGCCTACCGCATCATCGAGACGGCCGGCGAGCCGTATCTGGCCATGCTCCTGGAATACCCCGACGCCGAGTCCCCGCGCCGCGAGCGCCATATCATGCTTAAAGCCGCGCCCGCGGGTTCCGCCCTCGGCATCGGCTGTCTCGGCTCCGGCGCCTTTGCCCGCGCCGTGCTCCTCCCTCTCCTTAAAAAGAACCCTATGCTCGATCCCCGCATCCTCTGCTCCGCGGGAGGGCTCTCCGCCGCCGACACCGGCGCCAAGCTGGGATTTGCCTCCGTCACCACCGACGAGGACGAGGTGATCAACGACCCCGCCGTCAAGGCCGTGTTCATCATCACCCGCCACCACCTCCACGCCGGCCAGGTGATCAAGGCCATCCGCGCCGGCAAGCACGTGTTCGTGGAAAAGCCGCTCGCGCTCCGCGAAGAGGAAATCCATGAGATCGAGGCCGCGCTCATGAGCATGGCGGAGCCGAGGCCGCTGTTGATGGTCGGCTTCAACCGCCGCTTCTCGCCCAGCGCCATCAAGGCCCGCGAAGTGTTCGCTGAAGTCAGCGCGCCGCTCACCATCGGAATCCGCATGAACGCCGGCGCCATTCCCGCCGATACCTGGATCCAGGACGACGACGCCGGCGGCGGCCGCATCATCGGCGAGGCCTGCCACGCCATTGACCTGGCCTGCTTCCTGGCCGGCTCGCCCCCGGTCCGCGTCTTCGCCGAGTCCGTGGGAGGGGCCTTTGCTCCCGCCGTCACCGACGACCAGTGCTTCATCACGCTCCGCCACCTAAACGGCTCCGTGTCCTCCATCGCCTACCTGGCCGGAGGCGACAAGGCCTATCCCAAGGAGCGCGTCGAAATCTTCGGCGCCGGCCGCATCGCCGTGATCGAGGACTTCAAGGAGACCGTCACCGTGATTAACGGCAAGATCAAAAAGACCGGCGCCATGAAACAGGACAAGGGCCACCGCGCCGAGGTCGAGGCCTTCGCGCGGGCACTGCTCAAAGGCGGAGAACAGCCCATCCCCTGGACCGACCTGCGCGCTGAATCCCTGGCCGCCATCCTGGCCGTGCGGAGCATCCGCGAGGGAATGCCCCTCGATATCCCATGAAATTGCAAGACGCCGCCAGATACCTGCGCACTATCAACCGACTGAAAGCGAACCAGCTTTATTGGCGGCCCCGCTACATGCTGGAAAAAATATTCTCTCCGTCCCCCCTGCCCTCTCCGCCTCCGGAAATTTCCGAATCCGCCATCGCCCCGCTCGGGGCCCGCTTCCCTCCAATGCCCCTCTTCCTTCGCCCCGGACCCGTGGGCGAGGAGTGCGTCGCCATGCTGGACCGCGGCGAGTTCCGCCACCTCAATCGCGCGTCTAACATCAACCAGGACCGTCCGGACTGGCGCCTGGGCGACCAGGACGAGCACCGCCTCTGGATCAATACCCTGCATTACCATTACTGGATCTACGACCTCGCCGAAGCCGCCGCTCCCGCCGCTCCCTCATCCGCGGCCGCCGCCGGCCTCCTGGCGCACTATCTCACCGACTGGATCCGGCGTTGCGCACTCGAGGCCCCCGGCTCCCGCCATCTGGTCTGGAACTCCTACGTCATCGCCACCCGCCTCACCTGGTGGATCAGGGCGCTGCTTGCCCTGCAAGCGAGCGGCGTCCCCTTTCCGCCCGGACTTAGCCAGACCATGCTCACCAGCTTGTGGCGCCAGGCCTATTATCTCAATGACCACGTCGAGTGGGACCTGCGCGCCAACCACGTGCTCCGCGACGCCGCCGGCCTGGCCTGGGCCGGAAGGTTCTTCCCCGGCAACGACGCCCGCGACTGGCTCGCCTCCGCCGCCCGCATCGCCACGGCCGAGGTCCCCGAGCAGGTCCTCCCCGACGGCGGCCACTTCGAGCGCAGCCCCATGTATCACCTTCACGTCATGGAAGACGTGCTCTCCCTGGCCCTCCTCCTCGAAAACGCGGACGCGCGCGCCGCCATGATCGAGGCCTGGAAAAAAATGGCGGGGTTCCTGCGATGGATCGTGCACCCGGACGGCGGCATCGCGCTCTTTAACGATTCCGCGATGAACGGCTCGGCCGGGCCCGCCCGCATGTTATCTCTCGGCAACGCCATCGGCGCGGCCGTCGCTCCCGGCCCGCCCGCCGGGGGCAGGCTCTTCCCCGACACCGGCCTCGTCGTCTGGCGCGGCGTTCCCTGGACCGTCTTTTTCGACGTGGGCCCGGTCGGGCCTGATTATCAGCCCGGACACGCCCACGCCGACACCCTCTCCATCGAGTGCTCGTTCCGCGGCTCCCGCCTCTTCGTGGACCCGGGGACCTACGCCTACGACCATGACGCCCGCCGCGACTATGACCGCTCCACCGCCGCCCACAACACCGTGTGCATTGACGGCGACGATTCCAGCGAGGTCTGGCACATCTTCCGCGTGGGCCGACGCGCCCGCCCTCTCAAGGTCAGCGCCGAGATCGCGAGCGGCGCCATGAGCGCCTCCGCGTCCCACGACGGCTACGACCACCGGCCCGGCCGGCCCCGCCACGCGCGCACTCTCTCCATCACCGCTGACGGCGTGCTCACGGTGTCCGATGAAATCACGGGCGCCGGCACGCACGAGGTCTCGGGAGGCTTCTTGCTCGCGCCCGGCTGGGGGGCCGAGCCCGCGCCCTCCGGATGGAAGCTCTGCAACGGACCGCTTCGTGTGCACGTCGGCTTGCAAGGCCCGCCAGAAATGAAGCTGAGACTGGAGCAGCGGCCGTATCATCCCGAGTACGGATTGGAGCTTGCCGCCGCCCGCATCGGCTGGAGCGTTGACGCGCCCCTGCCGGTCACCGTCCGCGCCGTGATCTCCGAAGAATAAAATCAATGCGCATCCTTTACGTCTCCCAGTACTTCCCGCCCGAGATGGGCGCGCCCGCCGCCAGGGTCCACGAGCTCTCGCGCGAATGGGTGAACCTCGGCTGCGAGGTCACCGTCCTCACCGGCTTCGCCCACCACCCCGTCGGAATCAAGGCGCCGCGGGACCGCTATAAAATTACCCGCCGCGAGAGTCAAGACGGAATTGACGTCGTCCGCTCTTACGTTTACGCCACGCCCAACAAGGCCATCGTGAAGCGCATGATCTCCTACGCCTCCTTCATGTGCTCCGCCATCCTGGTCGGCATGGCCCGAGTTGAAAAACCGGACGTCGTTATCGCCACCTCCCCCCAACTCCTCTGCGCCTGCGCCGGATACGCCCTGGCAAGGTGGTTCCGCGTGCCCTTCATCTTCGAGGTCAGAGACCTCTGGCCCGAGTCCATCATCGCCGTCGAGGCCATGCGGAAAAACATCGTCGTCCGCGGACTCAAAAAGGTCGCCGCGTTCCTTTATAAAAAGGCCGACCGCATCGTCACCGTCGGACCCGGCTATTCCCGCAAGATGATCGAGCTCTACGGCGTGCCTCCGCAAAAAATTGACATCGTGACCAACGGCATTGATACCGGGATCTTCATCCCCGGCCCCCGCGACAACGAGGTCCGCCGCGAATACGGATGGGACGACCGCTTCGTCATCATGTACGTGGGCACCCACGGCATGGCCCACGCCCTCGACAAGGTCCTCGAAGCCGCGCGCGAGCTCTGCGCCGACCCCGCCAAGCTCTTCGTCTTCGTCGGCGAGGGCGCTGAAAAACAAGCGCTGAAAAAGAAGGCCCAAGAATGGAAGCTCGCGAACGTCGCGTTCATTGACCAGCAGCCCAAGGACCGGGTGACGCTTTATTATGCCGCCTGCGACCTCGGACTGGTCACCCTGCGCAACACTCCCCTCTTCCAGGAGGTCCTGCCCTCCAAGCTCTTCGAGTACCTGGGCATGGAGCGGCCCGTGATCGTGACCGTGGACGGAGAGCCAAGGAACATCGTCGAGACCTCGGCCTCCGGCGAGTTCGTGCCGCCGGAGGACGTGCCGGCAATGGTGGAAGCGATTCAGCGCCTCTCATCCGGCCGCGCCCGACTGGAGGAAATGGGAAGGAGCGGCCGCGAATACGTGGTCGCCAACTACGACCGCAAGGCCCTGGCCAAACGCTACCTGGAGATCCTCGAGCGCCTTCGCGCCTGACCTGATCGCGGGATCAGAAAAAGAAAAGATTATTAACAAGGATATTCAGGATTCCCAGGATAATTTCTGTTATTTTCACTCTTGTCCAAAATAGGCCGTAAGAAAACCGCCAAGACGCCAAGAGCGCCAAGGATCGCCAAGTAAATCATGATGTTTCTTTGCGGCCCCAAAAAGAACAGCTCCGGAGCGTTGGCCCCAACCGGCTTGGCTAACCGGCCGACGGGAGCGCCAAGCAAAAAACATTCGCACCCAAGCCCTCTTAAAATCTTGTTTAAAAATAATCCTTGGCGCTCTTGGCGTCTTGGCGGTTCTCCGGTCCGTTTATTTTGGACAGCACTGGTTTTTTTTCATATCCTGAGCATCCTGAATATCCTTGTTAATAATTCTTGGAAGGCTTATTTTTCGAACTACTAGCGACGCTATTGCCATCTGAAAATCTTGAGCGCGACCACGAAGCTCATGACCCCCCATACCAGCAGCACGATCATGGCCGGCCAGATGGAAAAGATGGACGCCCCGTCGTTCATGATCGCCCGGAGCGCGTCGTTCAGCGCCGTCAGCGGCAGCGCCCGGATGAACGGGTGCGTGAACTCGGGAAAGCGCGAGTAGGCGAAGAACGAGCCCGACAACAGCCACATCGGCAGCATCACGAAGTTCATCCACCCCGACACCGCCTCCACGCTCCGCGACCGCGCCGCCGTCAGCAGCCCGAGACCGGCGAACGTCATCGCCCCGATGATCGTCACCAGCGTGAGCGAAGCGATCGAGCCGTGAACCTTCACCCCGAACACCACCCACCCGAACCCGATCAGCGCCACCACCTCCAGCACCAAAAACACCAGGCGCGAGAGCATGAACGACAGCAGGAAGTGCGGCCGCCGCATCGGCGTCGCCGTGAGCAGCCGCAGCAGCTTCCGGGTCCGCGCCTGCACGATGTTGAAGCCCACGCCCCACATCCCGCTGCCCATCAGGTTGAGGCCGATCAGGCCCGGGATCAGAAAATCTATGTAGCGCGCGCCCGACTCGCTCACGAACCGGTCCCGCGCCCGGATCACGTCTCGCCGGCCCAGGCCCCGCTGCAACTCATTGTCCACCACCAGCCGCGCCGCGCGGCTCTGCGGCCGCGTCGGGTCGTAAAGGAACGAGAAGGAAGCGGGCGGGGCCGCGTTGACGCCCGGCGCGTCCGGCGCCTCAGCCTGGCCGCCGCCGGGGGGAGCGATCACCAGGTCGGCCTTGCCCGTGCGCAGCCACTGCGCCGCATCCTCTTTAGTGAGCAGCGTCGCCTTGATGTCGGCGGAGCGCGAGAGCATATCCATAACCATCGCGGCCCGCGGCGTCGTGTTCTCGACGCCCACGACGGCCTGTTCCGGCGCGCGGTTCCGAAAAGCTATTCCCAGCGCCAGCGCGAGCAGCACCGGAAAGATGAAGACCCAGAACACCGCTTCCGGCTCGCGCCCGAACTCGCGCACCCGCGCCAGCGTCAGCTCCCACAACGGATTGAGGTTCGTTACGCTCCCGATCCCGCTCTCGCCCCACGCCGACCCCTTCCCGCCTCCGCCATCTTGCCCATCGTCAGGCATCGCGCAACTTCCTCCCCGTCAGCTTGATGAAAACGTCTTCCAGCGTCGCCTGGTGCGTGGTCATCGCGTCAAGCCGGAGCCGCCGCCGCGAAAGCTCGTCAAGCAGCGCCGGCAGCGTCACCGCCGTGTTCGAGACGTGCAGCAGAAAATCGTGGTTCTTCATGCTCACCCCCGTCACTCCCGGAAGCCCGCTCAACTCCGAATTCTCCATGGCGCCGTCAACGCTGAACTCGATCACCTGGTCCGCGCCCAACGATGTGATCAGCTCGGAAGGGCTCCCCAGCGCCATCAGCCTCCCGTGGTCCATGATCGCCACCCGGTCGCACAAGCGCGACGCCTCCTCCATGTAATGCGTGGTCAAAAGCACCGTGATGCCGCGCCGGTGAAAATCCTCCACCAGCGCCCACACCTGGATCCGGGCCTGCGGGTCGAGCCCGGTCGTCGGCTCATCCAGAAACAGCAGCTCCGGGTCGCCCACCAGCGCGCACGCCAGCGCCAGCCGCTGCTTCTGTCCGCCGGATAATTTTCCCACCCGCGCCTTCTCCTTTTCCGTGAGCTCCACGATCCGGATCACGTCCTCGATGTCGTGACCCCGCGCGTAAAAGCTCCGGAACAGCCGCACCACTTCCTCCACCGTCAGCTTCTCCGGGAACTGCGTCTCCTGGAGCTGCACCCCCAGGCGGCCCCGCAGCTCCGCGTCGCGGCCCTGGCCCCACTTACGCCCCAGCACCTCCACCTCACCCCGGTCCGGCGGAGTCAGACCCTCCAATATTTCCACCGTCGTCGTCTTGCCCGCGCCGTTCGGACCGAGCAGGCCGAAGCACTCGCCCTCCCGCACCTCAAGGTCAAGACCATTGACCGCGACCACGTCGGCATAGCTCTTCACCAATCCCTTGCAGCGCAGCGCAAAATTTTCCGGAGACTCCCCCGCCATCCCTCTCACTTCACCGCTTTCCTCTGACACTTCCTCACTCCTCGCCATCATTATGCGCACCGTTACCAGGGCTTTCAACCAGGGAGCGGCGCGTGTGCTATGCTTGATTATAATGTCTAAAAAACAAAATTCCGGAAACGCCGCCTTCCTTCCCATGGACCGCGATGAGATGCGCCGGACCGGATGGAACGGGATTGACGTGCTGATCGTGACCGGCGACGCCTACGTTGACCATCCGTCCTTCGGCGCCGCGCTGCTCGGCCGCTGGCTCGCGCATCATGGCTTCCGCGTCGGTATCGTGGCCCAGCCGCGATGGGACACCACCGCCGACGTGGCGCGGCTGGGCCGGCCGCGCCTCTTCGCGGGCGTCACCGCCGGCGCGCTCGACTCGATGCTCGCGCATTACACCGCCTTCCGCAAAAAGCGCTCCGATGACGCCTACACGCCCGGCGGCCGTTCCGGAGCGCGGCCGGAACGCGCCACCATGGTTTACGCCTCGCTCCTCAAGAACGCCTTCCCCGGCCTGCCCGTGGTCATCGGCGGCATCGAGGCCTCGCTGCGCCGCGCCTCCCACTACGACTTCTGGTCCGACAAGCTCCGCCGCTCCATCCTCCTCGACAGCAAGGCCGACCTGATCGTCTACGGCATGGCCGAGCGCGCCGTCCTCGAAATCGCGCGCCGCCTGGCCTCCGGGTCCGCGCTTCAAGGGATCCCCGGCGCCGTTTTCGCCCCGCGGCGCTCCGGGCCCGCCTTCTCATTCCCGGAGCGCGCCCGCGTCGTGCGCCTGCCGTCGCACGAGGAAATCCTGGACGATCCACGCAAGCTCATGGACGCGACGCTCGCGCTCGAGCGCCAGATGCACGACGGCGCGTCATGGGCCATCCAGTCCTCCGCCGGCCGCGACGTCATCATCGCGCCCCCGGCCCCGCCGCTCTCCACTTCCGAGCTCGACCTGCTCTACTCCCTTCCCTTCACGCGCTTGGCCCATCCGTCGTATCATGATCCCGTGCCCGCGCTCTCGATGATCCAGTTCAGCATCACCTCGCACCGCGGCTGCGCCGGCGGCTGCACCTTCTGCTCGCTCGCGCTGCACCAGGGCCGGCGCATCGCCTCCCGCGGCGCGGACTCGATCATCGCGGAGGCCCGGAGGCTCGCTGAGCACGGCGACTTCAAGGGGAGCATCACCGACGTCGGCGGCCCGAGCGCGAACATGTGGGGCGCGGCCTGCGCCAGTGACCCGGCCCAATGCCGGCGCGCGAGCTGCCTCCATCCGAAAATCTGCGCGAGCTTCCAGGCCAACCAGGCGGCGCAGCTCAAGCTGCTGCGGACAGTGGCGCGCCTGCATGGAATTAAGCACGTGCGCGTGGCCAGCGGCCTGCGTCACGACCTGGCGCTCACGGACGATGCCTATGCGCAAGGGCTGATCGCCGGCTTCGTGGGCGGACAGCTCAAGCTCGCTCCCGAACACGCCTCCGAGCGCGTGCTCCGGCTCATGCGCAAGCCATCCTTCCGCTCGTTCACGCTGTTCCTGGAAAAGTTCGAGGCCTGCTCGCGCGAGTCAGGCAAGGAGCAGTACATTGTGCCGTATCTGATCAGCGCCTTCCCCGGCTGCACCGGCCGGGACATGGAGGCACTGGCGCGATGGTTCGCATCGAGGGGCTGGAAGCCGCGCCAGGTCCAGTGTTTCATCCCCACGCCCGGCACCGTCGCCACCGCCATGTACTACGCCGGCATTGATACCCAAGGAAAATCCATTCACGTGCCCCGCTCCGATGCCGAGCGCCGCCTCCAGCATCAAATGCTCACGGACCTCATCACGGAGTCAGCAGCAGATGATCGGCCGCTCGCGCCTTCACCTTTTCCGCGTCCATCACCGCGGTCACGTATTCGCCGCCCAGCCACAGCTGGTGCATGTCGTCGTAATGCGGCGAGAGCCACTGCCCGGACTCGGAGCCGTCAATGACCAGCAGCGCGCCGTCCGGGTCGCCCAGATCCATGATGTGCCGAAAGCACGGACCCATCAGCGTCTTGTACGGCTTCCTCCCGAACCCCGCCGCCTTGGCCATGCGCACCGTCTGGTCCGCGCCCAGGTGCGGGAACGGACCCACCGACATCACGCCGCCCGGACCGAGCCCGAGCAGGTGGTAGAACTTGATGTAGTGGATCTTGCCCCAGCGCCGGTCCTCCGGGTCAGGACCGTATTTCTTCTCCACCCGCGCCATGGCGTCGCCCAGCGACTTCACGATCATATCGTCCATGTCCTCCACCACGCCCCCGGTGCGCACGTCGTCGAAGAATTCCGACGAGCCGCGCGTAAGCCAGATGTTGATCGCCATGTCCGGATACCCCTCGAACTGCAAGTGCTTGACCCCGCCCTTGCCCGCCTCGTCCTCCAAAGTGTTGCGCATTAAATCCTTCACGAACTCGAAGAAGATCACCGTGGCGGTCGAGTCCAGGTCCGCCTCGTAATCCCAGTTCTTGAGCTCCGCGGCCGCCCGCAGCACCCGCGGGTCCGTGACCTTCTTATCGGTTACCGCGCGCAGGATGATGGGCACCTCCCACTCCGCCCGCCGCACGTAAACGTCGTTCTGGATACGCTCCATGTCCTTCATATCCAGCGGAGTGAGTTCTTGAATCAGCTCCTCGATCCGCATCCCGCGCCACGGCTCGCCGTAGCTGGTCGCGAAAACGTACGGGTACCATTCCGCGTCCACCACCTCGCCGTTGGCGCTGGCCATGTAGCCGCGCGCCGGGTCAATGCCGTGCGGCAGCTCCATGGTCGGGATGAAGCCGGTCCAGTCAAACCCGCCGGAGGCGCCGGGCACGGGCAGCACTCCGATGCCCTTGCCCCGCACCGGCACCAGTCCGCCGGGCAGGTACGCGATGCGGCCGTCCCAATCCGCGGCGATCCAGTTCTGATTGGGCAGGTCGAGCAGGTCCATGGCCCGGATGAAATCGTCGAGCGATTGCCCGCGCATCAGGAGATCGTAAGCCATGCAGATGTTCTTGACCTCGAACTTTTGCGGCAGCGCCCGGAAGCGCGCGATGAACTCGTCCGGCGAGCGCGAGCTAACGGCCAGCTCGAAGGCCCTGAGGTCGCGGCTAAGGTCCCACCCGGTCCACCGTAGCGCCACCGGCGGCGTGCCCGGCGGCAGGTCCGGCGCGATCTCGTTCATGATCGGCCCGTGCACGCTCTGCCTGATCTTGAGCTCGCGCCCGACGAGCCGCGAGCCCACCCGCACCCTGATGGTCTCCGTCCGCTCGATAAACGGCCTCCACTCGCCCCGGTACAGGTACATGCCCGGCCGCTTCGGGTCCACCGTCTCCACGAACAGGTCCTGCACGTCGGACCGCGAGGTCGTCGCGCCCCACGCCAGCCGCCGCGTGTGCCCGAGCACGATGTAGGGGTTCCCGGGGAACGACGCCCCGAAGGCGTCAATTCCCGCGCCCATGAGGTGCATCAGGTAAAACAGCGACGGCTCCATGTGGTTGAGGTGAGGATCGTTGCACAGAATGGCGTTGCCGCTCGCGGTCAATTTTCCCGACACCACCCAGTTATTGGAGCCGAACGACGGATCAATGCGCAGCGCGAGCCGCACCGCCTGCTCGGCCAGCAATAATTTCATGGCGGCGTTACCGGTAAGGGCCGGCGCTTCCCCCAGCTCCTCGTCCGACGGCCGGCCGCCCGGCGGCAGCGCGCGCGGCGACGCGAGCTTGTTGGCCAGTATCTCTTTAGGCACGATGGCGATGCCGGGCCCTCCGAACAGCGGGAACAGCTCCCATCCCTTCTCCTCTCCGAACTTCTTGATGGCCGCAAAGCGGTTTAATTCGACCTCCATGTTCCCGCACAACATGCTCCCGATGAACCGGCCGAACGACTCGCAGTCCGCCGGGGTCCAGTGCTCGGGCCTGATCCTCAAGATCTGGAACTCCACCGGCAACTGCTCCCATTTCTGGTGCGAGTCAATGAAGGCGTTGACCCCGCCGCAAAACGACTGCAACTGCCCGTACACGCGCGGGTCGGTCTCGCGCACCAGGGCCGCCGCGACTTCACCCATGTATTTCATGCCCATGATCCGCTGCCGCCGGTCAATGGCGGCGGTGGAAAGCGAATAGCCGCTCATCCGCACGCCGGGCACTCCGACGTCTCCGAAGATTTCGGCCATCCGGCCCTGGGCCAGCGCGCGGAACAGAATCATCTCCCACAGCCGGTCCTGGGCCTGCACGTAACCCGCCGCGAAGAACAGGTCATGCTCGTTGTCCGCCATGATGTGCGGAATGCCGTAAGCGTCGCGGTAAACGTTCACCTCGGCCCTCAGCCCCTCCACCTTGAGCGCGCCGCCAACCGCGGGCAGCGACGGATTCTTCTCATACCCGTTCATCGCGCTGAAACACGACATCAGCGCCATGAGCGCGACGAGCGGCAAACATATCTTCAGCTTCCTCGTCATCATCAACCTCCCATAAAAAAAGGCGCCGCATGGCGACGGCCGCCGGCGGCGACACCAACTGACGCTTCTAAGCCTCTTCCGCCGCACCGCCGCCGAGCGGCTGCCAGTCCTCCCCCATGTACAGCGGCAGCTCCGCCGCGCAAACCGGCCCGATCTCCACCGGCCGGCCAATCAGCAGCTCCAGCTCGCCGGCGAGCACGGATGCGAGCCCGGGCAGGATGACGCGCGTGCTCACGCGGTCCGGCTTGATGCGCAACGGTTCCAGCGCCGCGGCGATCTTCCCGGCGGTCAGCGATTTGAAGATCATGGCCATGTCCACGGTATGGCCCAGCGTGTCAACCTTGAGGAGCTTCATGGGAGTTGAGGTCATGGACAGGAGCGCCAGCATCACGGCCTCGCTGAACTCGGAGTTGCCGGTGACGAGCACGGGGGAGGTCTCGTCGGTTTCCAAGAGCTCGACCAATCCGGTCGCCGTGGGCCGCGGCGCGTCCAGCATCGGCGTTGACGGAAGCACCTCTCCCGCCCGGACCGCGAGGCGGAAGGCCTCCACTCTCCACGCCGGCCAGTGCGGGCACGATCCGGCCTGGACCCGGCCCTCCTGAAGCCGGCCCAGGAATTCCTCGAACGAGCCCACCTTGCACAGCTCGCACGTGTCCTCCCCGCAATACTTGCGCAGGTCCATCCGGCCAAGATACAGGTCAGCCGCGCGCGCCATGGCAATCTCCTCAAGCACCGGCATTACAATTGGGAGCGGCGAATGGTGGACGCTCCGCCAGGGGCGCGGCGTGACGCGCCCTCACGGAGCCGGGGTTCCAGGAAGGTGATGAGCGATCAGAACGCCACGCCGACCCTCGCCCGATAGTTTATGTCGGATGTATCGTGGCGGTCAACATAGGGCGACGATGCGTCGAACCATTGCCAGATGGCGGCGGTCTGGAAGAAGACGCCGGGTTTGAGGAACCAGTTGAGGCCGAGGTAGAGGTCATGCGCGGTCTCGTTGACTGATGGCCGGCCCAGCGCGGCTGAGGCGAGGCTCACCTCGCGGCCGGGAACCGCGGTGTCGCCCATGATCCATTTCTCGCCCGTCTGATAGCTGACCACGCCGTAGCGCGCGGCGAGCTCGAGCGCTCCCCAGTCGCGCGACGGCTGCAGGTTGGCCTCCGCGTTTTCGCCGGTGATGACCCAGACCAGGAACGCGTTCCATCCCAGTTCCTCGAGCGGCTCCAGGTCGCGCCCGGTGGCCTTGTCCGCGCCGCCCGTCCGCAGATCCACGGTTACGCCGTCGCGCTCCTCCCGCGACGAGATGATCTCGCCGCCCACCCACAACGAGCGATAGCGCCATTCCGCGTCGCCTTCCCACCGCGTCCGATAACCGTCAACCGGGATGGGCGCGAAGAACGCGAGCTCGTTCATGGTCTTGCCGCCGAACGATTTTGTCAGGTCCCGCTCCGGAGCGCGGCGTCCGCGCGCATAAGATACGGCCATGTCGGCCGCGCCGGGAAAATCATCAAACATCGAGTCAAAGCGCAGGACCACGCGGCCGACGTACTCGAAGTCGTCGTCGGTGTTGGGGGTGACGATGGGCTCGCCGGTGTAGCAGCCGAGATAGACGTTGACGGCGCCGGCGCCGGGATGGAACACGAGCGACGCGCCCTGGCTGCGGCGCAGCTCGAGGTTGGCGGCCAGCGACCGCTCCATGAACGGCTGGCCCGAGGCGTAACTCGCAAGCCGCTCCTCGCTGAACGGCATCTTCATGAGGCCGGCGTTCAAATCCAGCCACGGCGTGAACGGGATCATGACCATGGCATCGAGGATCGGGGTCTGCGCGACGTCGAACGCGCCCTGCATGTAAAAGCCGATCCGGTCCCAGAGCTTGGCCCGGAGCTGGATGCGGGCCCGCCGCTCGAAGATGTTGTTCTCCTGCGAGCCCACGTCCTTGATGTATTGCTCGCCGTCATCGAACCCGACGTAGTCAATGTGGATGGAGCTGTGGATTTCAAGACGCACGCCCGGAGAGGAGATCACCGCCGGCATGGTCCCCATCTCGATGCCGGAGCGCGGCGGCGGCGAGGGCTTCTCCTCGGCCCCCGCCGCGGGAAAAGACGCCGTCATGCAAATCAGCGAAAAACTCAATATCGCCGCGCACACCCTCGGCCTCGACATTATGATTACTCCTTTTCCAGGCTGGCGGATATTCTAGCAAACCAGCACGCTCAAGGAAACATCTACTGGATCGTGATCTGTTTGACGATGTTGGCCACCTCGAAAAAAATGTCCTGCTCGCGCAGCACGCCGACGATGGCATCGCCATCGGTCACCAGGAGGCGGCGGACGTTGAGGCTGATGAGCCGGCCCACGGCCTCCATCAGGTCGGCGTCCGCGGCAATGGTCGGCGGCGCGGTGGCCATGATCTCCTTGACCCTTTTTCCGGCCAGGTCGCGCACCAGGATGGTGAACATTCCGGAAAGACGGCGCGGCTTCTGAAGAGCGGGCTGGTCCGCCGCGGACTCTCCGGCGCCCGGCATGGTGTTGTTCGTTTGCTGGAGGTGTTGGAGCAGTTCGGTAAAGGTGATCACGCCCTGCACCCTGCCGTTGTTGTCCATGACCAGGATGGACCGGTGCACGGTTTCCTGCGCCGCGCCGGCCGTCATGGCCAGCACGAATGATTGCAGGATGACCTCGATGGCTTCCGCCACCGTCCGGTCCTCGCGGATCGTGCTGAACGACGTGAGCGGAAGCATGACGTCCCGCACCCGCCGCTCGGCCTCGGAGAGAGCGTTCTTGCGCGCGGAAGCGTCCCGGATCTTCTGCGCCAGCACCTCGATGGCGCAGGGCTTGGCCAGGCAATCGTACATGCCCTCGATCAGTCCCTGCCGCGCCGAGTCGGTGGTCCCGTAAGCCGTGAGCATGATCACCTCCGTTTCCGGCCGGATCCGCTTGATCTCCGCGAGCGCCTGGTTCCCGTCCATCCCCGGCATTTTCAGGTCCATCACCACCACGTCAATATCTTGCCGCGCCATCTCCGCCACCGCCTCCTCGCCGCTCGCCGCGGCCTTCACCTCGAAGCCGCGGTTCTTCAAGATCACCGCCGTGGTCTGACGGAACCGCTCCTCGTCGTCAACAATCAAAACGTTGATGCCCCGATCCTTGCCCATCTCATTCCCCTTCCCGCCGAGACCGCCCGGCGTCAGCACCCTTCGCTGTCTTGCGCTGCCTCTCCTCCGCCGCCTCTTTTTTCCGGCGCGCCTGTTCCACCTTGTCCAGAAAATCGGGCAGGTCCCAGGGCTTCATCAGATAGTCGAACGCGCCCAGCTTCAGTCCCTCCACCGCCGAGTCCACCGTGGCATGGCCCGTCAGCATGATCACTTCCACCAGCGGATGACGCTGCTTGATCTTCCGGAGCGTCTCCACGCCGTCCATCCCCGGCATGCGCACGTCGAGCACCACCACGTCAATGGGCCGCTCGTCCAGCACCTGGAGCGCGTCCGTCCCGCTGCCGGCAGTGGACACCGTGAGGCCCCTCCTTTCCAGGAGCGTTCGGGTGGAAGACAAAAATATCTCCTCGTCGTCAACCATCAGCAGGCGGATGGGTTTCATGGCTCGCCCCCTCTCGTGTCGTGTCCCGGAATCACCTTCCAACTGGTTTCATAACCCACCCAATCATCCGCGAACAGAAGATAAGAAACAAGGATATTTAGGATTTTAAGGATAAATACGAGTTTTTTCTTATCCTGATTATCCTTAATATCCTTGTTTTTTTATTCTTGACACGGTTATGAAACCAGCTCTTCCAATGTGGTGCGGGCCTCTGGCCTGCATTTCCAGGATTGCGGGCGGGACGCCGGCGCCACAATTCAGGGGACACTACGCCGTCTGGCCGCTCTCCATCTCTTTGAGCTTGCGCAGGATCGCCAGCGGCGAGCTGGCCCCCGCGAGCTTGAGAATCTCCTCGATCCGCTCCTGCTTCATCCGGGTCCGGCTCATCACCCTCTTCTTGAAGGCCTCGATCAGCACCGTGAGCAGCTTGTCCAGCTCGCAGGGCTTTTGCAGGTACGAATACGCTCCGGCCTTGGTGCACTCCACCGCGGAGTCCACCGAGCCGTGGCCGGTGAGCACCACCACCTCCATCCCCGGGTGCTCCTGCTTCAGCGCCGCCAGCGTCTCTTCGCCGCTGATCCCCGGCATTTTGAGGTCAACCAGCGCAATGTCAATCGGCTGCCGGCGCGCCGCCTCGATGGCCTTGTCGCCCCGGTTCACCGCGATCACGTTGAAGTCGCGCAGCTCCAGCCGGTTCTTGGTTGACTCCAGAAACGCCTCCTCATCATCCACGATCAGCAGATTGATTTTGTCCATGTCCCTTTCCCTTTCCGTTTCGCCGCAGGCGATTTCAACGCGCGACCGCACGCGCCCACTCCCTGCTCACGCACCCTTATCACTTAATTCTCCGGACCCGCCGCGCGCGCAGCACCATTCATTGAACATCCTATCGTACTCCTCCTCCCTGATCCGGACCCCGCGCTTCTGCATATAGGTCTGGAACACCGGGCAGTCCTCGAACGCCCCGCCCTCGCACAGCAGCTGGAGCTCGAGGCTGGAGAGCGCCACGATCCCCTTCACCGCACCGCAGGTCTTGAGATGGCGGCCCCTCAAAAACACGCATTTCCATTTCATGCTCCCCTCCTTTCCCGGCTGCATCCGGTGGCGGGGACACTCCTGTCCCCGGCGCCTGTCAATCATGCCGGCGCCGCCCGACAAGAGTGTCGGGCCCACCCATTGTTGTGTCCACTCCTTTCGGTTTCATAACCCCGACAAGAATTCTTAACAAGGATATTCAGGATGTTCAGGATTATTAAATAACCGGAAATCATCCTGGAAATCCCGAATATCCTTGTTAATAATCTCTTCATCCGAGCTGGTTGCACTCGTTATGAAACCGGTTCTCCTCATGTTCCCTCCACCTTCGCCTCCGCCCCGGCCTTCGGGAACACCACCGTGAACGAGCTGCCCGCGCCGGGCATGCTCTGCACCTCGATCCTGCCGCCCATGGCCTCCACTATGTTCAGGCTGATCGGCAGCCCGAGCCCGGTGCCCCTGCCCACTTCCTTGGTCGTGAAAAAGGGCATGAAGATTTTGTGCATCTGTTCCGAGGTCATGCCCGCTCCGGTGTCGGTCACGGTGGCGCGCACCGTCTCGCCGTCGTGCCGCGTGGACAGGGTGATCTTGCCGCCGCCGGCGATGGCGTCGTGCGCGTTGTTGATGATGTTGAGGAACACCTGCCGCATCTGGTCCGGGTCGAGCATCAGCTCGGGCAGGCCCGGAGCGTAGTCGCGCGCGAGCTTGATGTTCGAGACCCGGAACTCCTGCTCCTTGACCCCGCCCACCGCCTCGTCCAGCAGCCGGTTCAGGCTGCACGGCGTGAGCTTGTGCTCGCTCTTGCGCACGAAGCTGAGCAGCTTTTCCGTGATCCCTCGCGCCCGGAACACCGCCTGGTCAATCTGATCGAGCTCCTTGGCGATCTTCTCCGGCGTATAGGTCGCCCCGAACTGCGGATCCATCAGGTCCCGGATCAGGCCCGACTCCGACGCGATGATCGCCAGCGGGTTGTTGATCTCGTGGGCCACGCCCCCCGCCAGCTCGCCCACGCTCACCAGCTTGGCCGCGTGCAAAAGCTGGCTCTTCAACACCGCCCGCGATTCCTCCACCGCCTGCGCCCGCCTGAGAAGCCGGTTCACGATCAGCCAGATCACCGCCACCATCACCAGCACCAAGGCCGCCGTGCCCGCGATCATCACCGTGCGCACCCGGTACATCTCCGCGTACGCCGCCGCGAACGGCTGCCGCACGATCAGGCACCACGGCGCCTCCTTGAGCCAGGCGTAGGCCGCCAGCTCCGGCCCCCCCTTCGCCCGGATCTCGTTCGCCCCGGCCTCCGCGCCCGCCGGCGGGACGTAATCGGACGCGCCCAGCAGCTCGCCGTGGTCCGGGTCAACGATCTGGTACTTGCCCTCCTGGTTCAGCACCGACGTGTCAACCCCCTTGCCCCGGCTCTGGCCGCGAAGGAACATGTAGAACTTGTCAGGGTCCAGGGTCGCCCGCATCACGAAGTGCTTCCCGTCAAAGAGCTGACGGACCGCGATCGTGAAGTGCGGCTTCTGCCGGAAACCCAGGTAGATGTCGCTGATGTAATAATTCCGCTCCTGCCCCATCAGCGTCCCGAACCATTGCTCATGGCTGTAGTCCTTGCCGTGCAAGTACGGATACGGACCAGCATAGCCGATCTGCACTCCCGAATCGTTGAAAAAACCAACGTCAATAAATGCGTCGCTCACCTCGCGGAGATTCATCAAGTACGTCTGCATGTCCTCCACCGTCGGCGCCAGCTTGAACTCGCTCAGGTGAAAAAGATTGAAAATATTCACCACCCGCTCCTGCAGGAAAAGGTCCATCGTGTTCTTCTGCGATTCCGCCAGCGCCAAAAGGTGCAGCTTCCCGCTCTCCTTGAGCGTCAGGTTGAACTGAAAATGGAAATACAAAGACAGGATCGAGAGCGGAACCAGGTACGCGATCAGCAGCCCCACCTCCAGCCGCCGCCGCAGCCGCCTGAAATATTCCGCCGTGCCCGGGTGACCGCGCGGGGCCTCGCCGTCAGGCCCCGGGGCCTGCTCCGCTGGACCATCGTGGCCACCCTGGCTCATGGCCGCCTTCCATCCTCCGGCCGCGATCTCCCCGCCAAAACGAAATGGTCCGGGTACGCTCTCCGCAACACCTCGCCCACCGCGGCCTTTAGCGACGACGGGTTCCCACTCTTCTCGATCAGCGCCGCGAACGCGCCCTTGAGACCCGGACGATCCATCGCCTCCGTCACGAACGTGTGCGCCACCGCCGGCAGCCCCGGCCACCGCGCCTGAAGACGCTTCACCAGCTCAACCACGCCCTCCGGCCAAACATCCGGATCAACGATCAGCAAATCCAGAGTCTTGTCCTCGTCAAGAATCCTCAAAAGCTCGTTCCCATCGCCCGCCAGCCGCACCGCGTACCCCTCCCCAATAAGCTCGCGCCTCAAAAACTCGCGAACATGACGGTTCTTGTCCGCGATCAAGATGTGAAATATGTGCCTCAACTCCTTGCTTTTCTTTCTAATCCAGTAATAATCAGGGGCAACCATCGTGCCAACTCCGTGGCTTTGAAGATTAATGCGCAACTATAAGAAATAACGAAAGATTTATTCCATGGCCGGAAGGACACCCAAGGATGCTACAGAAATTCATGTCGGCGGATTTTACAGCCTGTAAAGGAAAAACCGCCTTTTCAAGCGTGGAACGAACGAATTATTAGAAATATTTAATACGCCACTGCCCCATGGACGGGGGATTTTAGAATTCAGATAATCGGTCACTCTTGTCCAAAATAGGCCGTAAGAAAACCGCCAAGACGCCAAGAGCGCCAAGGATCGCCAAGTAAATCATGATGTTTCTTCGCGGCCCAGCAAAGAACATCTCCGCAGCGTTGGCCCCAACCGGCTTGGCGGACCGGCCGACGGGAGTGCCAAGCAAGAAACATTCGCACCCAAGCCCTCTTAAAATCGTGTTTAAAAAAATCCTTGGCGCTCTTGGCGTCTTGGCGGTTCTCCGGTCCGTTTATTTTGGACAGCACTGATAATCGGTGTCCCAATTTTTCGCCGAAGGGGAAGGATGTGAGTAGCCGGGTGGTGAAACCCCCGGAAAGGCGTACTGCACAATCCCGACCCTGAAGGGGTCGAACCGAGCGGACGCTTTTGGTTCAACATCTTCAGGGTTGATATTCCGCTGGGGCTGCTCCGCAGGTTGCACCTGCGGCTACTCACGTTCCAACCCCTCGCGGGGTTCCAGAATCAGTATGAGGCCCTGCGCCGCTCAAGGTTCTGAGAGTTGACCCGCGCCTTGATTCGCTTGAGCGCAAGTTCTAGAATTGGGGATGTCGCAACCGGCGATGAAGCCGGCCCTGACATGTTCCGCCATGAAGGAGGATTGCCATGGAGAAAGTTATCGGGTTTTCGCAGTGCACGTCGGAGGAGCCGTGGCGGGTCAACCAGAACAATGAGATGCAGGCCGCGGCCCGGCGTCATCCGGAGCTCAAGCTGGAGATCGCTCACGGCGAGAACCAAAACGACAAGCAGATCGCGGACGTGGGCGCCCTGGTGATGAAGGGCGTGAATGTCCTGATCGTAAGCCCGCGCGAGGCCGGGCCGCTCACCGGGCCCGTGGACAAGGCCTTTGACCTCGGCATCCCCGTGATCGTGCTGGACCGAAAAGTGCGCGGCAAGAAGTTCACCTCCTTTATCGGCGCCAGCAACTGGGACATCGGCAGGGCCGCCGGCCAATACCTGGCCGAGACCCTCAAGCCCCCGGCCAAGATCTGGGAGATCGAGGGCGTGCTCGGCGCCACCGCCACCAAGGACCGGCACGGAGGCTTCCGCGAGGCCCTGGCCGAGCATCAGGGACTCGAGGTCGTGTACGAGCAGATCGGCGACTTCCTCCGCCTGCCCGCCAAGCAGAAAATGGAAAACGCGCTCCGGGCCTTCCCCAAGATTGACGCCGTCTTCGCCCACAACGACGAGATGGCCATCGGCGCCTTCCTCGCCGCCAAGGCCCTGGGCCGCGAAAAGCAAATGGTCATCGTCGGCATTGACGGCCAGGGCGAAGCCGTCAAAATGGTCCGCGCCGGCGAGCTCGCCGCCACCTTCATCTACCCTAACGGCGCCTCCGAGGCCATCGAGACCTCCGTCAAAATTCTAAAGGGAGAGACCGTGCCCAAAGAAATCACCCTCGAAACCACCAGGATCACCAGGGACGAGCACATGGAGTACAAAGGTTTTTAATGCCCCGCTCAGGTCGGTCCTGCTGAAAGATCGGACCCAACCCCCGCGCCCTCAAAGGGCAAAACAACATGCCGGCCCTCCCTCAAAGGCAAGATATGATGGCCATCCCCCTGGAGTCAGCCGCCGGATTTATTGCACGTTTCTCACCGTGTCGAAGTAGTGCTTTTTAAAGGCCTTGCCGTCAGCGCCGATGGAAACCTGGTGCACTCCGGCGGGGTCGGTCATCCCCGGCAGGGTATAGCCCAGCCGGGAACGGACGCGGGTGCGGCGGAACCTTACCAGCCCGGGCTCGAAGATGGTGGATGCGGCGAGGCTGTCGTAGAAAATCACGAAGGGCAGCGTCTTGAACCATACCTCGGCCATGTCGGCCACGGGTTGGAGGGCCCCGCCCCGCACCCGGCGCCTGGCCTCCTCCCTGGTCATGCGGCAGGCGAGGCTGGTCTCGAAATCCACGGCCACCAGCTCGGGGACCTGGGCCTGGTAGACGATGCGGGTGGCCCGGCGGTCATTGACGGCGTTGTACTCGGGCAGGAGCAGGCGGAAGGACCCGTTCATCAGGGTGAGTCGTCCAAGCATCGCGGCCGCGTCGGGATGGGTCTCGAACAGACGGGCCACGTTGGTCAACGGGCCCACCGCTAAAAGCGTCACCTCCCCGGGACGGGAGCGGATGGTATCGTACATGAACTCGACCGCCCGGCCCGCGACAAAATCATCGCGGTGCGGCCAGCGCGGAAGCACCACCGCCTGCGGGACCATGCCCGCGATGGTCTCGCCGTTAAGCAGTTGCATCGAGCCCGCATGAATGGGCACCTCGCGTCCGGCGGCCAGGCAGATCGCGGAGACCAGGCCCGCGCGAGCCAACGTGTCGCCGAAGACCGTGGTCACCCCCAACAACTCGCAGCGCTCCTGGCCGAGCAGGTAAGCCACCGTCAGGGCGTCGTCAATGTCCGTCCCGATGTCGGTGTCCAGGATCACCGGGACCGGGTCCGGACCCGAAGCGTACCCTCGATCCGCCCACAGCGCGGCAAGCCCTCCCGCCGCGGCCATGAAACCTCTCCGGTCAATCGCCATGGCAAAACTCCCCGTTTTCCACCCGCTCCATAAACGACCAGCCTGCCCCGAAGATGCTGGTTAACATAGCACAGGGTTGGCCGTCCCCGGCCTGCCCTGGGGAGCGACACGCGTAACATATGACGTTCCCCGAAGGGGATATTTCTATTCAATCCCCCATCTTCCGGTAAACGTCCTTGCGGTGCCCGACCCGGACCACCAGCACGAAAAGGACATCATCCTCAACTTCATAAAGCACGCGGTAATCCCCAGCCCTGATGCGGTAGAGGTCTTCTCGACCCTTGATCTTCTCCACCCCGCGCGGCCGCGGCTCCTCCGCCAACAACCTGATCCGGTGGCGGACCCTGGTTTGATCCGGCTCCGGCACCTTGGCCAACGACTTCAGCGCCCGGGGAGCGATCTTGACCCGGTACGTCATTTTCTCCCTTTGCGCTTTTTCGTTCGAACCAGGTATTTCTCCGCCGCCGCCCAATCAATCGCCCGGTCTTTTTCCTTGAGCGCCTTGTCAGCCTCCCGGATGTCAATCTCATCCTCCAACCGCTCCAACAGCTCCGCGTCCGCGACCGGCACGATCACCGCCAGCGCCTTGTTCCGCCGCTGGATCGTGATCCTCTCCCCCCCGTAAGCCACCCGACCCACCAGCTCGGATAGCTCCCGCCGCACCTGGGCCATCGTGTATCCCTTCATAACCATCCCGCCTCCAGTTTTGACATGATCATCATCATGTACATGATAACCAATCTTCACCATTCGTCAAGTCCCCTCAATCAACCGGCCTCACGGCGCGCCGTGAGCGATCAAACGGCGGATGTTAAATGTTAAGACCCGCCCCTGCTTCCTGAAGGGCCGCGTGCCCCGAAGGGGCTCCTTAACTTGAGCCCAGGGTTGGCCGTCTCCGGCCTACCCTGGGGTGCGACACGCGTAACATATGATCTTCCCCGAAGGGGATATTTAAAACACGCCGCGATCATCCCACAGCGTATGTTAAATGTTAAGATCCCGGTCTTCCGACTGGATACCCCACAAGCTATCCTGCTCCCGAGCCGGGAAAAGGGGACAAGAAACTGGAATGAAAATTGAAAATCTTGCGTATTGGGTCACTCTTGTCCAAAATAGGCCGCAAGAAAACCGCCAAGACGCCAAGAGCGCCAAGGGTCGCCAAGTAAATCATGATGTTTCTTTGCGGCCCGGCAAAGAACAGCTCCTGAGCGTTGGCCCCAACCGGCTTGGCGAACCGGCCGACGGGAGCGCCAAGCAAGAAACATTCGCACCCAAGCCCTCTTAAAATAGTGTTTAAAAATAATCCTTGGCGTTCTTGGTGCCTTCGCGGTTTTCCGGTCCGTTTATTTTGGACAGCACTGATTTTTTGACATTGTTTTTCGGCTGCCCAATAATGGGAGCCGCGGTATCGGGCGCGGGACCGGCGGGGCGGGGGCGCGGAAC
>DATKZS010000072.1:0-11387 GCA_035527835.1 bacterium
CCTTGTCCACCAAGTGCCGCTTCAACACCCGTACCTTCTCCTCCGCCGTAAACCGTCTCCGCTTCCCTTCCATCGTCCCGCCTCCTTGTTCGTATAACTATCTTGGCGGCAGGACTCTCCATTTTCAACTGAGGCAGGACAGCTCAGCCTTAATATATCAGCCATAACGTATTGATCAAGTATTTCACGATCAGGATTCGATATTTCTTCTTCAATAGTTCCAACCGGTCGTGATAACATATTTTTTAACCGCGGCAGGATGGTTTTTCCCCCATATTTAGGATCAAGGACAAACATCTTTCGAATGTCGGTAGGATCAACCTTCAACATACCGCCGCCCATTCCAGTCCGGCCAGCTAATTCAAGAAACAACCAGCCAACCGGAGAATTGAAAAATGCCCATAAAACCTCGGTTGTTTCGGGGTCATGCAATCTGATCTCTGTAAAGCTGTTGCTTGAAATCGCTTTTGCATTATTGAAAATACAATAAAAACTTTCCCCTATCCCGCAAGGTAATAAAAGATCTGCGGGTTTCCTCGCGCCGAACTTATACCATTCTTTTTTATTAATAAATGTATTCCGAGTATTAATCTCCATGCGCTCTCCATGTTTGATATAAGACAAAGCTCCTGTACCCTTTAATTTAGACTTGGCATCTTCAACCGTAAAAAAATATCTCTCAATTTTATCAGAAGATAATGTAAAATAATTGCTGCCGCGAGGTTTCATTAGTCCTGGACGCAAAAACCTTTTTTCGATTTTGTATTTATTAGCAATGTCTTTTTTTACATAAAAAAAGTCATTTGCGCCAGTGGGCTTCCCCTCATTAACTTCTGCCAGGTTCCTTAAAGGCACAATCTTTCCTCGGGCTTTCTCCAGAATGGCAAAAAAGATTTCAGGAGCACGAGTGTAATTTCCCCATTTTACTCCCATATATTCATTTTGCTGATTATATCCTTCTTCTCCGAGCTCTTCCTGTTTCTTAGGACGGATACGAAGGTCTTCATTCTCATATAAGTTGTCATGCGCCAGTATGGTTTTAATAAAACGGTCAATGGAGTGCAAACGATCTAATTGCTTTTCCCAGAGGTCTTTCGCCGGCGGTATGAAGTAATTAAGCGGCTTTTTCAAATAAACGAATCGCGTTAAATGATTATTGCGCTCTTTTTCATCCTTGTTTTTTTGAAGAATTACTATGCAGGTATTAACTTCTGCGGCTTCAAACCAGCGTTCAACCTGTGACTCGATGATAGCTATAATTTTATAGTTATCGAGAAAGAATGTTTGCAGTCCCTTTCCATAATCAGCATCAAGCCATGAGTTGGCAACGATAAATCCCAAATAGCCGCCTTCTAAAAGCAGCTTGGTTCCATGAATGAAGAAGTAGACATGTATCCCGGCACGTTTTTCAATTTCCGCCATTTTCTTTCCGGATATATCGTGCAAGGCGTTTTCAATAAGATTCTCTTTATAAACAGCTTCTTGGCGTGAAAGTTCGCTGATTTGATGGTGTCGGGTATAAGGGGGATTTCCCACTATGGCGTCAAACCAACGGGGATATATCACTTCCCTATCACGATAACCAAGTGTTGCGGCCCTTGTCTTCCTCCAATTTTCTAAATCCAACCCCTCGTTGCCTACTCGAAAATCAAAAAAGTCCTGCTGGATGATATTGGGATAATTCTGAGCTGCCGAAAGATCATTAATGGCGAGGTTTATAGTTGCAAGATGAGCTGGAAACTTTGCTATATCAGTTCCCCAGAGGGTTTCCAAGAGTTCCTCATGGCTTTTTATCTGGTTCATCATTTTTTTATGTTGGTATGCACGGACAAGGAAAGTTCCTGCCCCGCAGGAAGGATCAAGAATATGATCATCATCATGTTGAAGGCAAAAACGTAAAATCAGGTCTACAACGTCAGGGCTGGTGAAATACTGTCCAAAATTATGCCGTTCTTCTGGAGGAATCAACTTCTCGAATATCCTCCCGATTATATCGTAACCGATTTTGGAGAAATCATAGCGTTTCAAAAGTCTGACCAGTTTCTTTATCTCTTCAACAACCTCTTTAGACTCGGGGAAAGCCACACTGTCAATGAAATCAGTTGTATATACTGTTTCATAATCAATCTTGAGAACCTGTGTGAAGTATCCCTGCAAATATGCTTGAATCAATGCGCCCTTGCTTAAACCTTCAGGCAGCTCCATGGGATCAAGTTCTTGCGGCCTTTTGGCCTGCAGGAGGTTATAAAACAGAATCTTGTTTATAAGAAGGTAGGCGGTTTGCCTCGCCGTTTGATTAAAGTTCTCCTGGCTCCAGGTAAAATTCCAGTCCTGTTCCGAAAACCATTTGATAATTTTATTTGCGAAAGAAGAATCCTTATGGCAGAGGTCGTAGATGATCTGGCTGTAATACCGGGAGAGTGTTTTGATTTTTTCGTAAAGTAGAAAAACAAGGAATTCGTCTATGGCCAATTTGGGTTCAAGTGCCTTTCCCGATTTCACTTCAAAAAGTATCTTTAAGAAATGGATGAGTTCATTCTTAATTTGAGAGCTATATCTGGACTCTTCGAGGGTATCAAGATTTTCTAGCTCTGAAAGGTGAAATTTATCGACCAACTGTTCATCTTCAGGTTGTTGAGCGTTAGCCGATTCGGTTTTATACCAGAGCAATGTTTTAAAATTAGTGACGGCGAAATATTTTGCTTTCCTTTGATTCGCTTTTTTCCAAGCCGGTTCTTTAAGTTCTTTTTCGTTAAAGACATCAAAGTAAGGAGGTTTAGCTTCCATAACTAAAAGTACTTTATGGCTTCTTGGGGATTCATAGATAACAATGTCTGGGCTCTTTCGGTCTAAGCCGCTGGTGTCCACGTCGGGCATTCCGAGATCAAGATTTTTCTTTTCTATGATCTCTCTCATCCAATGCATCAGCACTCCGACCGCGGAGCGCTCGGTTTTTCTGGCCTCAATGCCGATCGTTTCAGGGATTTTGATGTCTTTTCCCTTAGCTATCCTTTTCTTGCTCATCCAATGCTTCCTTAATCAAGCGCCGCGCGATTTCAAATGCTGCTACGATTCTGATGATCTTAACGTCCCCAATTCCTCTGAAGGCCAGAAATTTTTCCACAGGGTGATTGCACATTCCGCGGAGCGAACCGAATTTGGTGATGATATCCTGGGCGATTTTTTCCGCGGGCCGGCCTTTAACCCCGGTTCCGATTAATATCGCCAGGAGTTCCGCTTCACTTAGCTTTTCCGGGCCAAGCTCCACCAGTTTTCCGCCCGGATGCTTCCAGAGAGGTCCGCTTTCCTCATTCTTTTTTTTACCGCTCATGGCTCTTTCCAATTATATCCGAGTTGAATCGCCCCCGCCATTTCCGCGTACCTCCTCATCCCCTTCACGTCATGGACCCTCACGATCTGCGCTCCGCTCATGATGCCGGCGACCAGGGACGCCGCGGTTCCCTCGAAGCGGTCGTCCTTGTCCGCGTTCAGCACGGCGCCGATGTAGGACTTGTTCGAGTGGCCGAGCAGGATGGGCCGGCCCAGCGTCCGGAGCCGCCACAGGTCCCGGATCAGCTCCAGGTTGTGCGCCACGGTCTTGCCGAACCCGATTCCCGGGTCCACGATGATGCTCTCCTCGTGAACGCCCGCGGCCATGGCCCGTTCCATGCGCAGAGCGAGGTACGCGATGATCTCGCCGAACAGGTCGTCGTAATGCGGGTCCTGCTGCATGGTCTTGGGCGTGCCCCGCATGTGCATGAGCACAAGGGCCGCGCCCGTGTCCGCCGCCGCCCTCGCCATCTCCGGGTCAGTGAGCGCCGACACGTCGTTGATCATGGCCGCGCCCGCCTCCATGGCCCGCCTGGCCACCGCCGGCTTCACGGTGTCAATCGAGATGAGCGCGTCCGGCTCCGCGGCCAGCCGCTCGATCACCGGCAACACCCGCCGCGATTCCTCGTCATCGCTCACCGCGTCCGAGCCCGGCCGCGTGCTCTCGCCGCCCACGTCAACGATCCCCGCGCCGGCCTCCAAAAGCGTGAGACCCCGCCGGATCGCCGCGTCCTGGTCAAAATGCCGGCCCCCGTCGTAAAACGAGTCGGGAGTACAGTTCACGATGCCCATCAGCACCGGCGCTTTGCCCAGCGCCAGCTCTCCGCGCGGCGTCGGCACCGTGAACACCCGCCGCTCCACGCGGTCAAGGAACACGGCCAGGTCCGCCGCCAGCTCTTCAAGTCCGGGGCCCTGGCCCATGAGTTTCCCGCCAAGCGCCCGGAGCTGCGCGGCCGTTCCCATCAGGAGCACGTCCGTCGGCCCGGACCCGCCCGCGTACACCTCTCCCGACACCGCCGCCTCGCCGCCCAGCATAAGCATCCGCTCCTTGATCACGGTCGCGGCCGGCGCCGGCACGGCCTCAAGCTTCGCGCAATAATGCCGCAGCTTGGGCGCCATGGCCTCGATGCCGTCCTCGTCCGCCTTGACCGCGGCAAGCCGCGACCCGGCCTCGGCGTCACTGCGCGCCGCGCTGAGATGCAGGTTGAACTTCATGTCATATCGCCCTGAAACTTCCCTCGTTCCCCGAAAACCGGCCTGAAACAACACTCAAACCGGTTATTCAGGATAATCCGGGGACTTGCTTAAGTCAAGCAGAACTGCATTAGTATAGCGGCCATGCCGATTGACACGCCGCTCGCCCGCATATAACGTGAAGAGGCCATGGGCAAGGAGAGCAAATTTTTCGGATTGCCCGAGCTCACGCCGCGCGAGCGCCGGATTTTCAAGCTCCTGTACGTGGAGCAGGCGCTGGGCAACCGCTGGCTCCGGTGGCGCTACCGCGACCGCATCCACTTCGGGCCGGGCTGCCGGGTGGACTGGCGCACGCTGTTGCTCTCCGGGGCAGGGCGGGTCGAGTTCGAGCAGGACGTGATCATCGAGCGCGGCATCCACAAGGTGGCGTTCCATCTGGAGCCGGGGAGCAAAGTGAGCCTGGGCCGCGGCGTATGGATTCAGACCTTTGACGACGACATGGTGTTCTCGGCGAAGGCCGGGGCCGAGATCAGGATCGGCGAGCGCTCCTGGTTCTCCGGCGGCATCTTCGGGGCCTCGAAGAGCATCACGGTCGGCGACCATACCCTGATCGGCTGGGGCTGCATGGTCCTGGACTCGGACATGCACCGCCTGGACAACGACGAGCCGCCGCCGGAGGCGGAGCCGGTTATCATCGGCAGCCACGTCTGGATGCCCTCCAACATCACCGTGCTCAAGGGCGTGACCATCGGCGACCATTGCGTGATCGGCACGGGCTCGCTGGTGACCGATGACATCCCGCCGCATTCCCTGGCCGCCGGCCGCCCGGCGCGCGTGATCCGCGAGCTTGGAGACCGGGACCGGGTGGAGTGAGAGAAGAGAAGAAAATTAACAGGGATATTCAGGAGGTCCAGGATAAAAAAGAATTATCCTGAATATCCTGTGAATCCCTGTTAATAATTCTTTATTGCGTGATCCCGCACGCCAGGTCCATGGCGAAGTTGACCGCCTCCCGGTACTCCTCCCGGAGCCGCTCCCGCTCCTCCGGGTCCGGCACCGCGCCCAGGCGGAGACGGGCCTGGTCAATGAAATCCTCCACGGCCTGGAAATAGTTTTCAGGAGGCAGGGTACGATAGAGGTGGCTTAACTCCTGAATCAGTGAATTCGGCGGGATTGCCGCCACGCTTCCGGATCTCGCTTCCGCTTTGCGCATCTTCTTCTCCTTGTTCCATTTCCGCAACGAGCTTTTGAGCAAAAAACCACATTCCGCCGCAGCCATTGTCCGGTTTCCTATACTATACAAACATGAAATGGCATTTGTCAAGTAAAAAATGCAAGTTAGGCGATTTTTTTTTCAGGCATGGATCCGAGGGAGGGAACCCGTTTAAATCATTTTTTCTCGCAAAGGCGCAAAGGGCGCGAAGAAAAAATATAATCTGAATTCTTTGCGGTCTTTGCGCCTTTGCGAGAAAAAGGAATTTCAATCCAGTTCCCGGCATGGGGCCTTGTGAGGTTTGACTTGAACCAAGCCCTCTGTTATTGTCAAATGCGTTCCGCGCCCGGATTTCAGGTATAACGTCGCCCGTTCCCGTTGCTGTCCACGGGTTGTCCATAAAAGGGAGAAACAAGATGTTTAAGAAGCTGTTCAGCCCCATCCATATCAACAAGCTGGAGATCAAGAACCGCATCGCCATGCCCGCCTTCGGCCTGCTCTATTGCGACAACCGCCGGGTCGGCGACCGCCTCATCAATTTTTACGAGGCGCGGGCGCGGGGCGGGTGCGGGCTGCTGATCGTGGGCGGCGTCGGCATTGAGATGCAAGGCTCGGGCGTGATCATGCCCACCATCGAGAGCGACGAGCACATCCCGGACTGGGAGCGCATGGCCGACGCCCTTCACAAGCACGGCGCCCGCCTCTTTCTCCAGCTCTTCCACTCCGGACGCTACATGCAGTCCATCCTGGCCGGCGGCCAGCAGGCCGTGGCCCCCTCCGCCGTCCCCTCCCGCTACACCCACGAAACGCCCCGCGCCCTGGAAAAAGACGAGATCCTTGCCGTCCAGGACAAATACGCCCAGGCCGCGGCCCGCGCCCGGAAGGCCCATGCCGACGGCGTCGAGATCATCGCCTCCGCCGGCTACCTCATCTGCCAGTTCATGTCGCCGCTCACCAACCTGAGGGAGGACGAGTACGGCGGCAACTTCGAAAACCGGTCCCGCTTCGGACGCGAGGTCCTGGAAAAGGTCAGGGCCGCGGTGGGCCCCGAATTCCCCGTGACCATGCGCGTGTCCGGCAACGATTTCATGGAAGGCGGGAACACCAACGTCAACGCCATCGAGTTTTGCAAGGTGTTCGAGCAAGCCGGCGCCGACGCCTTCAACGTCACCGGCGGCTGGCACGAGACCCGGGTGCCCCAGCTCCCGGCCATGGTCCCCCGCGGCGCCTACACCTACCTGGCCGCGGCCATCAAGCGCGCGGTCAGCGTCCCGGTCTTCGCCTCCAACCGCCTGGTCGAGCCGGCGCAGGCCGAGAAGGTGCTCATGGACCGCGTCGCGGACATGGTGTGCATCGGCCGCGCCCAGATCGCCGACCCGGAGTGGGCCAAGAAGGCCTTCGAGGGCAAGACCGACGACATCCGTCCCTGCGTGGACTGCCTGCAGGGATGCATGGACCGGCTCTTCTCCGGCAAGCCTGTCGAGTGCCTGTGCAACCCGGAGGCCGGATACGAGGCCGACCGCCGCATCAACCGGGTGCGCAAGCCCAAGACCGTGGCCATTATCGGCGCCGGGCCCGCGGGCCTCGAAGCCGCCGTCACCGCCGCCAAGCGCGGCCACCACGTCACCATCTTCGATCATGCCGACGCCATCGGCGGACAGCTCCCGCTGGTCGCGGCCCCGCCCGGACGCGAGGAGTTCGGACGGCTGCTCAAGTACTACCAGAAGCAGGTGCAGGGCCACGGCATCGCCTTGAAGCTGGGCAAGCAGGTCACCATGCAGGCCGTGCGCCGCACCCGGCCCAACATCGTGATCCTGGCCACCGGCTCGCGCCAGCTCGTGCCCGAGATCCCCGGCGTGGACCGCCCCGAGGTCGTGACCGCGTGGGACGCGCTCCTGGGCAAGGCCGACCTCGGCCGAACCGTCGCCGTGATCGGGGGAGGCGCCGTGGGCATCGAGACCGCCATCGCCATCGCCGACCGCGGAACCGCCTCCGGCGACACCATCAAGTTCCTGCTCAAGCACGACGCCGAGGACCACGAGACCCTGAAGCGCATCGCCACCTCGGGCGCCAGGAAGGTCACCATCATCGAGATGCTCCCCAAGATCGGCAAGGACATCGGAATGACCAACCGCTGGGTCTTCTTAAAAGAGCTGGACCTGCTGGGGGTGGACGTGCTGACCGAGGCCAAGGTCAAGGCCATCGCCGACGAGGGAGTGGTTTACGAAAAGGACGGCGAGACCCAGGCGCTGCTCGCCGAGTCCGTGGTCCTCGCCCTGGGCGCGGTGCCCAACGACGAGATCGAGGCGGAGCTCAAGAGCTCAGGCTTTCAATACATCAAGATCGGAGACGTCAAGCAGCCCCGCAAGATCATCGAAGCCGTGCACGAAGGATACCTGGCCGCCCTGGAAATCTGATCTTCGCCGAAATGACGCGGAGTTTGATAAGCGCAAAGGCGCAAAGAACACAAAGAAAATTAACACTCTTGTCCAAAATAGGCCGTAAGAAAACCGCCAAGACGCCAAGAGCGCCAAGGGTCGCCAAGTAGATCATGATGTTTCTTTGCGGCCCGGCAAAGAACAGCTCCGGAGCGTTGGCCCCAACCGGCTTGGCGAACCGGCCGACGGGAGCGCCAAGCCGGAAACTTTCGCACCCAAGCCCTGTTAAAATCGTGTTAAAAAATAATCCTTGGCGCTCTTGGCGTCTTGGCGGTTCTCCGATCCGTTTATTTGGGACAGCACTGGAAAATTAATTAATCTTTGCGTTCTTTGCGCCTTTGCGCTTTCAAATCTTTTTACTTGAACGGAGACACCGGGAAGCAGTACTTCTTGATCTCGTCGTCGCCGGCACTCTTCCAGTCGCCCACCCGGAGCAGTTGCGCCTGGTCAATGATCCAGAAGTTGTCCTCGTCCGTGAACGTCACCTGGTAAACGTAGCGCGGGTCCACGCGGGAAAAAATGTCCTTGAGGTATCCGGCCAGGACGTTGGTCTGGGGCATGTTATAGGTGTTCACGAAAATCCGGAACTCGGTGAACCGGTCCACGGTCACCCTGATGTCGTACTCATTGGGCATCACGGCCCGGCACAGCTTCTCCAGCACCAGCTTGATGTCCATCCGCGGATCGAACGCGATCCGGTCAATCTTGGTGGTCCCGTACTTGGACTGAAGCTCATCCTCCTGCTCGCTCCTGCGCTCCGCGTCCTCTTCCCTCCATTGGTCCTTGAGCGTGGCGATGGTCTGGTCCTGGCCGCCCCCCATGTGGTTCCGCGACCACAAAAACCCGATGGCGATGAAAAGGTGCAGGACCGCGGCCCCGAGCAGCACCAGGGCCAACTGCTGTATCTGTTTCGTGTCCATCAGAATCCCTTTAACAGAGCCGGGAACTGGTCCCGTCTCTTGTTCCAGACGTTTTCTATTTCGGGCCGCGAAAGCCTGAGCCAGTCGCGGCCGCCCGGCGATCCGTAAACGATGAACAAGTCCCGGATCTCCCGGGTGGTGGTCCCTTGTTTCTTCACTCGCTCCAGGTTCTGGCAGGTGATGGTGAGCCCGGAGATGCCGCGGCCCGCCCCGAACGCGAACACGTCCTTCATGATCCCCGCCGCCATTTTCTGGACCTCGTAATAGTAGCCGGGAAGGTAGTTGAGCAGGTCCGGGTGCGCGTCAACCACCGCCTTGTAAGGGAAGGCGATCTCCACGCGGATCCCGTTATTTTCCGGGTAAACCCCGATCCCGGAACCCGGAGGGCAGGCCAGCTTGGCGATCTTCTTGACCGCGTCCGCCGGCGCCAGCTCCGCGTCCTCCCCGATCGCCTTCATCTTCAGCATGGCCTTTTCCGTTTCGCTCCGGCCAAAGGCGGGGTCAAGTCTCTGGCGCCGCGCGAATTCCTCGTCACGGTGCTTGCCCGCCAGGTTCTCGCCTTGCGCCCGCTTCGCCAGCTCCAGCTCCTGCTCGAACTTGGCCTGGTTCTCGTTCACCTGGAGCATGCGGGTGTTCTTCAGCGCCTGCAGCTCCTGCTTGACCTTGCCATGGAACTGGACCGCGCCCACGACCTGGATCAGGAGGTGGATCAAGATCGTGGCCGCGCAAGCGATGATGGCGCCGAGCAGGATCACCTTCTCCCGCTCCATGGCCATCCGCGATTTCACCGCGCGCTTCGGTTCCTTGGTCTTCTTCGTGGATATGGTCGGGCTCATGTTTTATCCTTTCCGATTTTATTTTTACCATTTCCCATTGCCGCCTGTCAACAGGGGACGTAAAATTTATTTTGGATAACATGCGTACGCAATTTTTAGCCACGGATGAACACGGATCAACACGGACCAAAAAGAAGTAAGAAGCAGGAACCCGGAATTCGGAAGCTGCCATGCTTGCTTCTTGATTCTCCTTGATCCGTGTTCATCTGTCATGTTCGACTGGCCCAAAGAATGAATGAACAGGGATGCACGGGATATTCAGGATAAGAAAGTCTTATCCTTGGCATCCGGAATATCCTTGTTGATAAATTCTTTGGTTGCGGCCTGGCGCCGCGCCGGGTCAATCCGCGGTTCCCTTCTTCACTCCCCTGATTGCACGCCATCTTGCGGCCCGGAGATAATCAAACTACAATGAGAACTCGAACGATGACGGGCAAGGAGGGAGCTGATGCCGGTTACGGGATTGGTGGCCGATCCGGTGTTCATGGAACACGACACGGGCCCGGGCCATCCGGAGCGGCCCGAGCGCCTGGAAAAAATTTACGCGCTGCTCGATGAAAAGGGGCTGTCCGCAAAGGCCCTGAAAATCCCGCTGCGCCCGGCCACCGCAGCCGAGCTGCTCGCGGTCCACGGCAAGGCCCACCTCGAAAGGATCGCGGCCACCGCCGGCCGCGAACAAGTCTATCTGGACGGCGATACCCCGACCGGCCCCAAGTCCTATCACACCGCCCTGCTCGCCGCCGGAGGGATGCTCAACGCCGTGGACGCGGTCATGGAAGGCTCCGTGAGCAATGCCTTCGCCCTGTTCCGGCCGCCCGGACACCATGCCGAGCGCGACCGCGCCATGGGATTCTGCCTGTTCAACAACGTGGCCGTCGCCGCCCATCACGCCATGAATCAGCACGGCCTCAAACGCGTCCTGATCGCGGACTGGGACCTCCACCACGGCAACGGCACCCAGAGCGCCTTTTACCCGGACCCGCGCGTGCTCTATTTTTCCACGCACCAGTTCCCTTACTATCCGGGTTCCGGGGGCCTGGACGAGATCGGGTCCGGGGCGGGCCAGGGCTTTACCGTGAACGTCCCGCTGCCCGCCGGCTGCGGCGACGACGTGTACGAATCGGTCTTCGCCGACGTGCTCGAGCCCGTGGCGCGTGGCTTCAAGCCGGAGCTGATCCTGGTCTCCGCGGGTTTTGACATCCACCGTCTCGACCCGCTGGGCGGCATGAAGGTGACGGAGCTAGGCTTCGCGCGCATGGCGGCAAGGCTGAAAGGACTGGCCGAGCAATTTTGCCGCGGCCGGCTGGTGGCCGCCCTGGAGGGAGGCTATCACCTCGACGGTCTCTCCCGGGGCGTGGCCGCCGTGGTCGAGGTCTTGATGGGACTTAATACGGCGCCCGTAACCAGGCCCGCGCCGGTTGACGGTCTTGAGCTGTTGCTGGAAAAAGTCGAGGAG
>DATKZS010000073.1:0-27181 GCA_035527835.1 bacterium
ACGCGGCCGCCGAAAGCAATAAGACCATCCTTTTCATTTTTCCACCCTCTTGTCCAAAATAGGCCGCAAGAAAACCGCCAAGACGCCAAGAGCGCCAAGGATCGCCAAGTAAATCATGATGTTTCTTTGCGGCCCGGCAAAGAACAGCTCGGGAGCGTTGGCCCCAACCGGCTTGGCGAACCGGCCGACGGGAGCGCCAAGCAAGAAATATTCGCACCCAAGCCCTTGTAAAATCGTGTTGAAAAATAATCCTTGGCGCTCTTGGCGTCTTGGCGGTTCTCCGGTCCGTTTATTTTGGACAGCACTGATCTTCTATCTTGTTATCCTGCTCTTCCCGCGCTCGGGGCTTTTCAGGCCCGGCGAGCAGCTCGACCAGGCTGAATCCCATGACGGCGAAGATCGTGCCCGTGACCCACGGGTTTTTGCTCATGGCTCAGGCGCCGTGGCAGCCGATGAAGTAGCTGTAAAGGAAGCCGAGCCCGAAGCCGGCTACGGCCCCCATCCATTTCCATCCTTTCCATTTATTCATTGCTGGTCCTTGTTATGGTGGGTGGGACACTCCTGTCCCGCACGCTTCCTAATCATGGTGACGCCGCCCGACAAGAGTGTCGGGCTCCACCTACCTTAATGTCCATATTCGTCGCCCCTGTTATTAAATAAAGGACCCGGCCATCAGATATCCGATGGCGGCGAAGATCGCGCCCGTGAACCACGGATTGGCGTAGGCCGGTCAACCGATCTTGCAGCCCACCAGTTTGCTGAAGGCAAAGCCGGCGCCAAAACCCGCGACCAGTCCCATAGCGTGTATCAACATGGCCTCATCAATTCCTTGAGTCATTAGGATAGCACATGTGGGCGGAATCCGCGGCTCATCCGCCGCTCTTCATCCATTCCACGGTCTGGCGCAGTCCGTCCTTCAGGGAAGTTCGGGGTTCCCAGGCGAGGAGTTCGCGGGCCAGGGACACGTCGGCGCGGGAGTTCTTGACCTCTCCCTGGCGCGGCTCGGCGTGTACCGCCTCGACTTTGGCGGCGCAGAGGTCGCGGATGATGTTCCAGAGGTCGAGGACGCTGGTTTCGCCGGCGGCGGCGATGTTGATAAAGCGGCCGGCGGCGGCCGGTGACTCGGCGGCGGCTATGTTGGCGGCCACGCAGTCGGCGACGAAGGTGAAGTCGCGGGTCTGGCGGCCGTTGCCGAAGATGACGGGGCTTTTGCCGGCGAGGGCGGCACGGATGAAACGGGGGACCACGGCGGCGTATTGCGAGTCCGGGTCCTGGCGCGGGCCGTAGATGTTGAAGTAGCGGAGGGCCACGGTGTCGAGGCCATAAGAGGCGTGGAAGGCCATGCAATATTGCTCCTGGGCGAGCTTGGACACGGCGTAGGGCGAGAGCGGCATCTGGGCCATGTTCTCTTTTTTGGGGAGCGCGGGGTTGGCGCCGTAAATGGATGATGAGCTGGCGCACACGAAGCGCTGGACCTGGGCGTTGCGGGCGGCGATCAAGAGATAGAGGGTGGCGGTGACGTTGGACTCGTGGGTGGCGGTGGGGTCTTCGATGCTGCGGGGCACGGAGCCGAGCGCGGCCTGGTGGAGGACGACGTCTATTCCTTTGGCGGCGGCGCGGCAGATTCCGGGCTCTCTGAGGTCGCCCCTGATCAGCTCGATGTCTTTCTTGAAGGGCGCGAGGTTCTTTTCCTTGCCGGTGATAAAGCTGTCCACCACCCGGACCCGCTCTCCCTTTTTGAGCAGGGCCTCGACCAGGTTCGAGCCGATGAATCCGGCGCCGCCGGTGACCAGCCAGGCGCGCATCAGGCGGACCCCGCCTTGGCGGCCGAGAGGTCGGCGGTGGTCTTGCGGAGCCGCTCGCAGAGGGTCTCGATGAAGACCTTGTAAATCTTGATGGCGATCTTGTCGTCGGATTCGAGGAGGTCGGCGAATTTTTCGCGGGTGATCTCGAAGGCCTCGGTCCCGTCCTTGCCGGAGATGACGCGGGCGGACGTCGGGGCCTCGTCCACCAGGGCCATCTCTCCGACGTGGGAGCCTTGGCCGAGCTCGACCAGGGTGGCGGTCTTGCCGCCGGTCAGGCGCTGCACCACGACCGAGCCGGCCTTGGCCACGTAGAGGGCGCGGCCGGGCTGGTCCTGCTCGATGATGAGCTCGCCGGGCTTGAACTTGCGCGTCGTGCAGATGGTCCACAGCCGCTTCATCTCGGTCAGAGAGAGGCGGTCGAAGAGGCTGGTGTTTTTGAGGAACTCGAAGCCCTCCATCACGCTCACGATCTGGGCGCGCGGCCCTTCCACCGAGGGGTGCGGTCCGGGCACCGCGACCACTTCCTGCTCGACCGGCTCCAGGTCCTCGATCACCTCGAACTGTCCGCCGGCGGGGGCCTCGACCACCTCGACGCTCTCGGCCAGCCTGGCATCGAGCCGGGCCGCGTGCGCGCCGGCGTCGCGGTATGACGGATCAATCGCGGCCACCGCCCTGTACTCGGCGATGGCCTCGGCCAGGCTGCCCTGCTTTTCCAGGAGCTGGGCCAGGTTGTAATAGACCGAGAGCGAGCCCGGGGAGATGGGCACGCTCTTGGCGACGCTCCGGTACTTGGCGATGGCCATTTCCAGGTAGCCGTTGATGGCCAGGATGTTGCCGATCATGACGGCGGCTTCGAGGTGGCTCTCGTCATCGTTGCCGACCTTCTGCAGGAGCTCCATGGACTTCTGGTACTTCTTGATCTGGAAATAGTACTTGCCGGCGAGGAAGTGGTTGACGGCCTTTTCAAAGCAATAGGCGGCGCGCTCGTAGTTCTTGAGCTTGGTGTAGAGGTCGGCGGCGGTTTGCCAGGAGCTGAATTTCTCGTAGTTGTGGGCGGCGCGGTCGAGGTCTCCGACCTTGATCCACATCTCCGCGGCGCGGTCGTACTGGTCGGTGCGCTCGTAGAGCTCGGCGGCGCGCTTGAACTCCTCGTTGGACTCCAGCACCAGCGCCGCCTTCTCGTAGTCCTTGGCGGCGAAGAACATCTTGGCCAGCTTGACCTGCACCGGCCGGTCCCGCTTCACCTTGGACATGAGAACGTACCCGATGTCCTCGGCGCAATGGCTGTACAGCTTGGCCGCTTCCTCCAGATTGCCCGCCTCCAGATAGCCGGCCACCGCGCCAACCACCTGGTTGGTGGTAACGTATTGCCGCTCCTCCATGGAAAGGCCCGTGTCGTTCATGCTCGTCCCATCCTTTATTCAAAATATGATCAACGATGCGCGCCGGCGCCGTGACTTCCCGGGCATCGCCGTACCGCCCCGATAATATCCAGAGGGCGGCGGGTAGTCAAGAACGGCGGGCCCGGGGGCCGGCGCCACGGCCTTTATATTGACTTGGCGCGGCGCGGCTTTTAGAATGGAGAGCGTGGCATATTTTCATCTCCAGAGGGCATACTTTCGCCCGCTGAAAAATCCGTCTCCACTCATTTCCGGAAAGCGCCGCCGCCCATGAAAATCCTTTACGTGATCCATTCCTTCCCTCCCTTCCACTGGCGGGGGACGGAGGTTTACGCCCTGGAGCTGGCCGGGGCCATGGCCGCCTCGCACGAGGCGCACGTGTTTTACCTGCGCGACGATCCGGAGGCGCGGGCGGTAACGCTGGAACATGATGCCTTCCGGGACCTGCCGGTGCACCGGGCGCGGATGAGGATAAATCCGGCTGACCCGGAGACTTATTTTTTCCATGCGGCGCAGGAGGGCGCGTTCTCGGAGCTTTTGAACTCGCTTCGGCCGGACGTTGTCCATTTTGTGTATTACACGGGCGGGCTGTCGCTCAAGCTGCCGCGGCTCGCCGGACGGAGCGGGGCCAGGGTGTTGCTCACGGTCACGGACTTCTCGGGGCTGTGCCCGCGCGGGCAACTGCTCGATGACGAGGGAGTGAGGTGCCGGGGTCCGCGGGAGGGACTGCGCTGCGTGCCGTGTCTGTTTAAGCAGACCGCGCTCACGAAGCAGCCGTGGCTCGATTACCTGCTCCGGGAGTATGCTCCGCTCAAGCTGGCGCCCGCGGGGAGCGGGCGGGAGCTCGGGCTGATGCGGCGGAGGCTGGACGCGGTTCGGGCGGCGTTCGGGCAGGCCGAGCTGGTGATCTATCCCAACGCGAACGCGATGCGCTTGTATCATGGCTCCGGGGTCAAGGCGCCGCGCGAACGGGTGATGGACTACGGGATTGACACGGCGCCGTTTCGGGAGCACCGCAAGTCGGCGGCGGCGTTTGCCCGGATCGGGTTCATCGGCCAGCTCCTGCCCCACAAGGGCCTGCACGTGCTGGCCAGGGCGCTCAGCGGGCTTACCGGCGAGTGGAAGCTCATCATCCACGGCAGTCTCGACGACCCGGGCGCGCGCGAGTATTATGAATCGCTCGAGCTCGACCCGGAGCGCGCCGAGTTCCGCGGCACGTTCCCGTTCGAGCGGATGAACCGGGTGCTGGAAGGCATTGACGTGCTGGTGGCGCCGTCGCTGTGGGACGAGAACTGCCCGCTGATCGTGAAGTACGCGCTCGCCACCGGGACGTTCGCGGTGCTGGCGGACCAGCCGGGCATGGTCGCGGACCGGAGCGGGATCAGGAGGGCGCGGTTTTTCAAGCCGGGCGACGCGGAGGCGCTCCGGGATGCGCTCAAGGAGGCGATGGAACGGAGCCAGGCCCCGGCCGGACCCGCGCTCAATGAAGCGCTTGAGAGCAGGGCCATCATTGACATCAAGGACCAGGCGGCGGAGCTGGAAAAAATTTATAAGGGAGGAGCGGAAAAATAGATGGCGCGGGCGGTGATCATCGGGGGATCAGGCTTCATCGGGCGGTGGCTGACTCGCGCGCTCGAGGGCCGCGGCTATGAGGTCGCGGTGATTGATCCGGCGCCGCCGGCGGAGCAGGCCGCGTGGATCGAGCTTGACGCGCGCGACCCGGCGGCGGTGGCGGACGCGGTGCGGCCGGGCGACGTGGTCGTTCACCTGTTCCACTCCACGGTTCCCGCGGAGTCCATGGCCGATCCCGCGGCCGAGCTCGGCCAGAACGTGATCCCGTACGTCACGTTGCTGGACCGGTTGGCCGGCCGCTCGCCCGGGCTGTTCGTCTATTCGTCCACCGGCGGGCAGATTTACGGTGAGATTGACGGCCCCATTCCCGAGACCGCGGAATGCAAGCCGGTGTCGGCCTACGGCGCGGCCAAGCTGGCCATGGAGCGGTTCACGCGCCTGGCCTCGGAGCTGCGCGGGTTCCCGCACCTGATCGTCCGGATCGCCAACCCCTACGGCCCGTACCAGGAGCTCACCAACCGGCACGGCGTGGTGCCGCACCTCTTCCGCGGCATTCTGTTCCACCAGCCGTTTATCGTTTACGGCGGCGGGTCCACGGTGCGGGACTACATATATATAGAGGACGCGGCCCAGGCCGTGGCGCGGCTGATCGAGCGGGGCGTGAAAAATCGGACCGTGAACATCGGCACGGGCGCGGGCACGGCGCTCGCGGAGCTGATCCGTCTGGCCGAGCGGGTGAGCGGGGGCAAGGCGATGATCGAGGATGCGCCGATCCGGGCGTGCGACGTGGGCCGGAACGTGCTCGATGTCAGTCTGCTCCATGACCTCACCGGCTTCGCCCCCGCGGTCGGCCTGGAAGAGGGGCTCCGGCGCACCTGGGAGTACATGAAGGCCCATGCGAAAACGTGAGTGGCTGATCGCGGTCCTCGTGCTCGCGGCCTATCTGGCCCTGCGCGGCCCGGACCTGCTCGGCCCGTTCATCCTGCCCTTCGAGACCGCGTTCCAGGAGGCCATCGCGCTGCATCACGTCCGACAGGGCATCGTGAGCGACCATTTCCTGCCCGTGCTCACGCGCCTTGGAGACCAGAATTTTTATCACACCGCGCACCCGCCGCTCCTGCACATCATCTACGCGCTGCTCTACCGGGCGGTGGGCGTGCACGAGTGGGTGACGCGGGGCTTAAGCCTGCTGCTTTATTTCGTCTCCGCGCTCTGGTGGCGCTCGATGCTGGGCCAGGAAGCCAGGTCGGGGTGGGCGGTTTTTCCGCTCGCGTTTTTTTTGCCCGCGCCTTTCATCCTGGCCACCACCACGAACTACGAGCCGCTGTCCATCTTCATGGTCTCGCTGATCGCGTGGCTCATGCTCCGGAGAGACGCCGGGGCCTTGTGGCTCGCGCCCGTTCTCACCATCGGGCTCCTGGTGGACTGGCCGGTGTATCTGGCCGTGCCCGCGCTGATTGTCATGCAGTGGCGCGAGCCGAAGAAACGGAGCGTGCTGCTCGGGCTCTTCGCTTATGAGATCATTTTTTTCGCCGGCCTCCAGGCGTATCAGTATTCGGTTACCGGGGAGGCCGCGTTTTTCTCGCACGCCGAGACGCGCGCGAACCCGCTGGCGCTCGTCCAGGCCGGGACGTGGACGGAGCTCGGCGGCCACTTCGCGGACCTGATGGGGGCGCCGGCGACAATGGTCGCGGCGGCGGCCCTGCTGGTGCTGATCGCGTCACTGGCCGGCGCCATCCGCTCGGGCGCCGGCCGCGGGCGTCTTTCCCGCGATCCGGCCGTGTTCTTCATCCTGTTCCTTTGCCTGCTCCTGCTCACGGCGACCCAGCTCGTGTCCCGCCATTACGTGTACCTCTCTTACTTCGCGCCGCTCATCGTGTTCGCCCTTCACCGGTCGCTCAGCCGCGCGGGCGCGCTCAAGATCGCGCTGCTCGCCGTGATGGCCCTTTTTCTGGCCCGCGACTATATTCTGGCGCAGCAGCGCGGCCCCACGTTTTTCGGCATGGCCGATCGGCTGAAGAGCGCCTACATCAAAACGGCGTTCGCGAGCGCGGCGGCGGGGCCGTGGTATTTTTATGACAACATCGAGACCATGCACCCCATGTCGGCCGCGGCCTCCGAGTGGATCGCGGCCAACCGCCCCGACCTGCTTCACCTCGACTTCCGGCACGGCGAGGTGGAGCAGTTCACCGGGCTTGTTAATGGAGCGGACGATTACCGCCTGATTTTCGCGGTGCCGGGGCAGAAGGTGCTGGTAAAAAGGGAGCTGGCGGAGCGCCTTCCCGAATACCTGATCGTTGACTATCAGAGCGGCGCGGGCTCCATGTTCATCATGACCGGCCGCGGCCGCGCCTGTTCGGGCGGGACGTGGATCCAGACCCGTCCTTACTACGGCGCCAATATCACGGACTGCCGTATCGCTTCATACGCAATACGCGAGCCGCCGGGGCCTTGGGGCTCGAAGCTGACGAAGCCGCTGGCCGGGACTGCCCAGGCGCTCAGCGTCCGTCCGGAGATCGTGCACTCGCTTCCGTTCGCGCGCTCGGACGGCGTCGCGTTCATGGCGATGGCAAGATATAGTAAGGTAGGCGGAAGGGAGCCGCGGCTGTTGTTCGCGAGGTTCATGAGCGACCGGGAGCCGGCGCGGACGCAGAGCCTTGACGTCGCCCATGCGGACGCCATCGTTCTCCTAACGACGCCGGGGCCGAAAATGAACGCATCATTTGACGACGCTTATTGGGTGGAGCCGATTTTGCGGCGGGACGGCGCGGCGGCGGAATAAGAAGAAGTCATTGTTACTAACGGGAGCGATAAATGTTGGACCTAAAGATAGGTGGGCCCGACACTCTTGTCGGGCGGCGGCGCCATGGTTGAGAGGCGCGCGGGACAGGAGTGTCCCGCCCACCCTGGCGCCATTGTCGGCGCGGCGGCGGAATAAGGAGAAGTTATCGGGGTAACGGCATGGCAGCGGCTTCTGCAAAACCCGATCTTTCCATCATCGTCCCGGTCTACAACGAGCGGGAGGCGGTGGGGGGAGTGCTGGATTCGATCCGGGACGCGGGGATCAGCGCGTCTTACGAGATCGTGGCGGTGGACGACGGAAGCACGGACGGGAGCGCGGAGATTCTGGAAAAGCTCGCGGCCGCCGGACGGATCAGGGTCGCGCGGCACGGGCGCAACGTAGGTTACGGCGCGGCGTTGAAGACCGGGATCAGCGCGGCGCGCGGCGAGCTGGTGATGATCATTGACGGCGACGGCTCGTACCCGGTCAAGCACTTCGACGAGTTCGTGGGTGAGGCCCGGGACCACGACATGGTGGTGGGCGCGCGGGTGACCGCGGTGTTGCAGGAGCCGAAGATCCGGACGCTGGTCAAGCGCTTCATCATCCGGATGCTTAAAGTGCTCGCGGACATTGACGTTCCGGACCTTAACTCCGGGCTCCGGCTGATGCGGCGTGAGCAGGTCATGCGCTACTTCCATCTTCTTCCCGACGGCATCTCGTTCACCTCGACCATCACGCTGATCCTGCTCTCGGAGAACCGGCCGGTCAAGTTCGTGCCCATTGATTATTTCGCGCGCACCGGCGCGTCCAAGTTCAAGCCGCTGCGCGACACGCTGGGCATCCTGCTCCTGATTTTGCGGACCTTCCTTTACTTCAACCCGCTCAAGGTGTTCGTTCCGGCCGCGGCCGCGCTCATGGCGCTGGCGCTGATCATCGGGGCGGGGTCGGCGCTGGCGGGCCGTTTCATGGACGTGACCACGGTGGTCGTGTTTTTAACGGCGGTGCAGGTGTTCGTGCTGGGGCTGGTGGCGGACCTGATCGCGAAGAGGCGGCAATGAAGGTATTGCTGGTCAACCCGCCGGCCAAGCGCATGGTGCGGAGCATCCTTCCCGCGGAGGTCGAGGCGGAGCGCGGGCTGTTCCCGCCGCTCGGCGTGCTTTACCTGGCGGCGTCGCTTCGCGGCCTGGCCGATGTCACGGTCCATGTCATTGACGCGCAGGCGGAGGGTCTTGCGGCGGACGACGTTGCGCTCCGGGTGATCGAGCACGAGTACGACGTGGTGGGCGTCACGGCGCTCACCTTCACTCTGGTTGACGCCATGGACGTGGCGCTGGCGGTGAAGGCGGCGCGGCCGGGGACGGTGGTGATCGCGGGCGGTCCGCACTCGCATATTTTTCCGGAGGCTACGCTGGGGCTGGGGCCGTTCGACGCGGTGTGCCGGGGGGAGGGCGAGCTCAGCCTGCGTTCGCTGATCGCGGGCTGGCCGGGGACCAGGGACGATCCTCCTCCGGGCATCTGGTGGAGGGGCGGGAAAAAGGGCGAGCCGGACGCGGCGCCCGTGATCGAGGCGCTGGACGGTCTGCCGTTCCCGGCGCGGCGGCTTTCGCGCGTGGAGCTGTATCATTCGGTGCTTTCCGGGCTTCGTCCCATCACCACCATGATGTCGTCGCGGGGGTGCCCGTTCGGCTGCGTGTTCTGCGACCGTCCGCATCTGGGCAAGCGCTTCCGGCCGCGCAGCGCAACGAACGTGGTGGACGAGATGGAGGAAGCGGCGGGGCTGGGGATCAAGGAGATCGTTTTTTACGACGACACGTTCACGGTTGACCGGGAGCGGGTGCGTCAGATCGCGGAGCTGATACTCACGCGCGGGCTTCGGGTGGCGTGGGACGTGCGGGCGCGGGTGAGCGACCTCGAAGCGGACGACTACAAGCTTTGCCGGCGGGCGGGAATGACCCGCGTGCACTTCGGGGTCGAGTCCGGCGACCCGGAGCTGCTTAAGAGCCTGCGCAAGGGCATCACCATCGGGCAGGCGCGGGAGGCCTTCAAGTGGGCGCGGGAGGCCGGGCTGGAGACGCTCGCTTATTTCATGGCCGGCCTGCCCGGCGAGACCGGGGAGACCATGCAGCGGACCTTGGAGCTGGCCATCGAGCTGTCGCCCGACTACGCGCATTTTTCGGTGCTGATCCCGTTTCCGGGCACGCCGGTGTATCAGACGGGCCTGGACCGCGGGATCATCCGGAGCGACGTATGGTCCGAGTTCGCGGCGGCGCCGCGTCCGGAATTCACGCCGCCGGTGTGGGAGGAGAACCTTAACAAGGCCGAGATCCTGGCGGGGCTGGCCCGCATGTACCGCAGGTTCTACCGGCAGCCGCGGGTGCTGGCGCGGCGGATCAAGCGGGCGGGCAGCGTGGCCGGGCTGGCGCGGGGGGCGCGGCTGGGCCTGAGGATCCTGTTCATGCGGAGCGGCCGGCCATGAGCGGCGCGCTCATCAGCGTCATCGTGATTTTCGATCGCGGCCGGTTCGAGCCGTGCCTCACCTCGCTGCTCGCGCAGGAGGGGATGAATTTCGAGATCATCGCGGTGGTGCCTGACGAGACTGCCGCGCTCGGCGTGCCGAGGCATGGTCGAGTGCAGACGCTTTCCATCTCCGACCGCAACCCGGCCCGCAGGCGCAACCTGGCCGCGGCGCGCGCGCGCGGCCAATACCTTGCGTTCATTGACGACGACGCTTTTGCCCCGCCCGACTGGCTGAGAAAGGGCGTGGGGCGGCTGGAGGGCGGCCCGGGCCTGGCCGGCGTGGGCGGGCCGAACCTGATCCCGGAGGGCGCGGGATTTTCCGAGCGGGTCACGGACATGGTGCTGACCACGCGCCTGATCGGGGCGGGCAGCCGGGCATACAGCAAGCGAGGAACGGCAGCACCGGCCAAGCCTGGCGAGGTCCACCTGGTGAATTTTTTAGTGAGGCGCGAATGGTTCGAGCGGGTGCGCGGGTTTAACGAGGAGATCGGATACGGGGGCGAGGACACGGAGTTCGTGCTGCTGGCCGCGAAGCAGGGCGGCAGGTTCGTGTTCGACCCGGAGCTGTGGGTCTTTCACCGGCGGCGGCGCTTCGGCTGGTCCTACTTCGGGCAGCGGTTTAAGCTCCGGGCGCAGAGCGCCAGGCTGTTCATCGCCTATCCCTCGGTTTACATCACCAACGCCGGGTTCCTGTTCGCGCTGATCGGCTTTCCTCTGCTGGCGGCACTGGCCATTGCGCTTTTTGTTTTGAAAAGCGCGGCGGGGATAGCCGCGCTGGCCGGGCTTTATGTTGCCGCGTGCCTGGCCCTTTCCTGGAGACGATGGCGCCGGAGACCGTTGCTTGCCCTGATCGCTCCCTGGGCTTTTTTCGCGCACCACGCTGTAAACCTGGCCGGGCTGTGGTGGGGGCTGGCGGGAGCCTTGGTTAGCGGACCGTGGAGGGTGAGGAGGAAGCTCAGGAGTTCTCGGTCGTCCCTCCGGGACTCTGAGATTGATTAACATGTTCACCCGGGAATGAATTCCCGGGCTACGATCGTCTGTCCCTCCGGGACGGAAAATGAAGGTGGCCGCGACACTCCTGTCGCGGTCCGCGAAAAGACGGGGACAAGAGTGTCCCCGCCACCATCCTCATACGCTCAATCCATTTTGATGACACCCGCTCCCCTTTTGGGGGCCATGGGTGGGCGAGAGAGAGGGTCGCGATTAAAGCCGCTCGTGAAGAATGAGGTGTTGCGATTTTTATTGGAAACGGTTAGATTCAGGGACTGACAGGGGGAAGGGAAGGGAAGAGAAGGGTTGGAAGGGTGTGAAGGTGTGAAGGGTATGAAGGTGAGAAGGTGAGAAGGGAGAGAAGGAGGAAAAAACGATGATGAAGAAGACATTCTTGGTTTTGGTTCTGGCGGTTTTTGCCGTGGCGGCTTTTTGGTGGGGACCCCGGGCTTCGGGCGCGGACGCGGCGGCGGTGATTGCGCAGGCGCAGGCCCTGTCGGACCAGGAGAAGTTCGAGGAGTCGAACCAGCTTTTGATGGACCTTGCCAAGCAGGACCCCGACCACCCGGACGTTTACTGGAAGATCGCGGAGAACTACTACGACCTCGGGGAGCGGATCAACATCGAGAATGACAAGGACAAGAAGCTTTCGATGTACAAGCAGTGCGAGGCGTGGGCGAAGAAGGGTTATGACAAGAACCCGGGCCTGGCGGACAACGCCTTCTGGATGGCGGTGGGCATGAGCCAGCAGGCTCAGACCAACGGGATCGCGGTGACCCTGCTTTCCGACCGGACGCTGGCTAGGCGGATCGAGGACTTTTACCTCAAGTCGAGCCAGGCCAAGGAGTACCATTACCGGACGAAGAACGCCGACACCATCTCGAGCGCCTATTTCGCCCTGGGCCAATTTTACCGCAAGGTTCCGGACTTTTTCATCGTGAAGATACTGATGGGCACGAAGGGCGACATCAACCTGTCGGTTACGAACTGCCAGAAGGCGGTTGAGATGTATCCGAAGAACGTTGAGTACAACAAGGAGCTGGGGGTGAGCTTGCTTTGCCGCGGAGAGAAGGACGACAACGACGCGGACACGGCGGAGGGCAAGAAGTGGCTGCAAAAAGCCATGGCGCTGCCGGCGGAAAACGCGCTGGACCGGATTGACCAGTCGGACTCGAAGAAGCTGCTGGCGGACCCGTCGCTGGCTTGCGGTTACGGCCGGGTTCAGCAGGAAGAGGTCTCGGAGGACGCGTTCAAGAACAAATAGGCGGGATATTTCAGGGCGGCGCTCCGTGGCTTGTCCGCGGGGCGCCGTTTTTTATTGGATGGTGAGACGCGGGATTTGAGGCCTCATTGCGTGGTCTGGCCGGGCAGGATTTGCGGGGCGTTGTCCTTGCCGAAGTCCACGATCAGGCCTCCGGTCTCGCAGACTTTGATGTCCTTGAATCCCTTTGGCCTTCCCTTGTAGTCCTCGCAGCTCAGGGCCTTGAAGAGGAGGTCGGGCACGAACTGCTCCTTGATGCAGGTGAGGAGTTTGGCGCGGGGTTCGCGGGGGTCGTGGTAGTGGTGACACACGGAGCAGTCTTTCTCCTCGTGGCACTTGACGCATGAGCTCATGAGGAAGAGCTCTTTGGTGGGGGTGTTGATGGTTTTATCGCCGAGGCAGTGGCATTGCCAGCAGCGGAAGAAAGGCGGGAACTGGTGGGAGCGGTGCTTGTAGAGCTTTCTGGAGACGAAGGTATTGATGCGTGGGTGGGCGGCGTCCGCATAGAATGTCGACGCCGGGTCTTTGGCGAGCCTTTTATGGCAGTCGGCGCAGTTTTGCTGGGAGAGGACCTGGGGGATTAAGGCGCCGTCGGTGTGCTCGGGGTGGCAGGAGACGCAGGTCCGTCCGAGTCCGTCGTGGAGTGTGTTCTGGGCCTTGGCGGCATGGCAATCGGCCGAGGCGCAGGATTCGTCGGTGACGCCGATGAACGGCGCATGGCAGGCCATGCAGTCGGCCTGAAGTTGCTTGTGGGCGGGAGAGAGCTTCTTGCCCAGGAATACGGAGGGCGGCGCGAAATAGAGATAGTAAGCTCCCCAGATCATGAAGCCGATGGTCCAGAGGGTGAGCCACCATGAGGACTCGACCAGGCGTACCGCGATCGGGTCCTTGATCTCGACCTCTCCGGCGGGCCCTTTGTAGGAATAGGTCTTCACGGCGCACCGTACCAGGTCATGGAGATGATGTGGACGACGCTGAAGACGACGAGGCCGAGAGTGGATGGCACGTGGAGGAGGAGCCATCCTCGGATGATCCATCGGAACCTCATATGGCGGCCGAGGAGCACGAACAGGTCGTGAACTTCCTCGGCCTTGGAGGCGAGGGCCATGAAGTCGTCCTGTTCTCCCGGGGGGACCTTTTCGGCCCAGGGGCTCACGTCGGCTGATGGCGGGGCGCTGCCCACGTCGGTCCGATAGAGGGGAATGACCAGGTCGTTGAAGACTTCGAGAAATACGCCTCCCTTTTCGGAGCATAGTTCGGAGAGCTCCTCGTGCAGCCGGGAGATGCGGCGGCAGAGGTCGTCGGGGATGAGGACGGCGATTTCCTTTTTGGCCTGGGCGCGGGGCATGAAGTAAAGGATGAAGAGTCCGGCGGCGCCGGAGACGACGGTCAATGCGAGCATGCTGAGCGCGATGACGGCGACGGTGTTGCGGAGGTGGAAGCCGGAGTGTCCGACCGCGAGGTAGAGGCTTAAAGAGCCGAGCACGGTATGGGCGTAGAGCCACTGTTCGAGGTGGAAGGCCATGAGGCGGGGCCAGTCGCGGCGGACCTTGTAGAGAATGGAGACCGCGATCAAGGCGAAGGCGGCGATTCCCATGGCGAGTCCGCGGGGTGATCCTCCGGAGCAGTCCTCCCCGGACAAGCAGGGCCGCATCCAGGCTATGGCCCCGGCGGCGCCGGCCAGGAGGGCGATGACCCAGAAGACGCGGTTCCAGTTTTGCATCATGCCGCGGGCGTGTATGTTCTTACTCTTTGTCATAAGCCTCGATCAGGTCCTCCGGCTTGAGGACGCGCATGGCCCCGGTGGGGCAGTTGTAGACGCAGGCCATCTGCTGGTAGTCGCCGCACATGTCGCACTTGACCACGATCTGGCGATATTTTTTCTCGGCGTCGCCCCCTTCTCTTTTTCGGCGGCGCAGGATTTTTCGGGCCCGGCTTTTCGGGCCGCCCTCTTCGAGCTTGACGATCAGGATGTTGCCGTAGGGGCAGCGGCGGGCGCAGCCTCCGCAGCCGTTGCAGAACTCGGTGTGATGGATCTCTCCGTCCTTGTCGCGGACGATTCCGCCGACGGGGCAGAGGAGGCATTCGGGGTTCTCGCAGTGGAAGCATGAGGTGGGGACGAGGAATCGTCCGAGCCTCGATCCCCTGCGCTCGATGCGGGTGTGTCCGCGGTATGCCTCGCAGGCTTCGACGCAGCAGTCGCAGTTGATGCACTTTTCGAGGTCCACCACCAGGATCTCTCGGGCCTGGGCCAGTCCTTTCTGGACCACGAACCTCATGGCCTTGGCCTTGCGCTCGTCCTGGCTCATGGCCTTGGCCTCCTGCTCGCGGGCGGTGATGGTGGCCTTGATCTGATCTTCCACCTCGGGGTACAGGGAGAGGATCTGTCCGAACTCGCGCCTGCCGATGCGGACGGCTTCCACGTCGGTCATGGCCACGATATTGGCGCTGCGCTTCTCGTCGCGGACCAGGGCCATCTCTCCGAAGTAGGAGCCGTCCTTCAGATAGGTGATGATCTTTTCATGGTCGAGCGGGCCGCGGCTCACCTTGACGAAGCCGCTGCGGATCAGATAGAGGCAGTCGCCGGCGTCTCCCTCCTTGATGATCACCTCACCCTTCTTGAAGCTCACCAGCTCGACCTTGTTGGCGAGCGCGTCAATGATGTCCTCGTTAAGGGACGCGAAGAGGGAGACGCGCTTCAAGTGGGTGCGGAGCGAGCGCTCGATGTACTTCCGGTCAATGCGATTTTTGACCTCGGGCGAGCGGCGGAGCATCTCCAGGAACACGGCTTTGGGGACCTGGAGCATGACGGCGCGGGTCTTGGCGGTCACGGAGGCGGTTCGGGGCTGGCCGGAGAGCGGTCCCATCTCGCCGAAGAAATCGCCCTTGACCAGGGTGGCCAAACTCAGGGTCTCCTGGTTCTGGGCGGTGGCGGTGACGTCAACCTCGCCGGAGAGGATTACGTAGAAGGTCTCCTCGTAATCCCCCTGATGGCAGATGGCCTGGCCGGGCAGGAATTGCAGGAGCAGGGCCTGGTCCACGACCTTGGCGATGACCCTCTGGTCCACCCCGTCGAAGAAGGGGACCTTGTCCAGAAACTGCTCCGGCCGGAGCCCCTCCAGAAACGGGATCTGGTGCAGCTCCTCGGCGAGCTGGGCTATGGTCTTATTGCCGATCTCCAACTTTCAATCCTAAAGTTTCTCGTTTCTGGTTTCTAGCGCGCCGCCACATCTATATTGACGGATACAATCTTCTTGGTTTTATCCTGGCGTCCTCGGTCGTGAAACGCCGGCGGATGGGCTTAGGATGAAGCGCTTGATCCTCCAGCCAGGCCTCAACTTCACGTTTGAGGGTTTCAATGTCCGGAATCCTTCGATCCAGACATTGTTTGGAAAGGACGCTCAACTCGATTTCCGCCATGTCCAGCCAACTGCCGTGCTTGGGAGTATGGTGAATCTCCAGCTTGTCGGCGATCCGTTTGGCCTCCGGCGGCTCAAACGCCTCATCAAGAGAAGATTTCGAATGCGTATTGAGGTTATCCATCACCACCACAATCCTCTCCACCGCCGGATAAATGTCATCCGCCACGATCTTCAGCGGATGGGCAAAATCCGTTTGGGTGCGGCGTTCCGTGACCTGAAGCGATTTGCGCCCGGTGAGCGGCTCCACCACCATGAACAGATTGGCCACGCCGTTACGCCGGTACTCATGATCGTAAAGAGCGGGTTGTCCGGGCCGGGGCGGAAGCGGGATGCGAACCTCCCCGATCAACTGCTTGCTCGTTTCATCAATGCACACCTGGGGGCGCAACGGATCATAGGGCCGCTGGTAAACATCAAGCACGTCTTCCATCGCGCAGACAAACTCCGCGCCGGGCTGGCCCGGAAAACACCATTGCTTTTTCAACCAGGGCTTAAGCCGGTTTTTTTTAACGTCCGCCGCACGGTCTCGTCGGAGACGCTCTCCACCAATTCCATCTCCGCCAATTGGTCGGCGAGAAGCTGCATGGTCCAGCCCCGCCGGCCGCTCGGAGGGTCCCCGCAAGCCATGGCGATGAGACGTGCTTCCACCTCCCCATGGATTTTGGGCGGAGGGAACACCTCCCGCTTTTTCCGGTTCAGCGCCGACTCTAATCCCTCCTCCACAAACCTTCGCCGGACCCGCTCCACCGTGCAACGGCCAACATTCAACGCGGTGACGATCTGGTCGTCCTTCAGTCCCGGACCGTGGGGACCGGAATCGCCGGCGAGGAGAATCTGGGCATGAAGCCGGCGGGGAGCGGAAGCCTTTCCTTTGGAGACAATCTCCTGGAGATAGGAGCGTTCTTCCGCGCCGAGCGTAACCGCATAAATCTTCTTGTGAGCTCGCTCCTTTTGGAAAAAATTGGTATGTTTTTGATATGGACAGAATAACATGGCTGCTCGCATTTATCAATTTAACTGTGGTAGTGCACTAGCGGCCCAGCTCGCGGAATCAGCGCAAGGTAAGGCTGAAACCGACCCCCTTGTTGACACCTGTGAGCGGGACTTTTCGCGGCTGATGGACATAGACCTTAAGGCCGCAAAAATTCCGAAGCGAGGGCCAGGCGGAGTGGTGTGCTTCCATTCACTGCGACACAGCTTTATCAACATCCTCTTGGAACAGGGGGCAGGCGCGAAAGAGGTCCAGGACTTGGCGCGGCACCAGACGTTGAGCATGACCATGAACCACTACGCCAAGTCCAGCATTAAGAGACGGCGGGAGCTGGCTGAGGGCTTGGGTGAAACCATCAAGATGGGGCTGAATCCCATAACCGGCCCGGAACGGAAGGTGGTGGGTCTTGAAACCCACGATTATCCCGAAGGAATTTTGGCTCCCCGGAAGCAACTCTATTTATTAGCCGACATTCTGCCGCTAAAATTAAAAAATGTAGGCAGCGAAATGAGTTACATGAGGCCGCCTGTTAACAATGTGAGAGAAATTCCGTTAACTCGGATTGCACTACTCCGCCTTTTTTACCATCAGAAGCAGCCCCCAAAATGGCCTCGCATGAGGCCAAACCTCAACTGAACCAGAGTGCGATGTGCCGGATCACCTGCTCCTTGGGGGACTGATTTGCCCACACAGTTCAAGAAAACGACGGACATATCCGACGACATCAGCCTGAATGTTATCGTCGCGGCGGCCAGTGATGAATTCTGCGACTCGGCGCGGCCCAGTCCCTTCATGGTCCAGGAAATTTTCGCGGAGCCCCGCGCAAGCCTCCCGCGCTGAAGGATCATTGAGCAGAGGTTGAAGCCGGTCTTTCAATCGGTTGATAAGTCTAACTTTTAACTCCAATGTAAAGCGGTGCTATACAGTTTCTTTCGGAAATAAGCTGTTTCGACTTGACTTTCGAGCTGAGCAACTTAAATTAGAATGGACATTGGCAGACGGAAAGCTAGCTTCGTGGATCAATGCAATGGCTGTGATTGCCAAAGCAGAAGAAACTTTGATCGCAGGAGACGTTTAAACCGATGAAAACAGGAAGCGTTTTAGCCAGAGGCCTCTCAGCTTCAGATGTGAAACCTTACTGGAGATCCAGGTTGATTGATCACTTACAACAACCGCGAATACTGGAAGGCATCATGGTATCTCAAGACGGCCATCTCGACTTTAGATCTCGTGACTGGGAATCATATTGGAAAACGTCCGATCTATCAGATGAAATGCGCGCAGGGCTAGAGGAGTTGAAGAAACGCTGGACTGATTCCATCACGACCCTTCAATCGCCCCGTTTCAAACGCAAATATTGCGACGTTTATTTTGATCTTCTTGAAAAAGCTCTTTTGGCTGACGATGATTTTCTCATATCCCGGTTCGACTCTTTTGAGAACATTTATATCGCCAGCGATGAAGGACTTTTTCCTACGATAGCCATGACGACTAATTTTAGAAATCCGCTCTTGTTGTTTCTGGCCCTTAATGGCTTTCGCAAGCACAGAAGACAAGACTCAAGAATGATGCCTCTAATGACGGCGTCCTTCGATAATACATCCTCTTTGTATTATTGTTTGACCAAGGAAAGCCTGATCAAGCATTCTGACCGATATCTGCTGATCTATATTAATGCTGATATTGTAAACAGAAGTGGATGTTTCGAATTCCTCCACTTCTTAGATGGGATTTTATTTTCCAGACAAGGCCAATATATGCAAGACAGGGCTGAAAGGATTTCCTCAAAGGTGCTCCCGCCGATGGTGAACAATATACTTCTATCAAGAAGTCATTCCGGCGGTCCTATAAAAATACTGGACATCGGCTCAGCCGATGGGCGCCTCCTTCGAGATATCATCTCCGATCTCACTGGCCGTTTGGACATTCCGGGCAAATTTCAAACAACTCTTCTCGATGGGGCATCAATTGATCCCAAAACCCATTTCAAAACGCAAAAATTATTGCACCGAATAGCGCGCATAGACTTCATCAAGTCGGACTATAAATCCTTTCTGGATCAGCCCCCGGAGGATTCTTCGCATTATGATTTCATCTTTATGTTCAAAGTGCTCCATAATATGAGCTCTTTTTCAATAAGCCATGATGCCATCTCTCCAGACCCTCCCGGCAATTTGCGCGAAGTCTCTAATTACTATCAGGCTCAAGCCAAGTCCATAAACATTGTTCACACTACTGACTCCCCAACTCATTTCACGTTCTTTCCGAAAAGACGGTTTAACCAGATGTCATTGAGGACCGATTCCGGTTCCAGCGTGATTGGAAAATGCGCGGAATTGGCGAGATGGACACTAATAGATGACTACGATCTCGATCCTTCTTCACTACGGGAGCACTTAATTGGCGCCAAGCCCCATAACCCGTTCCTGGTTTATGATCTCACCAAAGCTCTTGGATTGAGGACGAATCATTTCTATTGCATATGCTCCAACCGAGATGATCGGCCCGACAAGGGGGAATTGATATGGCCCATCTGATACGTCAGGAACGCAAATCTCCCGTGCTGTCCAGGCCGACCCTTCCTTGCATTTCCATGCACTACACCATAAACCTGACAACCGGCTGCGTTTTCGGCTGCAGGTATTGTTACGCCCAAGGATACAGGCGCAATCTTGGTCCGGGCAAATGCATATTCTATTGCAACTCTTTTGATAAACTTAAAGCAGAATTGCCAAAAAAGAGAACTAAACCTCAAATCATATATTTCAGCACTGCCTGCGAGCCCTTTGCTCCATTTCCCGAGGTGCAGGATGAATTGTATAAGATCATGCATTTGCTTCTCGCCAATTCAATCTCCATTTATATCTCGACAAAGGCCCACATACCGAAAAAATTCATTGAGATCTTTTCCCGCCATTCCGACAAGATCTTCGTTCAAGTAGGGATCACGACCCTTGACGATAAGATCAGACGAGTTCTGGAACCACATGCCGCCCCGATCTCGTCGAGAATTAATAACATCGCCGAACTGCTTTCCGTTGGCGTTTTTACCGAAGCTCGGATGGATCCCATCATCCCAACTCTTACCGATCGAGAGGAATCATTAAGGCCTCTATTCCATGATTTTTCCGAGCTGGGTCTGGAAAACGCCGTTGCCAGCTATCTCTTTCTGCGAAAATCAAACCGGCCGTCAGTCTACCAAGCCCTCCGGGATCTGGATTGCCGCGTAGACGATTTTTATACCGATCGAATTGACAACTATTGCGGCGGCGGTTCTATTGAAGTTCCTTCCCGCCAATATCGAGAAGAAAAATACAAGTTGATGGCCTCGCTAGCCAACGAACACGGCATTTCGATGAAATTCTGCTCATGCAAGAATCCTGGTTTGACAGGCAACATTTGCCATCCCTATGGCCAGGCGACAAATGAACCCGAGGATCGATTGGAACTTTTCTAGCAAGGAGGACGCAAGTATGTACCAGGATATCGAGATTGACCGCCTGCTTCCCCATCCGGAGAACAGCAACCGCATGGACCCGAAACTTATGAAAAAGTTGGAAGAAAACATCCGTAAATCCGGCAACTATGAGACAATAACGGTCAGGCCTCATCCCCAATTTGAAGGAGATTATCAAATTCTAAATGGTCATCACCGGGTTGAAATTCTTAAGAGAATCGGATTTGATCGGGCAAAGTGCGATGTTTGGGATATTAATGACGCCGAAGCGCGCCTGCTCATCGCTACCCTAAATAGACTCGAAGGACAGGATGTCCCCGAATTAAGGCACAATTTGATACAGAACCTGTTGAGAGACTTCGACATCCCGTCACTGGAGTCCCTCATTCCCGAAAGCGCCAAGCAAATTGAAGACATGATCGAACTGTCGAAAGAAGAATTCAAAGACATCGAACAACAGATCAAAGAAATGTCTTCTCATTTTGAATTCAACCTCCCCGACTTGAGAATGCTTGAGTTCGTAATGAACAGTGAGCAATACAAAACAGTGGTTGAAGCTTTGGAGATTATGAAAACCCGTGAACAACTAGCGGATGAAAATGAGGCTCTCTACGAATTAGCCAAAAGGTATACAGAACAAACATGCGCCCTATCTTCCTCTGCTTCCAGTACTGATCATAGCACCACCAACTCATCCCTGATATCTCCGAACTTGGAAGCGAATTAAAGGCAGGTGGACTTGACCAGAGCGACTTGCTCGCTCCTGTAGCCAGCTGCGGTTTTCGGCTTATCCGCCATCTTTCTTCCACTTCAGATGATTGGCGCGCAGTTTTTCCGCGGCCTCCTGGGAGCGTTCCGGATGACCCTTCAGATCGAGATAGACCTGAACCGGATGCACACACCGCACTTTATCATGCATCTTGGCCTCGTGGAAAACCCCCGCATCGTTGGGGACCGCCAACCAGACGTTTGCGCCGCGCTCGTCCTCATGGAACGAGATGCTTTCGAGCAGTTTGGGCGATGGCTCTTCCGGCACGTAAACGGTCACAATCCTGAAACCGGCAAAATGGTCGAGCAGCCAGGACGCGGCCAGTCCGGTTGCGGCATAGGGTATTGAGGCCTTGGTCATGACGGCCACGATCTGGCGCAACAGGGCATCCCCCGACTGGGCGGGAATGTGACCGGCGATGATGTGATGCTTGGAGAAGTCGTACTCCTCCCGCCAGGCATCCAGCAACAGGTCCGGATCGCGAGGCTTGATCGCTCCCGCATAGTTTCGAGTGACAAGCTCGTCCTCCTCGAGGCGGGTGACGATCCGGCTGGTGAAGCCTTCGTCCATTTCCGTTGCCTCGGCGATCTCTCTCTGGGTGAACGACTGCTCTTGATGCATGAGCAACCAACGGGCGATCCGGGAGCTCTTGGGCGCGAAGGCGCTGACGGGACGGCCACGGCGGACGAAACGGTTGGGTTTCCCCTCCACAACTATCCTCAAACCCGGAGCAATGATTCGGGCGTTGCCGGAAAGGTCCAGCCAGGCCACCCCGGCCTCCTCGCACACCTGGCTTCCGACCTGGCCCATGAAGGGGACCGCTACCAAGGGAATGGCGGCCTTACCCAACTGGCGGACGTATTGCCGCGCCTGCTTTGCGGCCCAGGCGACCGCTCCAGCGCCCGCGACGCCCTTCCACTCCACCACGAAGGTGAACGGGCCCGCTTCGATCAGGGCATCCGCCGCCACATCGTGAACAGCCGACCGGCGCGGCTGTAGGGTAACCCGCACCTTGTTCGGGCTGACGCTGAGCAGATCGGCGAGCGCCTTGACGATCTGGGCCATCGCCTGTTTTTCCGAGGGCACCTTCATGATTAACTATATAAGCTATTTTGAGCATTTTGTCAAGTAGCTCAATTTAGTCAAGTCAGTTTTCGTCTCCTAACTCGAAACTAAGAAAAGGCCGCTGGCGATGGGAGTCAACCCTGTCGTTTGCAAAAAGAACCAGATTGGGGGACTTTTTGCAAGCGAGGGAGCAAAAAAGGGGCAAAAAGCTGTTAAAATGTTGGGTTAGAAAATCTATATTCTGGGGTTCAAAAGCAACCCTGCTGTTAAATAAGGTCATGCGTTAACCAGAGAATGGTGATTTCAAGTCAAAAGCGGGAAAAAGGGTTTGCAACTGGTTAACAACTGGGCTGCTTGGCCTCGACAGTCTCCCAATTCATCCCCCGAGGATTCAACTGATTGAAATATATAAGATTTCTCAGAAGGCCAGTACGAAATCAAGATTGGACACCAACGGCACTTTTTTGAAAAGTTGGATGGATAGAGAGCGTGAGTTGCCAGACTTCATTTGCAGCATTTCTGGCTCGGGCCTGAAAAAGGTAGATTAAATAAGGGGTTGTATTACATGGGTTATTTAGGGGGGAGTGAAATCTGGGTTAACAAGGATTTCACCCCCTGAAAATTCCTGGGGAGGGACTCGAACCCGAATATGGCTCTATGCTAAAAGGGCATAAAGCGGGTCAAAAATTACCTGTTACTGCACAGTCCAGCCAAGAACAGAGACAAGATCAAGAGCTTACAAAAGTCAATCCTGTAAATACCAAGACAATAGTGGCACGAACAGCGGTAAACGAATCCATAATAAAAGACCGACATTTTCCCATATCTTCCCATAACCGGCCCAGAACGGAGAAGGCCCCTGGCGCAGACTTGGACCCGGACTTGAAGGCAATCGTGGAGTCGTGGCCAGACCTGCCGGAACCCATTAAACAAGGGATCGCGGCGATGGTCCGGGCCGCGAAGAAATGTTGAAGAATGTTAAGGTCTGCTGGCGAATGCTCGCATTGGCATGGAAGGATGGTGGAGATCACGCGAGCCCCGGCCGCCCCGAAGAAGCTGACAAGAATTATGGGCCACGGCGCAGCCAGCGCTATCAGGACGGCGCTAAAGGAAACGAGGCAAGGACGATGTATAGCCCCGGCCGGATCGCCGCTCCTGGGCCGTCCTTTGGGCATCCTGGCCGGCAGTAAAAGCAGAGGGTGGGGCCGCCAACATAATACCTGAAACTGCAAACTAAAGCGTGAGGACGAGCATGAAGAAGAAGGACTCAAGGAAAAAGGCAGGGACGGTGAAGCAAGAGCCCACCAAGCTGGCTGTGCCAACCTACACCGACGATGAAAAAGCGATCATCTCGAAGTCAACGGAGCGGAGAAAGAACCCTCCACCCCAATATACTACTGAAGGGGAGAAGGATGGGAAGCTTCAGAACATTGCCATCTCTCCCGAGAAACCACAGCTCGATTACGCAAAATTTATTCTGGCTTTTGGCACGGTTCATGACCCTACCCATACTCTTTTTCTCAATCAAGCAACCAATAGCTTCCCGGCCCCCATAAAACTCATTGACCGGGTGAATATAACTGCGGCCCTAATGTATGGGATCGCGCCGAACAACGAGGTGGAAGCGATGCTCGGTCTCCAGATGGTGGCGACGCACAACCTAGCGATGGAGCTGTTGGGTCGGGCCATGAGGAGTCAAAACCGAGACGCGACCTGCGACGACATCAACATGGCCACGAAGCTGCTCAGGACCTATACGGCCCAGATGGAAGGCCTGAACCGGAACCGCGGCAAGTCCCCGAGCCAGAAGGTAACGGTGGAGCATGTCCACGTGAACGAAGGCGGACAGGCCATCGTCGGGAACGTCGAGCGAGCGCCGGCGGGGAGGGGGGAGGAGGGGGGTAATGACAAAAACTGAGGAGCCACCCCTTGCTATGCACCGTTCGCCACGGTGCGGTGCGAAGTGTAAGCGCACCGGACAGCCCTGCCGGATGCCCGCTATGGCCAACGGCAGGTGCTTCTTGCATGGCGGCAAAAGCACCGGCGCAAAAACCAACAAAGGCCTTGCGCGATGCCGCAAAACAGGCTGGAAACATGGCCTCTATTCCCGTGAAGCCCTGGACCGGCGCCGGGAGATAAGGCGTCTCCTGAACGAGTCGAGAAAGCTGCTACGGCAAATCCAAGAAAGCCAGCCCTGATCCCAAAGGCCCGCTGGGACCCGGGCCATGAATTGAGGAAATGGCAACTTGATACATTTATCCCGCCTTGCTATGATTGCTCCCGCATGACCCACGAGAGGCGCGGACCAGCGCCGGGAAATTTTCGGCAAAAGGGAGACACCACATGGCCAGGGGCAACAGTAACGGGGCCAATCTGGGCTTTGAGAAGGAGCTGTGGCAGCTCGCCGACGCGCTCCGCTCCAACATGGACGCCGCCGAGTACAAGCACGTCGTGCTCGGCCTGATCTTCCTGAAGTACATCTCCGACGCCTTCGAGGAGCAGCACGCCAGGCTCGAAGCCGCGGTGAAGCAGGGCGCCGACCCCGAGGACCCCGACGAGTACCGCGCCGTCAACATCTTCTGGGTCCCCAAGGACGCCCGCTGGTCGCTCCTCCAAGCCGGCGCCAAGCAGCCCACCATCGGCAAGGTCGTGGACGACGCCATGCTCGCCATCGAGCGCGACAACCCATCCCTCAAGGGCGTCCTGCCCAAGGAATACGCTCACCCGCGCCTGGACAAGCAGCGCCTGGGCCAGCTCATTGACCTGATCGGCAACATCGGCCTGGGCGACGAGGCCAATCGCTCCCGCGACATCCTGGGCCGGGTCTACGAATATTTCCTTTCGCAGTTTGCCAGCGCCGAGGGCAAGAAGGGCGGACAGTTCTACACGCCCCGCTGCGTGGTCCGGGTGCTGGTCGAGATGCTCGCGCCCTACACGGGCCGGGTCTACGACCCCTGCTGCGGCTCCGGCGGCATGTTCGTTCAGTCAGTCGAGTTCGTCAAGGCCCACGCTACGGGCAACGGCAACGGGGGCAAGGCCAGGGGCGATGTCAGCGTCTTCGGCCAGGAGTCCAACCACACCACCTGGCGGCTGGCCAAGATGAACCTCGCCATCCGCCAGATCGAAAACAACCTCGGCAAGGAGCACGCCGACAGCTTCCACCGCGACCTCCACCCGGACCTCAAGAGCGACTACGTCCTCGCCAACCCGCCCTTCAACGATTCCGACTGGCGCGGCGACCTCCTGAAGGAAGACAAACGCTGGAAATACGGCACGCCCCCGGCAAGCAACGCCAACTTCGCCTGGGTCCAGCACTTCATCCACCACCTCGCGCCCACCGGACAGGCCGGCTTTGTCCTGGCCAACGGCTCCATGTCCTCGAACCAGTCCGGCGAGGGCGAAATCCGCAAGAACATCATCGAGGCCGACCTGGTGGACTGCATGATCGCCATGCCCGGTCAGCTCTTCTACTCGACCCAGATCCCCGTCTGCCTCTGGTTCATCTCCCGCGATAAGAAAAATCATCGCTTCCGCGATAGGCGCGGCAACGTCCTGTTCATAGACGCCCGGAAGCTCGGGACCTTGATTGACCGCGTCCACCGCGAGCTCACCGACGACGACATCAAGAACATCGCCGACACCTACCACGCCTGGCGCGGGGATAATAGGGACAGCAAAAAGAAATACCAGGACGTGCCCGGCTTCTGCAAGTCCGCCACGCTCGCCGACATCCGCGGGCACGGCCATGTCCTCACCCCCGGCCGCTATGTCGGCGCGGCCGAGGTCGAGGACGACGGCGAGCCGTTCGAGGACAAGATGGCCCGCCTCACCGCCGAGCTGCGCGAGCAAATGGAAGAGTCCGCCAAGCTCGACAAGATCATCTGGGCCAACCTGAAGGACATCGGCTATGGCGGGTAAAAAACCGAAAATGCCGGGCCGGGAATCGCGCCGGACCCTGGGCCGGGGCCGTGCGGGGGTATCCTTCACCGCAGCCTGGCCGGACCGGGGAATTGTGCAAGGGGTCATTGCACAATTACCCTGTAGGCAGATCATCCCCCCGTTTGAGCGTCTGCACGGCCCAGATACCCCTCCCTGGTACGCCGGGCCAGCCCTCCGTAATGGATGCTACCTGCCCCAAAACCTCAAAGGCCAACTCCCCACCGTCGAACAGATCGAGGCGGAACTGGCCCCGCCGCCGAAAGCTCAGGGCAAGAAGCGGAAGCCGGGGAAAAAGGGGACGGGGTGATGACGGAGAGGTGGAGAACAATGGCGCAGTCGGTCAGGCTCGACAAGCTCATCTGGACCAACATGAAGGAGATCGGTTATGGCAAATGAAGGATGGGCATTATTGGCAGCACTTGGCTTGGGATATTTGGTTGGTAAACCACCTAATCCCCAGGCTCCTCAAATGGCCAGACCTCGACCTTTGACACCGGCGGAAATCCAAGGATTGTCTAAGTACCATTCGGGTTGGTCTCCCTTCACGGAAAAATTTATAAAACGTAGGAAAAAACTGGATGAGTTCGAATTGGTAGAGACCGTAAATGCTCTGCCGGAGGACATCAAAGCCGCCTATAAAGATGCTCTCAACTGCTATCTATTCGGACAGAATCTGGCTTCGACTAACATGGTTTGTCTGACGATAGAACAAATAATCCGTGTTGCCGCAGGAAGCGATGAGGGTAAACTTTTTGAAGTGATAGATACGGTCTGTAAAGAAAAAAATCTTTCTCCACACATACAGAGGGACTTGCACCTTCTACGCCAAATCCGAAATATTCATAGCCATTATGTTGAGCCACTGGGCGAACTCGATCTTCTAAAATTATTCAAGACGGTAGGCGACCTAGTCAAGGAGTTAAAAATTGGCGCGTGAATGGAAAGAAAAAAGTCTATCTTCACTCATGGAAGTGAAGCATGGCTACGCTTTTCCTGGCGAAAATATTCACGACGATCCGCGAGGCGACATCCTCCTAACCCCTGGCAATTTTTCCATCGGCGGCGGTTTTTGTCCTGCCTCAGTTGAAAATGGAGAGTCCTGCCGCCAAGATAGTTATACGAACAAGGAGGCGGGACGATGGAAGGGAAGCGGAGACGGTTTACGGCGGAGGAGAAGGTACGGGTGTTGAAGCGGCACTTGGTGGACAAGG
>DATKZS010000074.1:0-11447 GCA_035527835.1 bacterium
AGCGTAGAGCGGAGGGCGAATATCGTAGGGCGGAGGGAGAAGGGCGAATGTCGGGAAGACAACGGCAAGATGATAATTATCACTTGCCAGGAATTGGGGTGTTTTCACGCTCTACGCCCTTCGCTCTACGCTATTCGCTCAGATGATCCTTTAATTTCGAGATAGGGGGAAACATGGCAAAAGCAGACCCGGGCAAGCTCAAGGACCAGGCCGCGAAATTCCTGAAAAAAGGCAAGATGGACAAGGCGCTCGAGACCTACCTGGAGCTGGAGAAGGTGGCCAAGGACGACCTCCGCATCCCCCAGAAAGTAGCCGAGATCATGCTCAAGATGGGGCAGAAGGCAGAGGCCGTCTCGAAGTACAAGGAGTCGGCCGAGCGCTACCGGGACAAGGGCTTCCTGGTCCAGGCCATTGCCATTTACAAGGTCATCCTGGAGCTTGCGCCCGATGATCCCTCGGCCAAGGAGGCGCTGTCCACGCTCTCCGAGGAGCGGACCGGCCCGACGATGGGCCTGAAGAAGCACGTGGAGGAAGAAGTCAAGCACATGCCTCCTTTGCCCAAGCGGGCCCACCCCGAGCCTCCCAAGCCGGAAGCCATCATCCCCGAGCCGGCCCCGGAGGAAAAGCCCGCCGAAGAGCCTCCGGAAGAGGAGCCGGCGCCCGCGGAGGCTGAAGGCGCCGAGGCTCAAGGCGATGAAGCGGAGCTGGGCGTGCCGCTGGAAGAGGCCGGCGCCGAGTTTCTCTCGGCGGAGGACGACGGCCAGAACCTGGAGCTGAGCGCCGACGACGAAGAGGCGGCGCCGGCGGCGCCGGAGGCTTCAACGGCGGATGAAGCGGGTGCGGGCGAGGACATCCCGCTGGAGGCCGGCGACGTTGAGGTCGAGGTCGAGGACACGGGCGTGGTCCCGGTTGACGAAGAGGAGGAGCTGCCGGCGGCGGGCCCGGAAAAGACCCCGCTGTTCTCCGACCTCGAGCCCGGCGAGTTCGAGCGCGTGTTCGAGCTCCTGTCGAGCCGCGTGATCGGAAAAGACGCGGTAGTGGTGAAGGAGGGCGACCGGGGCGACTCGATCTTCATCATCGCGCGGGGCAAGTTCGCGGTCACCCGGACCTGCGCCGACGGCGAGAAGGAGGCCGCGGTCCTGGGCCCCGGCGACTTCTTCGGCGAGATCGGCTATTTCCACGGCAAGCGCACCGCCACTGTCACGGCCATGATGAAGTCGCTGATCCTGGAGATGACCAAGTCCGACCTCGACCGGGTGGTGGACGAGTTCCCCCGCGTCAAGGAGGTGCTGGCCCGGTTCTACCGCGAGCGCGTCATGGAAAACCTCATGGCCGACTCGCCCCTGTTCGGGGGCCTGGTCCCGCCCGAGCGCGACCGCTTCCGCGAAAAGTTCCGCTACCGGGAAATCAAACAGGGCGAGGTGATCGTCAAGGAAGGCGACCCGGGCGATTCCATGTTCCTGATCAAGTCCGGCGGGTTCACCGTCCAGACCGTTTACGAGCTCACCCATAAAACCATCGAGCTGGCCAAGCTCAAGGGCGGCGACTTCTTCGGCGAGGTGAGCCTGGTCAAGAACAAGCCGCGCACCGCGACCATCTTGGCCGACACCGCGGCCGAGGTCATGGAGTTGCGCCGGGAGGACTTCGAGGCCATTGCCAAGTCTCATCCCGAGATCGCCTCCGCCCTCGAGCACACCATCGAGCAGAGGGTCGAGGACACCATCAAGAAAATGGTGGGGGCAATGGAGAAATGATCCGGAGCTGGAGCGATGGAAAGGATTATTTAACCGCGGAGGCGCGGAGGACACGGAGAATATGAAAATAATTCCTCCGCTTTCTCCGCGTCTCTGTCCTGAAAAAGAGTGGACAGGATTAACAGGATTTACAGGATGGAAGAAGAAACCGAGCATTGGTGTTAATCCGGTAAATCCTGTTAATCCTGTCCGAATAATCTTCTTTTCATGAACTTAGGGTGCCGCCTCGCGGCATGAATGACTGCGGTTAAAAAAATTTACCAGGAGGCAGAGCCTTGGCCATCAAAAAAACAGCGGGCAAAAAAAAGCCGCCGCGCGCGGGCAAAGGCCGGGTCGCGGCGAAGAAGGGCCCGGACCTGAAAGTCAGCGGGCTCCGCGCCCGATACCACCGCCTCGAGCTTCATGCCGGGCTCTTGCGCGAGATCGCGGCCATGGCCGGGGAGCAGGTCGAGCTGGGCCCATTTCTCGACCGGATCATCGTCCGCGTGGCCAAGGCCACGGCCGCCGAGTCCGCCACCCTGTTCCTGCTCGACGAGACCGGGCGGACCCTCGAGTTCGCCGTGGTCAAGGGACCGCTCGCCGCCGAGCTCAAGGGCAAGCGCATGAGCGCCGGTGAAGGCATCGCCGGCAAGGTGGTGAAATCGGGCAAGGCGCACATCTCCAACCAGGTGAGCGCGGACAAGTTCTGGAGCCCGCGCGTGGCCCGCGAGACCGGGTACCAGACCGTGAACATCCTGGCCGCGCCATTGAAAAGCAAGGGCCGCGCCCTCGGCGTCATCGAGCTCATTAATAAAAAGGACGGACGGCCCTTTACCCGCGACGACGCCTCCCTGCTCGACGCGCTGGCCGCCGAGACCGCCATCGTCATCGAGAACGCGCTCCTGATGAACGACCTCCGGCTGCGCGCCGGACAATTCGTCAAGCTCTCGCGCCTCTCCGCCATCCTCAACTCCACCCTCAACCCCAAGCTCGTGCGCAAGCGCGCCATGGAGGCCGCGGTCGAGCTCCTCGAATGCGAGACCGGGTCGCTTTACCTCATTGACCCGGAAAAGAACGAGCTGTACTTCGAGGTGGCGCTGGGCGAGAAGGGCGACGCGGTCAAGGAGATCCGGCTCAAGATGGGCGAGGGCATCGCCGGCTGGGTGGCTAAGGAGGGGCAGAGCGACCTGGTCCGCGACACCAGCACCGACCCGCGCTGGGCCAGCCGCGTGGACCGGAAGTCCAAGTTCCAGACCCGCAACATGGTCACCGTGCCCATGCGCGCCAGGGGCCGAGCCATCGGAGTGCTCCAGGCCATCAACAAGCTCCACGATAAAAGCTTCGATACCGAAGACCTGCGTCTCCTGGAAAGCCTCGCCGACCAGGTCGCCATCGCCCTCGAAAACGCCCGGCTCTACGAGGAGCAGAAGGTCATGTTCAAGGAGACCGCCGAGGCCCTGGCCACCGCCATCGAAAAACGCGACCCCTACACCGGCGGCCACACCAAGCGCGTCCGCGACTACTGCATGGCCACCGCCAAGTACATGGACCTCACCCCGGAGGACCGCGAATGGCTCGAATTGGCCGCCATCCTTCACGACGCCGGCAAGATCGGCGTGGACGACCAGGTCCTCAGAAAGCCCGGACGCCTCACCGACGACGAGTTCAACCAGATGAAACAGCACCCCGTCTTCGGCTTCGATATCCTCCAGCATGTAAAACCGCTCAGCCCCGCCATCCCCGGCATGAAACACCACCACGAGCGCTTCGACGGCAAGGGCTACCCCGAGGGCCTCGTAAACGGCGCCATCCCCCTGATCGCCCGCATCATCGCCGTCTCCGACACCTGGGACGCCATGACCTCCGACCGGCCCTATCGAAAGGGCCTGTCCCACGACATCGCCAACGCCGAGCTCAAGAAATGCACCGGCACCCAGTTCGACGGCGTGGTGGTCGAGGCCTTCCTCAAAGCCTACCAGAACGGCGAGATCAAGTCGCAGGCGCAGGAGGGGGCCTCAAAGCAACCCCAGGCAACTTGAAGGAGGACGCGGCCCGTCTTTATTAACTTTGAAAGTCCACGCCCCTGTGATAGAATTGTAATGTTTTAACGTCTATTAGCTTTTACTGGACTTGAGCTTACAAAGGAGGCATGACATGGCTGTCGAGGATGTTCTTTTCCAGAGACTGGGCAAGGTTTTCCCGCCGGGCACGGTTCTGTTCCGGGACGGAGAGAAGGGCAAGGAGATGTACGTGATCCAGAGCGGGAAGGTGAAGATTTCCAAGGAGATCCGGGGGGAGGAGCAGACGCTGGCGATGCTGGGGGCCGGCGAGTTCTTCGGCGAGATGGCCATCCTCAACAACAAGCCGCGCTCGGCTTCCGCCTCGGTGGTGGAAGAGAGCAAGATGCTGGTGATTGATCCCAAGACCTTCGAGGCCATGATCAAGGGCAACACCGAGATCGCGGTCAGGATGATCAAGAAGCTGGCGCAGCGGCTGCAGGAGGCCGACCACCAGATCGAGTCGCTGATGCTCAAGGACTCGAATTCGCGGGTGGTGCACACGCTCACCCGGCTCGCCGACACCATGGGCAAGCCCACGCCCGCGGGCACCAAGGTCGGGGTCACGGTGGCGGAGCTGGCCGGAAAATGCGGCCTGGAAACGCCCCAGGTGGACGAGATCATCCAGAAGATCGTCAAGGCCAAGCTGCTCATCGTCGAGCCCGACGGCATCACCATCTCCAACGCCGAAAAGCTCCGGAAGTTCCTCGAATACCTGACCATGAAAGAACAGTTCGGCGATATGTGAGCCGGAGGGGTATATGAAGGTCCGGGTCCTCGGGTGTTACGGCGGAGAATTGCCCGGCTACCGCACCACTTGTTTCCTCGTCAATAATAACGTGATGATTGACGCGGGTGCGGCCACCGCCGCGCTCCCGCTCAAGGACCAGGTGAAGATTGACGCCATCCTGCTCACCCATTCCCACCTCGACCACGTCCGCGACCTGGGCTTCCTCGCCGACAACGTCTTCGGGAAACGGGAGGGCCCGGTCCGGGTCTGGGCCCTGCCCGAGACCATCCGGAGCGTGAAGGCGCACATCCTCAACAACACGATATGGCCGGACTTCACTCAGCTCCCGGACGCGGAGCATCCCGTGATGTCGTTTCACGAGCTGCGCGAGGGCATTCCCGTGGAGGTCGAGGGACTGGCGGTGACCGCAATCAAGGTGAACCACCTCGTGCCCGCCGCCGGCTATATCGTGAAGAACCAGACCGCGGGCTTCGCCTTCTCCGGCGACACCGGCCCGACCGAGGCCTTGTGGAAGGCGGCGGCGGCGGTGGACGCTCTCCGCGCCGTGTTCCTCGAGTTGAGCCTGCCCGACCGGCTCGCCGAGCTGGCCGAGCTCACCCGGCACCTGACCCCGGCCTCCGCTCTGAAGGAGCTCATTAAGCTCAATCGGCCCGACCTGCCGGTGTATTTCTTCCACATGAAGCCGCAGTACCTGAAGGAGATCGTAAACGAGGTTGACTCCGACCCCCGTTTCCACGTCACCGAGCAGGGAGACCATATCGAGATATGATCCGGGACGCTTTTTATGAACGCAAAGACGCAAAGAGCGCAAAGAAGAACTATTTTTGTTCGGAGAGAATCAAGATAAAATTGATGATAGGGTGAACACGTTTTCCACTTCAGGTGTTGAGTCTGCAATGAAATGCTGCTAAAATGTCAAATCAAATTGCATTCCCTTTGCGGCCTCTGCGTCTCTGCGTTTAAAAAAATCATTTTCATAGTCCTCGCTGCCTCATGGTTCGTCTCCGCCCTAGCCATTGCCCAGCTCACCGCGCCGGCTTTCACCATGCCCGGCGCCGATGAGCCCATCACCATCACCGCCGACACCGTGACCTGGCTCCGCAACGACAATACGCTCGATCTCTTGGGCAGCGTCGTGGTCGAGCACCCCGATTACCTGATCACGGCCGACGCCGCCCACGCCGACCTCACCAGGAAAACCATCACCGCGCGCGGCCACGTGACCGTGACCTATCTGAAGGGAGGCGTTCCGCGCCAGGTGCTGGCCGCGGAGGAGGTCCAGGTCCAGACCGACCAGGCCACCGGATGGGTGGTGAAGGGAAGGCTCACCGTGCCCTGGCACGGCGCGGTCTTCCAGTTCAGCGGCGGCCGCATCCAGCGCATTGACGGCCACACCTACCTGATCGAGCAGGGCGATTTCACCTGGTGCGCGTGCGAGGGCGGCGAGCCGCCGGACTGGTCGGTGAGCGCGGACCGGATCGAGGCCGACGTAAGCGGCGACGCCGTGGTCCGCGGCGGCCGGGTCAGGATCCGCAACCATCCCCTGTTCGCCGTGCCCTACTTCCGTTACCCGATCGGAACGGAGCGGCGCACGGGCTTTCTGATGCCCGTGATCGAGACCACGAGCTCGGACGGCTTCCAGATCGAGGAGCCGTTTTACTGGGTGATCTCTCCGAGCGCGGACCTGACCCTCGGGCCGCGCTGGATCTGGGAACGCGGCATCAACCTGGGCGCCGAGGTCCGCTACGACTACGGCGACCTGGCCCGCGGCACAACCCGCGGCTTTGTTATTGACGACGGCAAGGAGCACGCCTGGCGCGGCGGCATCAGGATCATCCACCGCACCGACGCCGGCGACATCTTCTCCGCGGCCTCCGACCTCGCCCTCGTCTCCGCCAACGAGGACCTCTTCGACTTCCCCTACCGCGACCTGGGCGACGAGAACCAGCGCGCCCTCGAGTCCCGGCTCTACCTGTCCTATCACTGGCCCTACATGAACCTCACCGCCGAGCTCGCCGCCTTTGACGACCTCATGGGCGGAGACCTGCGCTCGAGCCCCTTCGGCAACGACCGCGACCAGGAGATGGTCCAGCGCCTGCCCGCCGTCACCTACACCCTGCTCACCCGTCCCCTGTTCGGCCCGCTCCTCTTCGACGTCTCCGGCTATGCCGTCAATTACTATCGCCAGGACGTGGAGGCCGGCCGCGGCCAGCTCATCACGCTCATGCCGCGCGTGGCCCTGCCCTGGCGCATCGCCGGCGCGGTGGACTTCTGGATGGACGCCGGCTTTCGCGAGTGGTTCGTGGCGCCGGACCAGGCATTCAACAGCACCAGCACCTACACCGGCAGGCCCGAGGCCGACCTGTACCTCTCCGCGCAGTGGGAAAGGATTTTCGAGAACGGCGGCAGGCGCTACCGCCACGTTATCCGGCCCGAGCTGGTCGGCTTCTACGCCGGCGCACCCGATGAGCCCGCCGACGCGTTCTTTCAGACCATCCTTCCCGGCCGGGCCACCCAGCTCCTCGGCGTCCGCCTCGACTCCCGCCTCTATTCCCGGCCCGCTTCCGCGCGCCCGTCGCCCATCGCCGAGACCGCGCGCATCGAGCTCACCCAGCTCTACGACTTCGAGGACGAGTCGTGGCGCGACCTCCGAATCGAGGCCGGTCTCGGCGCGCCCACGCCCTGGCGCGTGAACCTGGACGCCTATCACTCATGGGAGGAATGGGAGTGGAGCAGGATCGAGGCCGGCGCGGGCTACATCTTTGACAAGAACACCCAGGTCCGGGTCGGCTATCGCAAGGACACGGGCAACGTGCGCTCGCCCTACTTCGACTTCCAGAGCGTCCCGGACGAGTCCGTGTCCGGCGGGATCAAGGTGAAGCCCGGGGAGCGCCACGAGCTGGAGTACCGCGCCTTTTACTCCATCCAGCACGACCGCATGGTGCGCCAGAGCCTGGACTGGGACTACGTCGGCAGGCAAAAGTGCTGGGGAGTGCACGTCAACGTGACCGACCGCATCCGGCCGTCCCGGCCCGAAGGCCATGACGAAATCTCCGGCTCCGTCAACCTCAGGCTCGAAGCGCCTTAACGTCCCATGAACGCAACCAATGCAGAGACCGGGAAAAACGCTGACGGCGCGTCGCGGCCGCTCACGTGGCGGGGCTTTGCCGGGCGGGTCAGGGAAGGCATTCGGCCGGAACCGGTCCTTGACCTGATCGGCCCCGCTCCCATCGCCGGGCTGGCCCGGGAGCCGCGCGCCGAGCTCATCAAGGCCAAGTCCGACAAGGGCAGCCGGGTCTATCGCGCCGCGCTCGACCTGGGCGCCGGAGAGGAGGAGCTGTTCATCAAGAGCTTCGATAGCGCCGAGACCCGCCGCGTCATGACACAACGCATGCTGAGTGGAGAGGGCCTCAAGCGCCCCTGGCATTATCCCGTCAAGATCGTGAAGCTGCTGTACGCTCCGAGCCCGGCCCGGCGCTCCTGGCGCGCGGCGGAGGCCTGCGCGCGCGCGGGCGTGCCCGTGGCCGACCATCTGCTGTATCTTGAGCGCGGGTGGGGTTACTGGCGGGAGGAGGTCCTGGTGACGCGGGGGGTAAACCCGCGCTCCGCGCCGGACGCCCGCCAGTTCATGGATTATTTCTTCCGGCCGCCGCTCGATAAAGCCCGGCTCGCGCTGAAGCGGACGCTCATCGCCGAGCTCGGGGTGCTGCTCCGGAAGGTCCGGGACAGCGGGATCATGTTCCCGGACTTCAAGCTGCACAACCTGGTATTGGAGGAGCGGCCCGGCCGGGCCCCGCGCTTGGTGGTGATTGATCTGTCCGAGGCCCTGCTGCGGCCCTCGTATCCGGAGATGCTGTTCCTCAAGCGCTTCTCGCCATCACTTCCAGAGCCCCCTGTCTTCACCGCGTCCGACCGGGTGCGTCTGCTCAAGTCCTATCTCGCGGCCGGCAACGACCCCCGCTCCTGGCCCGAGCTCTGCCGGAGCATCGCCGGGACTTGATTTGTCCACGCGCGATGATGATGTTAAGGTGGCAACGGGAAAATTTCCGCCTATGTCCGTTAAGTAACCGGGAACAGGCATGGCCCATAAAAAATTTCGCGGAGTCGTTACATGATAATCCTCAAGATCGCTTGGCGCGACATCATGCGGCAGCGCACCCGGTCCTGGCTGACCATCGCCGCCATCACCTTCTGCACCGTCTCCCTGCTGATGGTCATGTCGTTCGCCAAGGGCCAGCACCAGAGCTGGATCCAGGTCGCGGTCAGCTCCTTTACCGGGCATTTCCAGATCCAGGACCAGGGCTACCTCGACGATCCCACCCTTTACAAAAGTTTTACTCCCCCGCAAGGGATCCTGAGTTCCCTGGAGGCGGACCCGCGCGTGCTCGGGGTCGCGCCGCGGCTCATCACCCAGGGCCTGCTCAGCTCGGACGGGGGCAGCGCGGGGGTGATGATAGTGGGCTCTGAGCCGGCGCTGGAGTCCCGGGCCACCACCCTGGTCAAGAAAGTTCGGCAAGGGAGCTTCCTCGATGCCGGCCGGCCCAAGGGCGTGGTGCTGGGCGTGACCCTGGCCAAGAACATCAAGGTCGGCATCGGCGATGAATTGGACATCCTGGTCCAGTCATTTTACGGCAGCCTCCAGCTTCGCACCTACGACGTGATCGGGACCCTGGCCACGGGCACGCCTGATTTCGACCAGGCCCTGCTCATGATGGGCCTTTCCGAGCTCCAGTCCTTCCTGGAGATGGATGGGAAGGTGGGCGAGATCGCCGTGGTCCTGACCTCGCCCCGGGTGAGGGACGTGGTGATGGCGGACGTGCAAAAGCAGCTCGACGCCGGCGGCGACACCAAGCTGGTGCTGGCGCCCTGGGAAAAAGTGACCCCGGAGCTGTACGAGCTGGTGATGGTGGACAATGCTTCCGGCGTGCTCTACGTGTCCATCCTCGTGATCGTGGTCGCCTTCGTGGTCCTGCTCACCATCACCATGAGCGTGCTCGAGCGCATGAGGGAGTTCGGCGTGCTCCTGGCCATCGGCGCCCGGCCGCTGCGCGTCTTTGCCATGGTCATGGCCGAGTCCGTGATGATGGGCGTCATCGGCACTACGCTCGGCCTGGCGCTGGGCACCATCCCCTGCTGGTACTGGTACAAATACCCGATCGTGATCGAGTCCATGGCCGAGACCTTCGCGGCCTACGGCATGAAGCCGGAGATCCAGACCCTGCTCACCCCGGAGATGTACCTGGGCTGCATGGTCATCATGGCGGTGATCGTGCTCGGCGTCTCGGTCCTGCCCGCGCTCCGCGCCGCCCGCATCAAGCCGGTGGAGGCGTTGCGTTATGTGTAATCCAGGCAGGGCCTGTGGCCGCGACCAATCAGCAATGAAGAGGATAACCACAGATGAACACTGATAAACACGGATTTTCAGTTTTCCAACATCATCCTTTTATCGGTGTTGATCCGTGTTCATCCGTGGTTAGATTTCCGCAGCCGCAAGGTGAACGACATGGGACACAGTAAAATTTTTCTGGCTATCGGCTGGCGCAACCTGTGGCGCAACAAGCGGCGGAGCCTGATCATCCTGGGCGCGCTGGTGATCGGGATCTGGGGACTGGTCATGATGTACGGCGCCAACCGCGGCTGGATGGTCGGCATGATCGAGATGGCGATCATGAGCTACAACTCGCACCTCCAGGTCCATGTCAAGGGCTATCAGGACAACCCCGACATCAGCCTCATCATCTCCAACCCCGGCGACCAGGAACGCCGCCTCCGCGGCCTCGACCATGTCGTGGCCATCGCCCCCCGGGCCAAGGTCCGGGGAATGATCAGCGGCGCCCGCGAGAGTACGGGCGTCATCCTGGTCGGCATTGACCCGGATAGCGAGGCCAGGGTGACGAGCATCGCCGCCGGCATCAAGCAAGGACGCTACCTTGAGGAAAAGGACACCCGGGCGGTCCTGATCGGGATGCCCATGGCCGAGAAGTTGGGGGTCGGGCCCGGCAAGAAGCTGGTGGCGTACACGCGCGACGTGAATCAGGATCTCCAGGCGATCAGTCTCAAGGTGGCCGGGGTGTACAGCACCGGCAACGACGCGGTGGACAAGTTCATGGTGTTCGTTCCCCTTTCCTATTTCCAATCCGAGCTGGGGCTGGGGGACGGCATTCATGAGATCGCCATCCGCATTGACCATGACAAGAACCTGGCCGCGGTCAAGGACGCCGTGGCCGGCGCGCTCGCCGATAGTCCCGGACTCGAAATTATCTCCTGGCGCGAATCCTATCACTTCCTGGTTGACATGTTCGATCTGACCGTCATCGCCAACTACATCCTGCTCGCCATCGTGGGCGTGGCCATCTCCCTGGGCATCGCCAACACCATGATCATGTCGGTGTTCGAGCGCTTCCGCGAGATCGGGATCATGCGCGCGGTCGGGACCCGGCCGGTGCAGATCTTTTCCATCGTCATGGTCGAGTCCCTGTCCCTGGCCGTCACCGGACTGGCCCTGGGAACGGCCGTCTCTCTGCTCTCCCTCCGCATCTGGAACCATTACGGGCTTGACCTTTCCATCGCCGAGCGCAGCCTCGCCACCTTCGGCATGCCCACCGTCATCTATCCCATCGTGGCGCTCGAGGACTGGACCATAACCTGGGTGGCGGTGGCGGTCATGGCCCTGCTTTCGGGGCTGTATCCGGCGGTCAAGGCCGCGCGCAAGAATCCGGTGGAGGCGATGCGGAGTTAGAAAATAGGATCAGTGCTGTCCAAAATAAACGGACCGGAGAACCGCCAAGACGCCAAGAGCGCCAAGGATTATTATTCAACACGATTTCAAGAAGGCTTGAGTGCGAATGTTTCCGGCTTGGCGCTCCCGTCGGCCGGTTCGCCAAGCCGGTTGGGGCCAACGCTCCG
>DATKZS010000075.1:0-30509 GCA_035527835.1 bacterium
CCTAGTTTCCAATAACTCCGGAAATGAGGCTGATAAAACGCTGCCTCTCCCAAAGTACAGATAAAACAAAAACCTTTGCGCTCTTTGCGTCTTTGCGCTGAAAAAAATCTTTCATGCGATTTGTGTTTTGGACAGCAATGAATAAAACTCTGTGCTCTCTGCGCCTCGGTGTGAGACAAATCTCTTGAAATTAAAATTGGCCTCGGGAAGAATAATGACCGCGACCGAAAAAAAGAAGGGAAAAATAATCAGGGCCATCCTGGTCGCCGCCGCCCTGGCCGCCTTCGGCGCCGGCGCATTCCTCGCCTGGCATCAGACCCAAAAAGGACCCTCCATCGTCCTCGTCGGCATGGACGCCCTCGATTGGAAAATCCTGGACCCCCTCCTCAAGGAGGGCAAGCTCCCGCATTTCCAGGCCCTCATTGACCGCGGCGTGCACGGCGAGCTCATCACCTTGCAGTCCACCTACATCTCCGCCTCCATCTGGAACACCATTCTCACCGGGAAAATACCGGCCCACCACGGCATCCACGGCTTCGTCACCACCCAGGGCTTCGCCTTCAACTCCACCGCGCGCATCACCAAGTTCCTGCCCCAGATCCTGTCCGACCAGGGAATCGTCACCGCCGCCATCGGGTTCTGGGCCACCTGGCCCGCCGACAAGATCAGCGGATACATCGTCTCCGACCTCGCCAGCTACGGACGCTTCAAGGACTTGAACCCCGCCGTCAACAAGAACGTCCGCGACTATAACTACCTGAAAGACATCCAGCGCGTCACCTGGCCCGAGGACCTGCTAAATGAGATCCTGCCCGTCATGCTCAGCCCCGGCCAGGTCCCGCGATCCGTCTATGAGCGAGTCCTCTCCATGACCGATCCCCGGTGGGAAGAGTTCAAGAAGATCGAGGAGGTTCAAAGGGACAGCGACCTGTCGCTCCTCAAGTTCTCCGTGGTCACCGATTACAACTTTCACCGCGCCGGCCTCGAAATCATCCGCCGCCACCACCCCAGGGCCTACATGATCTATTTCCAGGGGCCCGACATCATGGAGCACTTCTTCTGGAAATACATGGAGCCCGAGTACTTCCAGGACCATGTCACCCCCGAACAGGCCCAACGCTTCGGAGAGGTGATCCGCAATTACTATATCTTCATGGACGGACTCCTCGGCGAAACCATGGCCGCCGCCGACAAAAACGCCCTCGTCGTTCTCTGCTCCGACCACGGACAGAATCGAGTCTCCTACTGGGGACAGGACGCCACGCATTCCGGAGAGCACTGCGTCACCCGGCCCCCCGGCGTCTTCATCATCGCCGGACCCGGGGTCGCCGTCGAGCCCGATAAAAAAATCTCCGGACCCGAGGTCGTTGACATCGCACCCACCCTCCTCTACCTCCTCGGACTGCCCATCGGAAAGGACATGGACGGAATGGTCGCCATCCAGCTCGTCACCGACGAATTCAAGAAAAACCACGAGCTGCGCTACATCCCCACCTACGACAAAGACCTCGAACGCAAGGAAGAGACCTTCTCGCCCCTCGACCAGGAGATCAAGTCAAGACTCAGGGCCATCGGATACGTTGATTGAGAAAGTCCTTCAGAATCATTAAGGGTTCTCTGCACTCGAGAGTGGATCATCCTCAGGCTGGGCTAAAGAATTTACACGGATGAACACGGATGAGACGGATGACACGGATCCGGACAATGTTTGGGGGCAATTATCCGTGACATCCGTTATCATCCGTGGGCTTAAGGAAGAGGATGAATTGCCATGACCGGAAGCGGACCGGCTCGATTGATGCCTACGGATGGAAGACGGATCACACGGATACTCTGTCCTTCCGATCCGTGAAATCCGTTTTAATCCGTTCCATCCGTGTAAAAATTCTTCGCGGCGCCTAGGCGTATCCATCCACTTTGCAGGGCACGGAGCCAAAAAACGGAACCTTTTCCCCGCCCGGGTATCTTAGAGTTGTGCCCTAGCGCGGCCTAAGGCCGCAACCAAAGAGTTTATTAACAAGGATAATCAGGATGTCAAGGATAAGATTTTTTCATCCTGAATATCCTTTATATCCTTGTTCATTCATTCTTTCAGCCGGTTGCGCATGATTTCGCTAAAAGCGCAAAGAAATTTATGCATCTTGCATTAGTAGTACAGGGGTTGACCTTCCCCGAACAATGACCACGTTTAAGGTAGAAGAACCGAACTTGGCGACTAGGCAATTATTTCCAGATTCCCGCGCCGTTTCGGAACATATTTCGTGACCGGGACCGGGAACCGGGAAATCTCGGCCATGGCGAACAGGAAAAAATGTCCAGACCAGCCGGTTAGTCCGGTGGCGGAGCGGATCAAGTTAAATTAGGAATTTCAACCGGTTGAGGGCGACGACCGAAAACGAGGCGCAGTGGTCCGGGCCGGGGAATTAAAATTTTCTTAGCTTGGCCGCGATCAGGGCACGAGGTTTGAATCATTAGCCAGGCAAGGCCACGGGCCTGCCGCGCTAAACAGGGAGTGTGACATCAGCAAGGAGACCGGCAGTACGCGCAAGAGGTACATTTAATGAGAGTAAAAGAGAGAGAGATCGAGGAGTATGAAGTGAAGGACGAGGTCTCCGACGAGTTCCCCGAAGAAGTTAACGCTGCCGAGGACAAGATCGAGGAGGAAGTGCCCGTCGAGACGGTCGAGGAGCGTCCCGCCGATGCCCGCAACGACGCGCTTTATATTTACCTCCAGGAAATGGACACGGTTGACCTGTTCACCCCCGAAAAGGAAGTCGAGAAGGCCCGCGAGGTCTTCGAGGCCAAGGCCGAGGTCATTGACATCCTCGATACCCTGGCCTTTGTCCCCGATTCCGCCGACGTGACCGAGGCCAAGATCCACGCCGTGGTGGGCAAGCTCGAAAAATATCAGCGCGAGCTCCGCCGCAAGGCCGGCCGCTCCGTCACCAGGGACCTGGGAATCCCGCCCCGCGAGATCGCCCCTACCTTGAAGCGCCTGAAAATCGCCCACCGCCGCCTCGTGCTCAAAAGAAACGAGTTCGTCGAGGCCAACCTCCGCCTGGTGGTCAAGATCGCCAACCGCTACCGAAACCGGCTGCTCCCGACCTCCGACCTCATCCAGGAGGGCAACCTCGGCCTCATCCGCGCCGTGGAGAAGTTCGATTACAGAAAGGGCTTCAAGTTCTCCAGCTACGCCACCTGGTGGATCCACCAGTCCATCATCCGGGCCATCGCCGAGAAGAGCAAGCTCATCAAGGTCCCGGTCTATCTGAACGACCGCATCCGCCGCCTCGACAAGGAAACCCGACGCCTCTCCCGCGAGCTGGAAAAGGACCCGTGCGTCAACGAGCTCGCAACCAGCCTCGAAATGGAGGAAAAGGACGTGCTCGGGCTGATCCAGATGTCACGCGAGCCCGTGTCCCTCGAGACCCATCTCTCCGACATGGAGGAGATCGTCCTGGGCGACGTGCTCGAGGACACCAGGGTGGACCGAACCGACGAGTCCGTGCTCAAGTCCCTCATGTTCGAGGAGATCGAGGACGCGCTCCGTACCCTGTCCCCCAAGGAGGAGATGATCGTCCGCATGCGCTTCGGAATCGGAATGGACACCGAGTACACCCTCGAGGAAATCGGCAACGCCTTCAACATCTCCCGCGAGCGCGTCCGCCAGATCGTCGAAAAAAGCCTGAAAAAGCTCCGCCACCCCACCAGGTGCGAGCTGCTCCAGAACTGCGCGAACAACTAGTCCTTCACCCGGACGGCCCCGGCGGACCGGAAGGAAATCAGAGGCCGTCCGACCGCTTGATCATGGCGGACGCGCTCGGGAGCTCAATGCGCGGGCCGAGCACTTCCTTGATCAGGTCCGCGACCCTCAACAGATCCCCGTGCCTCAGCCATCCCAAATAGAACTCCGGCCCCAAATAGAAGTCCTGCAAGGGGCCCAGGTAAATGCGCGAATTGGAGATCGAGATCCCCCTGATGTCGTCTACGCTTATTTTCCTCTCTCGGCGGTAAGGCCACAGCGTCCCCTTTACGCTCACGCCGCCGGGTCCGGCGTCAATGATCTGCCGGTTAAAAAGCTCGAGGAAAATACGCCAGACAATTACACTCTCCAACGCGAGGCAGCCCAGGAAAATCCCCAAATACACCCAGAATTCCCTGCCAATGGAATGGTCTTGCAGCAACGTGACCAGGGGCAGAGCCAGAAGCCATAGGAAGACCGATCCAACAAGGACAAGCCCGGCATAGCCCGTCACGGTCCGGGGCTGGCGGCGGGGCTCGGACTCGATCAACATCCTCTCCCCCTCGCGCCGCACCCTGATGCGCGAGTCGCCCTCCGGCTCGGCCCCGGTTTCCTCCGGGCCCAATGCCTTGCCCAGGCTCCACAGCAAAAAGACAACGTCGTCGGGCTTGAGGTCCGCATCCTCTCCGAAGGTGATTGTCCGCCCACCGTAGTCAAACGCCAGCGCGTTCCTCGGGTCCAGCATGTTGATCAGCTCAGGAAAAAAAGGCACATCATCGGCCGAGGTCCATCTGGCGATCACCTCATCGGCGCTGATGCGCGTGCCCGAGGAACCGAAGGCGCGGAGGTTGCGCACCTGACTGATTTTGTACCTTTTCCGGGACCTCGGCATGGAGGGAACATACCTGATCGAAAGCCAGCCCGGACTCGTGCTCACCTCGAACCGGCGGCGTGTGTAGCGCCAGCCCTGTACCCAGCAGATGGCCGCGCCCAGGGCGCTGCCCGAGATCAGCGAGATGGTCAAGGCCCCGCGCGAAGCGGTGGTGATGAAAATGTAAATAAACCCCGCCAACGTGGCCGTGAGACAAAACGCCGCGCCATACAACAGCAGGCTGGCGGGATCGCCCACTTCCGTCATGAAAACCCACCCTTCCGGCGTGGATTTAAAAATAACCCTGGAACCCTCGCCCAGGGAGGGGCCGCTCCCGATGAGCCCAAGCTCTTCCCGCCGCTTCCGCGAAAAAAAACGGATCTCATCGGCCACCGCCGCCGCCTCGAAAATTCCCTCCAGCACTTTCGGGCCCGAGGAAAAATGCACGATCACCGTGCCCGTGCCTTTGGATTGATCATTGCTGGAATAGAAAACCTCTACTTTGCGCACCTCCTTCAGGGGCAGACTCCAGTCCTTGAGCCTCCGGTTGACCGCGGCCGAGAGTCGGTCATTGGTTAGACAATAGGTCCTGGGAGCGACGGCAATCAGGCCCATCACCGTGAAAACGCCAGCTATTACGTGGGCCGATAAATGCGCACCCGCACCGCCTCCCAAGATTGAGATCATTGCCGCGAGCCCTAAGAAAAAAATCAGGTGGGCGGAGCGGCGCTGGCCCAGATTGATCCGATGCGCGCTCTTTTGCGACCAGACCGCCTCGCTTTTATTTCCCTTCGTAATCATCGAACTGCATCAATTCTGCCGGCCCCGCCAGGGACGGCTGAGATTTTCCCTGTCCCGGAGGGACAAAGACCCCATGGCCCCTTTCTGCCGGACTCATTGTATAGACCTCATTTCATGAATGCAACTCAACATAACCGGTAAAAATTACATCCCGGGTGCGACCATTTTACTAATAATAGAGGGGGATGATTTTGGCGATCAGGGAAGATGGTTCGGGGGCGGCGCTGCCATACGCACGCGCATTTCCCGTGTCCGATTTCGCGTTCGGACGGGCGAACGCGGGTGGCCTGGACGGGCGAACGCGGGTGGCCGGACGGGCGAACGCGAAATGGCCGTCGTGTCCCGGGGGCGAGGACGCGCGGATCGGACGCGGAAAAGACAACTCCCGGTTTTCATTGGAAACAGGCCCGGCAAAGCCGGGAAATTTTTCGCCGGAGCGCGTCCGTGTCCTTATTTTCAGGCCAGCCACCGGCGCCTCGCTCACAATCACCATGAGCTCGGGCGCCGTCAGAAGGGGCGCGGGTGCCCTCACCCGCGTACTCTTATCCTGCCTCCCTCCTCAGTATGTCCCAATACGCCCCGCGGGCGCCTTTCTTGATGGCTTGGCCCAGGGGGCGGTTGTTGTTGTAGTTGTAGTTAGCCGCGAGCTGTTTTCGGGAGGCGAAGAGGAAGATGGGGTCGTCGGAGATGAGGCTGGCAAGATATGTTTCGGGGTCGGGCCCGAGTTTTTCGGAGACGAAGAAGACGGGCTTGAGCAGCGCGTCGTTGTGGCGGACCGCGCCGTGGAGCGCGGGGTTCTGGTCCATGGGCCCGGCGGCGCTGACCATTGCGCCCAGCGCGGTCCCGGCAAAGACGCGGACGCCGAAGCTGACGCCCACGCGGTCCGGCCGGAGGCGTTTCATGCGCTTCACGGTCTGGGCCATGGTCTTTCCGGTCTCGCCGGGCCCGCCGATCAGGAGGTCGTACATGAAGACGATGCCGGCTTGGCGGCACGCCCGGGCGCAGGTCTCGAGGGCGTCGGGCCCGAACTCGCGGCCGAGCGCGTGGAGCATGGCCGCGCTGGCGGAGTCCACGCTGAAGTCAATGCCGGCGCACCCGGAAGCGGCCATGAGGCTGGCGAGGTCCGGGTCCATGGGATCGGGCAGGGCGTAGGTGTACCACTTGATCTTGCCGGAGAGGCCGGCCCGGATGATGGCTCGGCACACGGCCTCCGCGTGGCGGCGGGACAGGTTGAACTCCGGATCGCACAGGTGGATGGCGGATACGCCTTGCCTGGCGAGGCGCGCGATTTCCTCCGCCACGCTCTCCGGCTCGCGGAAGCGGATGCTCCGGCCCTTGGCCAACGGGTCCGCGCAGTAGATGCACTTCTTGTTGCAGCCGCGCTGGGTCTCGATATTGCCCTGGCCGCCCATCCGGAAGTAGCGGGGCAGGTCCAGCGTATCGCGGACCGGCGCGGCCACGTGTTTGAGAGCAATAGCGGCGGGCGGAGGGGCCTTCTCCCCGGGCCGGACCAGGCCTTCGATTCCATCGGGGGTCTTGCCGGCGGCGATCATCTCGCAGAGACGCGGGAACGATTCCTCGCCGTCGCCGGAGAGCCCGTAGTCCGCGCCCAGGTAGGCGAGCGTTGCCTCCGGCGCGATGGAGAAGCCGACGCCCCCGAGCACGACGGGCGCGTCGGTGGCCTCCTTGATCGCGCGCACGATGTTGCGCAGAGGCGGGAGCAGGAAGGCGCGGCTCGCGTAATAGCAGTCGTCGAGGTTGCGCACGGTGAGGCCGATGATGGATGGCCGGCTCTGTTCCACGGCCCTGCCCACCGCGGCGGCGCTATTCTCCCACGAGAGGTCGAGGATGGAGCAGGCGATGCCGCGGCGGCCCAGCGCCTCGGCCACCAGTTCGAGCCCGAGCGGCCCGACCGGCGGCTTCATGCGGTTTCCGTTGATGAGCAGGACCCGGGCCGCCCGCGATTTATTTGGTTCCATCATCAGATCAGCCTCAACTTATTTTAGACGACAAAAAGGAAACCACGGATGAACACAGATTAACACGGATAAGATGGGACAGAGAAATAATTCATCCGTGTTCATCTGTGTTAATCTGTGGTTGAAAAATGCGGCTTCTCACCAGTGGTCCCTGAGCTCGCGGATGAGGCGGAAGACTTCGAGGGGGTCGTCGAGGGGGTGCTCGGGGTATTCGGTGCGGAGGCTCTCGATGAGCTCGGGGCGTTTGAAGCGCATGAAGGGGTTGTATTTCTTTTCCTGGCCGATGGTGCTTTTGAGGCGGTGTCCGTTGCGGTTGGCGTCCTTGAGCTCCTTGAGCTTGGCCTCGATGTTGGGGTTGTCGGGTTCGAGGGTGCGGGCGAAGCGGAGGTTATTCTCGGCGTAATCGTGTCCGGGGCAGACCTCGGTGCGGTCGGAGAGCGGGAGGATCTTGTCGCGGAAAGAGACGAACATGTCCTCGACCGTTCCTCCGAAGCGGGTGTTGCCGGCGCCGGCCAGGAACAGGGTGTCGCCGGTGAAGAGCTTGTTGTTGACCTTGAAGCACAGCGAGCCCATGGTGTGGCCCGGGGTGTGGATGACCTTGATCTTGAACTTGCCGACCTTGATTTCGTCATTGTTTTTGAGGGGCGTGGAGATGTTGACGATGCGGTCGGCGGGGTGGGCCATGACCCGGGCGCCGGTGGACGAGGCGATGACCTCGTTGCCGCTGGTGTGGTCGGGATGGCCATGGGTGTTGAGGATGCAGATGACCCGGAGCTTCTTCTTGCCGCAGAATTCGAGGATGGTGTGGGCGCTGACGGGGTCAATCACGGCCACTTCCTTGAGGCTCGAGCAGCCGACGACGTAAGCGAAGTTGTCGCTCCCGCCCTTGATGACCTCGATAATCAGCGCCATGATCGTCCGTCCCGGAAAATAAACAACCCCCGTCGGATCAACGGGGGTTGTTCAAGGTTTTCATTTTGTGTCCCGACACCATTAATCTCCGCGTTCTTATTGGACTCCGCCTCCGGATTCCTCGGGGGATGTCTCGCCCCCTCCTTCGGGTGGCTCCGCCGGCGGCGGGGTCTCGGGAACTTGGGGGATGGGTCCCACCCCGGGGATAATCGTGGGCGGCTTCTCGGGCTTTTCCGTCTCACCCTCTTCCGGGGTTTCCTCGATGATGACCTGGACCGAGGGCAGGATGACCTCGTGGCTCCGGTACTCCATGGGTTTTTCGCCGGGCGCGCGCTTCATCAGCTCCTCGCGGCGCCTCTCGAGACGGAGGAACTCCTGGAGGTCGAAGCGCGGGGTCCAGCACGCGGGGATCTCGATCTTGATGACCTGGCCGGCCCGGACCATGTTCGGGTTCCTGATGGTCTTCTTGTTGAGCTCATAAATACGCCGCCACGCCCGGGCATCGCCGTAATAGTACGCGGCGAGGATATGGAGGTTCTCGCCGGGCCCGATCTGGTGGAGAAGAAGGCACTGCTGGCCGGAGGGCACCGTGGATACGCCCTCGTTGCAGCACGCTCCGCCCGTCATGGGCGCCCCGCCCATCTGCGCCGACACTACCCCGCCGGCCATAAGAAACGCCGCCATCGCCGCCAATATCAGGAACCGCTTCCGCATCATCTTTCCGCCTCCTTAGCCTACGAGCGATCACCTTGGCCCAGGTCCCTTCCGGCCCCGGCCACTATTCCGCTTATAACAAGTACCCTTTATTTAATCATATTTTCAAGAGAATGTAAAGTCTCTTGTCAAATCGGGCCTCGCGGGCGGGTTTCGGCCCGAGGGTCAATGGCGGGCGGCCGGTTTTTCATCTTGCCCGGGCGATGGGCTCCTCCGCCCGGGCAGGGCCGCGAGAATGAGCAACATCAGGAAAGAAGCGCTCGACACGAAGACCGCGATTCGGAAGGCCTGGGGGCGATACTTGAGTTCCAGCTTGTGCATCCCGGCATCCACCGGCGCCGCGGTGAAGGCCCAGTCCGCGGGGGCGAGCCGGGTCTCGACCCCATCCACCCATGCCCGCCAGCCGGGCAGCAGGTTCTGGCTCAAGAAGAAGATCGAGCGAGTCGGCGATTCCACGGCAAAGACGCGGCGGCCGGGAAGGCTGATTTGCTCGGACACTCGTCCCGCTGTCAGCGGAAAGCTGATCGGGGAGACCCATTGCGTAAGCCGCCGCGATTCCGGGCCATCAACCAGGAACAAGGTCGAGGCCAGCTCTTCCCTGTTTGCTTGGCGGAGCCGGTCCAGGACCGCATCCTTGCCGGCCATGACCATGACCCGCCCGGCGAGGAAGGCCTCCGGCAGCGCCCCGCGGTTTTCGAAGAGGTCGAACTCATCGCAGGAGAAGATCATCTGAAAGGGCTTTTGGGGGTCCACGATGAGGAAGCGGCGGAAGCGGAGCTGCATGGGCCGGGAATCAGGACCGGGCTCGACCGAGACGGCGATCGCGGCGGGCCTCCCTTGCAGCGCGGCCAGACTTACGGAAACCGGAGCGGACAGGTATTGGCCGCCGGGCCCGGGTCTCAATTCCATCTCCTGGTCGAGGAGGATCGTGGCGCCGGCGCTGATTCGGACCCGGCAGGAGACGGCGGGTGGGGAGCCGGACACCGGGTCCGCCGCCATGGAGAACGCGAGCTGGGCCGCCGGGCCGGGCTGGAGAGTGAAGGTGAGCGGCGCGCGATCCGCTTTCAGGTCAAGCCACTGTCCCGGGAACAGGCGGTCTTTGAGCTGACGCGGGTCGAGCAGCCAGTACACGTCTTGCGGCGAGGTCCACTTCACGGGGATGTGCTGGTCAAAAAGGTACCTGACGCTGAGGAGGTCGAGCAGGTCAAGGGCGTTCCCGCGGAGCAGCGACCCGTTCATATGGCCAAAGACAAAGTCCATCCCGGCGAGCTTGCCGTTGTCATAGGCAATGATGGCGGGGTCAATCAGGGCGATGACGTCCAGGTAGCGCCGGGGCGGGACCCGGTTCCAGCCGAAGACCTCGGGCCTTTGGCGCACCATGCTCTCCTGGGTGTAGAGGTGGGGCGCGGAAACGGCGAGGTTGGCGGCGATGAGATAGCGGGAGGGCCGGTCCATGAGGGCAAAGGCCCGGCCGGCCGGGGAGGACTGCAAATCCTTTGGGTCCGACTCCCTCATGTTGAGCAACAGGGGCACAAAGTTCGCGGCGATGATAATGGCCGCGACCATCAGGGGCGCAAGCCTCGGCCAGGACCGGCCGGGGCGCATCATCATCAGGACGAGAAGGACCGCGAACAGCAGCGGCAAGATTCCCAGAACCGAACGGCCGACGTAGATGGCGCCGGCCGTGTCCATGGCGGCAAAGGCGGCGAGCGCGGCCACGGCATAACGATTTTTCGATGCCAGGGGGGAGCCGATAAAGTCCCTGGCCCCCATGAGGGCGAGCCAGTGCAGGATGAAGATGATCTCATTGTTCGCGTCCACCCGCCGCATGAATATTCCCATGAGGGGGACGGCGTGCCAGATCCTCTCCATGAACAGGGACGAGCGGCCAGCAAAGGTCCCCGCGATCAGGCAGGCCCCGAAGAGGGCCCAGGAAGCCTTGCGGCGCGTGACCAGCAGATGATAGGCCAGGAAAAAAAGGGTGACCGATCTCAGCGGGTGGCGCTGCAACAAGGGCAAAAAAACCGCCATGAGCTTGATCAGGCCGCGGCTTTTATGATGGGCGGCCAGGTCCGCGTACAAATTAAAGGCGACCCCATTGGCCCTGACGTTAAAAGGAAAATACTCGGAGAGGGGCATCCACATCATGCTTGCGATGATGAAGGCCAGCGCGAAGCCGCCGAGGAGAAGCGCGGGCCGGCCGCGCTTCAGTGATGGTTTGAAGCCGGGCCAGGCCAGGGCGATGAAAAGCGGCATGAAGGCCATGGTATAGCATGAGCCTTCCACGTCCCCGATCAGGAACTGGAGGGACAGGGCCATGGTCCACGCCGCCAGGGAACGGAGGCTCGCGGTTTCCAGGGCGCGGATGCCGAGGTACAGGAGCACGGGAAACCAACTGGCCGAGGCCAACGCGATGTAAAAGTCCCTGGTGAACATGGCCCAGCCGTTGCCCGCCATCAGGAACACGCCCGCGAACGACAGGGCCGGACCAAGCCCCAGATGGCGGAGCAGGCGGAACACGCCCCAGCTCATGAGGTAGATGTGAAAGACGTAAAACGCGTTAATGCCTGAAACCAGGGGCAGGAGCAGGGAGAGGGCCATCACCGGGTAGGCGGACATGGTGTGGCTGAAGGCCCAGAACGGCATGCCGCCGAAGATGTACGGGTTCCACAACGGGAAAACGCCGCCGCGGCAGCAATCGCCCATGAACACCCGAAACGGCATCCATTGGGTGATCATCTCGCCCTGCGTATAATCGCAGGGCAACAATCCCAGTGCCCAGGGAATGAACACGATGGCTGAGATCATGGTCCCGGCAACGAGGAAGGCCCATCGCTCGTTTTTCAGGATCAGATTTTTCACTTGGCCGGGTGACATGCGAGAGCGTCCGCCATCCGCGGCCGGAACCCGCCGCGGGAAATCCGCTGCATCTTAACATGAAATAAACCGCGGGGGAAGATCAGGGACAATGCGAGCGCCGCCATTGCTCGAGGGAGCGCAGGTCGCCGAACTTGTACAACTTCTTGTAGAGGCGGGTGGCGCCGTCGAGCGCTGTGGTGAGCTCGGGGGAACAGGCGGGTTGTTTGCGCGCTTCATCGGCGGCGGGCGGCGAGGGGGCGGCCTGGCCGCGGCGGCCGGTATCTTCCTTGTTATAACCCATGAGCGCGAGCGCCTGCTCGTAGAGGGCGAGGGCCTCGCGGTAGCGCTTTTGGGCTTCGAGCGCCTGGGCCTGTTGGAGCAGGGCCTTGGCGTCGGGCCGAGGCGCCGCGGAGGTCTTGGCCGCCGGCGCCTTCTTCATCATCTCCGATCCGGCGCCGCCGGCGCTGCTTCCGGTGGCCGCGCGGGCGGCGGGTTTTGGCGATTGCAATTCATCGCTCCCGGCGGACTGGGCCGCCACCGAGACGGATGGAGGGGCTGCGGGAACGGTCTTGGCCGGTCCTTCCCCTGCTTCCTCGGCCCGCTTGGAGATGCCGGCCAGGGCGAGGGCGTCGAGGCCCGGGGGTTGGGCGGGAGCGGTGGCGCCGCCCTCCGGAGCGGTGATGCCGCTCTCGGGGGCCGCGGACTCTTCCTGGGCCTTGGCCTCGGCTTCCTTATTATCGGGCGCCGCCGCTTCCTCCGGCGTGACCTCCGCGATGGGCGGCTCCGCCGTCTCGGGCGCCGCCGCTTCCGCGGGCGCCGCGGGCTGGCCTTCCGGCTGGGCTTCCGGCGGTATGGCCTCCGGCAGCTCGCGGTGGCGGTCCTTGTCCTTTTCCAGGTAGCCCAGGGAGGCGAGGGGAGCGGAGCCGGGGGCATTGGCCGGCTTGGCGGCTTCCAGCTTGACGGTTTCGGCCACGGTCTTCCGGGGCGCGCCGGGCTCCAGCGCGCCTTGCTCGCGCATGACGATGGCGACGGAGGCGGTGATCACGGTGACGGCGGCCAGGCCCAAGGCGGGCCGCATGAGCCTGGACCACGCGGTGCGGGGCCGGGCGGATTTTTGGGCGGCCTCTTTGGCGTGCGCGGCGATGCGGGCATCGAGGAACGGCGGGACCTCGGGGTCGGGCAAGGCGCGGACGGCGGAGAGGGTCAGGCCCAGCTCTTTGTATTCGCGCGCGCAATCCGGGCAGGAGGCAAGGTGGTCCTCGAGCTCGCGCTTTCTGGCGGGGGCCAGCTCCGCGTAAAGCAGGTCGAGGATCATCTCGCGGCAGTCATCGCAGTTCATCGGTTGCCTTCTTCCATCAGTCCCTGGGCCAGGAGCGCCTTGCGCAGGTGGTTGAGGGCGTAATGCATCCTGGTCTTCACGGTGTTTATGGGCGCCCGGGTCATGTCGGCGATTTCCTTGAAGCTCAAGCCGGTGCGCTCGCGGAGCAGGAAGACCTCGCGCTGCTCCTCGGGCAGAACGGCGATGGCGGCTTCCAGGGCCGTCTGCATCTCCCGTCCGCGCAGCTCCTCTTCCGGGTCCGGGCCGTGGCCGGCCACCTGGCTTACGCGGCTCGCGTCGCCGTCGTCATAGGCAGGCGCGTCCAGCGACTCCGTCTCGCGGAAGCGGTCTCTCCTCGCCATGTCAATCACCACGTTCCTCGCGATGGTGTAGAGCCAGGCCGTGAAGCGGGCCTTGGGCTGATAGCCGGGCGCGGCGCGGACCACTTTGAGGAACACCTCCTGATACGCGTCCTCGGCCTTGTCGCGCGAGCCCGTGCTCCGGACCAGGAACCCGAAGAGCGGCCGGCCGTGGCGGCTCACAATCTCCTCCATCGCGGCCGCGTCGCCCTGGCGGAACCTCCGCATCAGGTCCTCGTCCGGGACCTCATGGCTCGGGCGATCCTCCGGTTGCTCGCGATGCGCCTGGCTCTTTTTACTCTTCACCATTAATAACGTATGAACCCTTTGAAAGTTTCGGGCCAAATATCAGCCGCCAAGCCGCCAAGATCGCCAAGGCGAATTTATTTAAATTTTTCTTCCCGGACTTGGCGGGCTTGGTGGCTTGGCGGTTTTCTTCGCCCTCGTCGTCATGCCTTGGCCAGTAATTCGTCCACGCCGCCGAAGTCGGAGACGTCCTTGCCGTAATGGGCGTGGAGCACCTCGGCTTCGGGCGAGAGGAGGAAGGCGGCGGGGACCTGGAACTCGTCGCCCTCGAAGCGCCCGTGCATGTGGCCCTTCAAGGTGGCGCGGACGGTGGCCGCGAAGGCGGCGGGGGCGGTGAACTCCTTGAGTCCGCCGCGCCTCACCTCGAACTGGTTGTATAGAATTTTCCCGCGGTCGGGAACCAGGAGGTAGGGGATTTTTTCTTTTTCCGCGAACTCCGAGACGCGCCTGGGTGTTGATTGGACCACCACGATGAGGAGCACGGAGCCGGCCTGGAATTGCGCGTAAGCAGCCTTGAGCTCGGCCACTTTGGCCTTGCACAGCGGGCAGCCCAGGTGGCGGAGGAAGAACAGGGCGGTCTTTTGGCCCTTGAAGTCGTCGGGGAATTTCCTGGTGGCGCCGGTTTGATCGGCGAAGGTGAAGGGCTGGATTTTGGCGCCGGGGGTAATGGCCATGATTGTCTCCTTTCCGAAATAATGTGGGAGGCCGGCTCCGCCGGGCGACCGTTTCGCCCGGGTGCATCGAAGAGTCGCCAGCCGGAGGCTGCCTCCCACTTTGCTCGCCGCCATTATAGCCGAATCGTGGCGGGGGAATCCAGTTACAGGCGACCGGGATGGCTCATGGTTTTTTAAGGAATGACTCGAACTGTTTTTTCTCGACGGCGTAGGCGTAGGCGTCTTCGGGGGTTATGCGCTTGGCCATGAGGTGTTCCATGATGGCCTGGTCCATGGTCTGCATTCCGTCGCGCTTCCCGGTCTGGATGACGGAGACGAGCTGGTAGGTCTTTCCCTCGCGGATGAGGTTGTTGGAGGCGCTGGTGGCGATGAGGATTTCGAGGGCGGCGACGCGTCCGTTTCCGTCGGCCTTTTTAATGAGGTTCTGGGCGATGACCCCGCGCAGCGACTCGGCGAGCATGGTGCGGATTTGCTCCTGCTGGGTCACGGGGAAGACGTTGATGATGCGGTCCACGGTCTTGGGCGCGGAGGCGGTGTGGAGGGTTCCGAAGACGAGGTGTCCGGTCTCGGCGGCGGTGATGGCGAGCTCGATGGTTTCGAGGTCTCTCATTTCTCCGACCAGGATGATGTCGGGGTCCTCGCGCAGCGCGGCGCGGAGAGCGGAGGCGAAGGATTTGGTGTGGGTGCTGACCTCGCGCTGGTTGATGAGGCAGAGCTTGTTTTGGTGGACGAACTCGATGGGGTCCTCGACGGTGAGGATGTGTTCCTTGCGGGTGGCGTTGATGTGGTCCACGAGGGCGGCCAGGGTGGTTGACTTTCCGGAGCCGGTGGCGCCGGTGACGAGGACGAGTCCCTTTTTGAATTCGGCGAGCTTGAGGATCTGCGGGGGGAGGTTCAGGTCCTGGACGGTGAGGATCTTGGCGGGGATGACGCGGAAGACGGCGGCCATTCCCTTGCGCTGGTGGAAGAGGTTGACCCGGAGGCGGTATTCACCGAACTCGTGGGCGAAGTCGATGTCGCGGGTCTCCTTGAATTTTTGGGCCTTCTGCTCGTCGAGGAGTTCGAGGAGGATGTCCTGGGTGTTCTGCGCGGTGAGGATCTTCTGGCTGATGGCGACCATCTCTCCGTGGCGGCGGATCATGGGGGTAGCGCCGGTTGAGATGTGGAGGTCGGAGGCCCCGCGCTCGAGCATGGCGTTAAAGAAGACGTCAATTTTAGACATGGCCTTTTCCCCCGCCCTCGAACTAGCGGAACGCCAGGATTTCCGTCCAGGCGGCCGTTCCCTTGCGGATTTTCTCCAGCACCCGGTCCGGCAGCTCGTGGCGCGGCTTGCCGTAGTCGAGGGGCAGTCCGGCCACGGCGATTCCGGAGGCCACGGCGTCGTGGAGCTTTTCGTCCATGGTGAGGACCTCGAAGACGGCCTCCCGGCCGTCAAAGCCGGTCCCGGCGCAGGCCTTGCATCCCCTGGGGGCGAAGACGGCGGCGGCGCGGAGCTGCTCTTGGATCTCGGGTCGGAGTCCGGCGAGGGCGTTCTTTTTGAGTTTTGCTTTTATCTTGCACTTGGGGCATAGCTTTTTGATGAGTCGCTGGGCGATAATGCCGGTGAGGCCGTCGGCGACGAGGGTGGGCTGGATTCCGATTCCGGCGGCGTAGGAGAGGGCGGAAGCGGCGCGGCGGAATCCCATGAGGGTGAAGACGAAGGTCCCGGCCATTCCGGCGCGGAGGGCGGCTTCCATCTCCGGAGCGTTGGCGAGACTTTCGAGGTACATGGCGTCGGGGTCGAGGGCGGCCAAGGCGGCGACGCGGGGCTCTGCGGGGTCGAAGGAGTCGGGCGACACCTGGACGTGGCTCGGGTGCTCGGCTCGGGAAAAGTCCTCGACGGTGATGATGCGTCGGTCGCCTCGGCCCAGGCGGCCGAGCAGGCTCATGACGGTGGTGGCCCGTCCGGAGCCGGAGGGCCCGGTGACGACCACCAGTCCGGGATTTTGGAGGATGGCCTCGATAAGCGCGCGCTGCTCCGGAGTCAGGCCGAGCCTGGCCAGAGCGATGTTGCCGGACCGCTTGCCGAGGATGCGGAGGACGGCGGCCTCGCCGGAGCGGGCGCGGCGGCGGTTGACCTCGATGGTCACGCGCTCGCCTTGCGCATCCATATCCACGCGCCAGTCTCCGGCGCGTTCGTCCTTGCGCGCCCCGAGCAGGGCGAGGCGGGAGAGGATGGCGCCGCCAAGCCCGCGGTCCATGACCATGGCGGTGGATAGCGCGCCTTCCTTGCGGAAGCGGACGCGGGCCTCGGCGGGGCGGAGGTCCAGGTGGATAATGCTGACGCCCTCGCGCAGGCATTCGGCGACGATTCGTTCCAGGAGGCGGAGCCCGCTGCGGTCGGCGGCGAGGGGGGCGAGGTCTTCCTGGGAGTAGCGGTCGGAACGGAGGTACTCCTGCTCGCGGATCGGCGGGGCGGAGGTCTTTCCGTGGACCAGGTCGAGGGCGGCGGCGATGTCCTGGGCCCGGGCGAGGCAGAGGAGGACGGCGCATCCGGTGAGTCGTCCGATGTCGTCGAAGAGCTCGGACTGGAGGGGGTCATTGACGGCCAGGGTTAGCTCGGCCCCGATGCGGATCAGGGGAAGGATGGAGTTCCTGCGGGCCATGTCTTCGGGGACGAGGCGCACGGTCTCGGGGATGACCTGGTCCTCGGTGACGCGGACGAAGCTCAAGCCGAGCTGTTCGGCCAGGGTCCATATGATCCGGTCCTCGGAGAGGATCCCGAGCGCGATCAGGGCCTCGCCGATGCGGAGTCCGTTTTGCTTTCCGTAGGCCAGGGCGCGGTCGCGGTCGGCCACGGAGATGATTGACATCTCGGTGAGAATGTCACCCAGCCGGCGCCGGTCGCTTTTAGCCATCCTTTCCTCCGCTCTGGATCATCTTGCTTAAAACCGACTTTTATTATAACCACAGATGAACACGGATTAACACGGATATTTTTAATTTTTTCTTAATCGGTGTTCATCCGTGGTTCCTTTCTTTAGCGCCGATTGGCCGCGGCAAAAGGCCGCGCCTTGCACTCATGGCCCCTGGTCAATTCACCGGGAAGACGGGGAGGGTCACGAAAAAGGTCGTGCCCTGGCCGGGGACGCTTTCGAGGCGGATGGTCCCCTCGTGGCGGGCCACGATCTCCCTGACAACAGTGAGTCCCAGGCCGGTGCCTTTTCCCTCGGGCTTGGTGGTGAAGAAGGGGTCGAAGATGCGGTCCAGGTTTTCGGCGGAGATGCCGCCTCCGTCGTCCTGGATTCGGAGCTCGATAAAATGGTCGTTTATGGGGGCGGCGTCCATCACGACTCGTCCTCCTCCCTTTTCGGCGCAGGCGTGGCTGGCGTTGGTGAGGAGGTTGATGAAGACCTGCTGGAGCTGGTCCTTGATTCCGCGGATGGGCTTCAGGTTTTCGGGGATCCTGGTCTCGACGGTGACCTGTCCCCTTGAGAGCTCGTACTTTGAGAAGGTGAGGGAGTCGAGGGCGAGGCGGCGGAGATCGAGGGGGAACATCTCCTCGCGGGAGGGCCTGGCATAGCTCATGAGGTTCTGCACCAGGGTTTGGATGCGGCTGGCCTCTTCATTGAGCTGTTGGACAAGGAGGCGGGCATTTTCGTCAAGGTCCTCGCGCCGTCCGAGCATAGCGCCGAAGTTGATGATCCCGGTGATGGGGTTGTTGAGCTCGTGGGCGACTCCGGCGGCCATCTGTCCGACGGTGGCGAGCTTCTCGGCCTGGAGGAGGTGGCTTTCGAGCTCTCGGTAGCGGGTGATGTTCTGTCCGATGGCGATGAATCCCTGGAACACGCCGTCGCGGTCGAGGACGGACGAGGTGTTGAAGACGGCCTTCACCTCCTGGCCTTTGGCGGAGAGGATGGTGGCGCGGAGGTTCACGAATCTCTCGCCCTTGATCACGCCCTTGATCAGGCCGTTAAACTTCTGGTCCTTGGGGCGGATTTCGCCTCCCTCGTCGGTTTGGACGCGAAGGTAGCGGTCGAAGAGCTCGCGGTAATGGAGTTTGAGGACCTCCTCGCTGGTGACGCCGAGGGCCTCCTGGAGGGCGCGGTTGACGAGGGCGATCCTGCCGTTGTGGTCGAGGATGAGGATGAGGGCGTTGGCGTCCTGGATGAGTCCCTGCTGGAAGCGCAGGGCGAGGTCGAGGTCGTGGTAGAAATGGAGGTTTCTGAGAGCGCCGGCGATGTGGGCGGCGAGAATTTGCAGCTCGACCTTCTCGTCCTCGTGAAAGGCCTTCTCGTGATGGCTTTCGAGGATTACGACTCCGAGCCATCGGTCGGGTGCGGCGATGGGGGCCATGAGCACGGTGCGTGATTCAGGGAGGAGGGGGCGGTATTTGGCGTTGGGGAGGGAAGGGTCGAGTTCCAGGGTCCTGGCGGCGTGGCGGAGGGGGGCGATGATTTCCGGGTCGAGCTCGAGGCTCATCCCGCGCTCGATGCCCTCGTAGTTGTGGACCTTCATAAGCTTGAGGTCCTTGCCGTCGGGGGCGCCGAGCCAAGCGGTGAGGTGTTGCCAGGGATGGGCGTCGAGGTATGGCTCGGCGAGCCTTTGGAGGACCTCTTGGGCGTTCATTTCCATGGAGATGCCTTGTCCGGCGCGGATGAGCTGTTCCATCCACGCGGTGCGGCGGGAGAGTTCGAGGTTCTGGCGCTCGATCTGGCTGAAGAGCCGGGCATTGGCCAGGGCCAGGGTGATGGGCCCGGCGACCTGGGCGAGGCGGTCGAGGTCCGAGTCGGTGTATCGTCCGACCTCGGCGGACACGATGTGGAGGGTGCCGAGGACGTCGTTTCCGAACTTGAGGGGGTAGGTGATGACGGAATGCAGCTCCCGGTCCTTGAGCAGGTCGAGTCCGCGGGCGATGTCCCCGGAAAAGAGCTTGGCCTGGAGCATGCCGACGTCGGCGATGACGACGGGCCGGTCGAGGAAGAGGAGCTTGCGCACGGTTTCGGCGTCCTCGTAGAGCCGGAGCGAGGTCTTGCGGAGCTGGTCATTTTGCGGGGTGTAGCTGATGACCAGGAGGTCGCGGGAGGTTTCGTCGGCGATGGTCACGGCGCACAGGTCGAGGGGGATGAAGTTGGCGAGGCGTTTGAGGACCTCGCCGACCTCCTGCTCGAGTCCGACCCTTCCGCGGATGGCGTCCATGATCTCTCCGATCATGGTGATCTGCTCGGTCTTCTCGCGGAGCTCTTTTTCAAAGGCCTGTTTTTCGGAGAGGTCGAAGAGCATGATGAGGAACCCGAGGGCGTGGCCGGCCTCGTCGCGGATGGCGGCGTCCACGTGATAGGCCCGGACCATTTCTCCGGACTTGCGCTTGAGCCTCTGCTCGCCGGTCAGGTCTCCCTCGCGGCGGAGCTTGCGGACGTGCTCGAAGTATTCGTCGGGGTCGAATTTATTGAAGAGGAAGTCGGGGACCCTTCCCCTGACCTCGTCGAGGGAATAGCCGAGCAGCTTCTCGGCGGCTATGTTCCAGAAGGTGATCTTGCCGTCCACGTCGAGGGCGACCAGGGGGAGGTTGGAATTCTTCATGAGCTGCCCCTGGAAGGCGGAGAGGTCGCGCACGGCGCTTTCGGCCTTTCTGAACTCTGTTATGTCGGAGATGAAGGCGATGAACTCCTCTCGTTCGGGCACGGGGGAGCCGATGATCCTGAGCAGGGGCTTTTGTCCGTTGGAGAAGTCGGCCTCGATTTCGAGGTCCACGGCGGCGCCTTTTTTGAGGGTCTCGAAGGCCTCCATGACCTTGCTGTATTCGATGCCCTTGAAGTAGCGGGTGAAGCTGCGGCCGATGGGGTTTTCGCCGACGAGGGCGACGGTCGCGGGGTTGGCCAGGGAGATGACGGTGTCGAGGTCGAATACGATCAAGGCCTCCTTCATGTTCTGGAACATGGCGCGCCACACGGGGAGGTGTTCGTCGGAAACGGTGCCGCGGGACCGGTCGAGGTCCATGATGACGGTGGAACCGACGTATTCACGGGTCTCGTACTCGGAGACCTCTCCGATCTTGCGGACGGTGGCGGCCATGCGCTCGGCTTCCTGTCCGATGACCTCGGTGGCGTTCTTGAGGGATGCGATGGCGGGGTGCTCGGGGAATTGCTCGGCCAGGTTGCGCTCGACGCGGCGGAGGAGCTCGGCGTATCCCATGATGGAGGTGAGGGGCTGGTTGAGCTCGTGCGCGGCGGCGCCGGAGAAGGCGGTGAGGGCCTGGCGCTGTCTGGATTCCATGAGGTTTTCCTGGGCCTCGCGGAGTTCCTTCTCGATGCGGATGCGCTCTCTCAAGTCCTGGAAGATTCCGACGGACGCGACCTCTTTTCCGTCCTCGTAAATGATGGCGGCGGACATGTTGATGGGCAGTTCCTGTCCGTCCTTGCCGATGATGGTGTTGTAGCAGGCCTCGAGCTTGCCGCGTCCGCCGTAGTCATTGCTTCTGAGCTTGCGCATGACGTCGCGGGCGGAGCCCGGGGAGTAAATGTCCACGATGTTCATCTTGCCGACGACGTCCTGGGCCTTGTATCCGGAGATGAGCTCGGCGGCGTGGTTAAAGAGGATGATGGATCCTTTCATGTCGGCGGCGATGATGGCGTCCATTGATGAGTTGATGACGTTTTCGAGGAATTCCTTGGTTCTTCGCAGGGCCTCTTCGAGCAGGAGCTCGTCGGTGAGGTCGTGGAGGGAGATGAGCCATTCCTTTCGCTGGGACAGGTGTTCGAGGCGGACGGCCACGGTGCGCAGGGATCCGTCGCGGCAATGGAGTTGTTGGGTGTAGCGCTTGATTTCGAGGTCGTGGTCGGCGATGGCCCTCTTTACGGAGTAGGTTTCTCCGGGGGCGGGGGAGATGATCTCGTCCACGTCGCGTCCCGCGACGGCGTCGCTTTCATGGCCGGAGAGGCGGGTGAAATTGACGTTGACGCCGCGGACGCGTCCCCCTTGGTCGGCCACGACGATGCCGTCGGAGGCGAGGTCGAACATTGCCTCCATGCGGGCGAGGTCGCTGGTTTTTTTCTTGGCGATGCGCTTCAGCTGGCGGGCGCGGCGGACCTCCTGCACCACCTCGCGTCCCAGCCGCAGGTTGCCGATGGCGGCGGCGGCTCCCCGCGCGACCATCTCGCAGAAGAGCACCTCGGTACGGCTGAACGTGCGCTCCTGTCCGGCGGAGCGGAGGATGATCATGCCGATGACCTCGTCGCGGTGCAAGATGGGCACGGCGAGGATGGAGAAGAGGTCCTTGGCCGCGATCAGGTCGCGGACCTCCTTCATCAGGGGATGGCGGCGCACGTTCTTGATGGCCACGGGCTTCTTGGTGTCCAGGACCTTGCGGATCTCGGGATACTTCTTGAGGTCGAGGGGGATGTTGAGCGGCTCGGAGCGGCTGCCCTGGGTGATGACCATTCCGGTTTTTGTTTTCCGCGAGACCGTTATGATCGAGCAATGCACGCCCTTTAACAGACGCTCGAGCTCGCGGGCCGCGGTGAGCAGGGCGGTGAAGTCGTCCTCCCGCGCGCTCAAGGCGCGGCTGATGCGGACCAGGCTCTTTACCCCGGCCTGGAGCCAGGGCTCGCGGGGCCGGGCGGAGCGGGCGCGGGCCTTGAACTTGGCCGCGAGCTCGCGGGCGGTGACCCTTCCAATCACCAGGTCGGCGGCCCCGGATCGGGTCCAGGCGGCCAGCTCCCTGGCGCCGGCCTTTTCCGGATACCAGACGATGACGGGCGCGTGGGCCAGCCCTGGCGCGGAGCGCAGGGCGGGGAGCTCGCGCAAGCGCTTATAATGGACCAGCGCGCCGATGACGGGGCCGGCCTGGCCGATCGAATCGGGGAGCGCGCCTGCATAACGCTCCAGCGCGATGCCCATGCGCTTAAGCCCGGCGGCCGGTGCGGAGAGCCCGCCGCGGGGCGCATCAATGATGATGATGCGGTCCATCACCTTTTCCCCGTTCTCCGTCCCGGGAGGGCGTCCATGACCGCCTTCTCCACCGTTTCGAGGGTCACGCCCGCTTTCCGGGCCGCCTTCTTTACCTGGTCGTATTCGGGATGTACTCGGGTCGCGCCGTCGGGCCGCGTGGCCAGCTTGGCGGCGATGGCTCCGAAGGGGGTCTTTGCCACCACGCTTCGGCGGGGCAGGACTTGGCGCGTGACCTCGTGGAGACGGACGCCCAGGGTGGTGGAGTGGTTGAAGAGCGCGGCAATGACGGCCTCCCTCGATGGGGCGGCGGCGAGGGCGCGGACCAGGGTCCCGGGCCGGTTCTTTTTCATCTGGGCGGGGATAAAGAGGACCTCGATGGCGCCGGCCTCATGGAGCTTGTCCATGAGGAATTCGAAGCGCTCGGCGGGCATGTCGTCAATCGCGGCCTCGATCTGGAACACGGGTCCGCCCTCGCCGGCGGTCCGGCCGACGACCAGGCGCATGATGTTGGGCCGGCCGGGGATTTCGCGGTCTCCGAGCCCGGAGCCGATCTTCTCGATGATCATCGCGGGCATGGGCCCGAAGGATGACGAGAGGGTGACGGCGAGGGCGGCGCCGGTGGGGGTGACCATCTCGGTCTCGACGGCGACGCCGCGCACCGGCACACCCTTGAGCAGCTCCATGACGGCGGGCGCGGGCAGGGGCAGGGTGCCGTGGGCGCATTGCACCTCGCCGTAATTCACGGGGAGCGGCGAGCAGGCGATGGTCTCGATGGCCAGGCGTTCGAGCCCGGCCACGCATCCGACCACGTCCACGATGGCGTCCACGGCGCCGACCTCGTGGAAGTGCACCTCATCGGGGGCGATACGGTGGACCCTGGCCTCAGCCGCCGCGAGTCTCGTAAAGACCTTGATGCTGTTTTCCCGGACGCGGGCGGAGAGCTTGCTGGACTGGATCATCTTGATGATATGGCCGAGGCGGCGCGCGGGCTGGCCCTCTCTCTTGTAAGCGACGCGGACGTGCTTGCCGCCGAGGCGCGCGCGCGTGTCGTCCTTGATAATGAGGCGGAATTCGGGGACCACGCTTTTCACCTGGGCCTTGAGCCAGCGCGGGTCCACGCCGGCGTCGAGCACGGCCCCCAGGAGCATGTTGCCGGAGATGCCGGCGAAGCAGTCGAGCCAGGCCGCGCGCATCAGCGCTCCCCCGCCGCTCTCAGGATGCGGGCGGCGGCGCAGGCCGCGCCGAAGCCGTTGTCAATGTTGGTGACCATGACGCCGGAGGCGCAGGAATTGAGCATGCCGAGCAGAGCCGCGATTCCTCCGGCCCCGGCGCCGTAGCCCACTGACACCGGGACGCCGATCACCGGCTTGTCCACCAGTCCGCCCACCACGCTGGCCAGCGCGCCCTCCATGCCCGCCACCACGATGATCACCCGCGCCCGCTCGATCTCTTCATGGTGCGCGAGCAGGCGGTGGATGCCGGCCACGCCCACGTCGGTAATGACCACCGGCCTAAGGCCCAGCCACAGGAGCGTCTCGCGGATCTCCTCCACCACCGGCGAGTCCGCGGTCCCGCCGCTCACGACCGCCACCGGGCCGCCGGAAGATGCGCGGGTGAGGGCACCCGCGCCCCTTCCCGCGCCCCTTCGCACGCCAGGCCGCGCGCCCGGCACGCGCAGGGTGCGGCCGCGGCGGTTATGGCGGGCGCGCGGAAAGGCCTTCTTCACGGCCCGGGCCTGCTCCTCGGAAACGCGGGTGACCAGGGCCTCGGACTGGGACGCCGTCATTTCCTTGAGGATGGAGATGATGTCGGCGGCGGTCTTGCCCGGGGCGAAGATGACCTCGCCCATGCCCTGGCGCAGGGCGCGGTGGTGGTCCACCTTGGTGTGTCCCAGGTCGGCGAAGGGGAGCTTCTTCAGGACCTTCATGGCCTCGGCTTCCGACACCTTGCCTTGGCGGATGCCGCGGACCAGATCTTTTAAGGTCTTTTCATTCATTTGATTAACGGCCTCCCCGGCGGGTCGCCGGCCCGGGTCAGAGCTTGACGGTATTGCCCTTGGAGTCGGCGATGATCATGGCGCCGGTGGCGAGCTCGAAGGATACGTTCCTTCCGGCGCCGCCCCCGGTTTCCTCGCCGACGAGGGGAACTGCCAGGGCGGCCAGGCGCTTCTTCACGGCCTCCACGTTCCTCTCTCCGACGCGCGGCTTCAAGGGCGAGAACTTGTCAAGGCCGTCGGCGGCCGAGAACATGTTGGCGCCACCGGCGATCTTGGCCACCAGGCCTCCGGCGCGGCTTCCTTGCGCGGCCAGGGCCTCGACCAGAGCGGCGATGGCGCGGTCCGCGTACTTGTTGGGGTTATGGGATACGGTCCCTTGCTCGGCGCCGGGCTCGGGCGCCGGCCCGGGCAGCAGGATGTGGGCCATGCCTCCCCTTTTCCCGGCCTGGTCGTAGAGGGTCAGGGCCACGCATGAGCCGAGCCCTGAGATCTTGAACACCGCGGGCGCGGAGGCCACCCGGAACTCGGCGATCTTTACATGGAGCACGGTCTCGGCCAATGCCATCTCCTTTGGCGGGGGATCATCTTCCCCGGTCCTCGGCGGCGAGCACCTTGGCCGCTTGCAGGATCAGGCGCAGGGACTTGGGGTCGGGCAGCAGGAAGAAATGTCCCTGGATGCCTTGTTCGATCCCGGTAAAAACTGCTTCCACCACCAGGACCTTGTCGGTTTCCTCGTCCATCTGGGCGAGGACGTACTGGACGATGGCCCCGGCCATGTCAAAGGCCACGCTGGGCACGGAGGGGAACAGGGTCTTGCCGAGCAGCCGCTCCAGGGCGGAGAGGTAGCTCGAGCACAGGATGTTTCCGACCTCGCGCAGCGCCGAGGCGTGCATCTCGGAGAGGAAGAGCTCGTTCTCGGGCGCTCCTCCGGTGAGCAGGGAGCAGATGGCGCGGGTGCTGTCGCGGGGGAAGATGAGGAGGATGCTGCCCTGGATGTCGCCCCAGACCTTGAGGTAAATCCCGGCCACCAACTGCTCGGCGCCGCCCACGATCTCGGGGACATCGGAGAGCGGGGCGAGTCTCACCTGGGGGATGGAGAGTCCGATCGGCCGTCCGATCATCTGGTTGAGGGCGGTGGCGGCATGTCCCATGCCGATGTTGCAGATTTCCCGGAGCGCGTCCACGTGGACTTCGGAGAGCTCGAGGTCGAAGAATTTCATTACGGGTTCCATGTTGCCGTCCTATAAGAGTCCCATGGTGTCGAGGACAAAGACCACGCGGCCGTCGCCCAGCATGGTGACGCCGGAGAGGCCGCTGATTTTTTCGAGGGGCTTTCCGAGCGGGCGGATGAATGCCTCCTCCTGTCCGATGAGCTCGTCCACGATGAGGGCGGTCTTTTTCTTGTTGAGCTCCACGATCAGGGCGGGCCACGGCCCGCGTCCTCCGTCCTCGGGCTCGGGCAGGTCGAGGAAGCGGTGGAGCGGCTTCAAGGGGACCAGCTCCTGGCGTTCGAGGTAGAACTTCTGGCCCTGGCTGCGCCGGATCTGGTGGGGCAGGATCTCGACGTTCTTGAGGATCTTGGCGATGGGCAGGGCAAAGGTCTCCTTGCCGATGCGGATGAGGAGGACATTGACGACGGCGATGGTGCGGGGCAGGTGGAGGGTGAAGGTGGTGCCGAGCCCGATGGCGGTTGACACGGTGACGTATCCGCCGACTCCCTCGACCACGTTCTTGACCGCGTCCATGCCCACGCCCCGGCCCGAGACCATGCCCACGGACCTGGCGGTGGAGAAGCCGGGCGCGAAGATCAACTGGTAGGCGTCTTCATCCGCCATGGCATCGGCGGCCTCCGGGGTGAGCATGCCCTTGTGCACCGCGCTTTCCTTGAGCATGAACGGGTCCATGCCGCGGCCGTCGTCGCGGACCTCGATCAGGACCAGGTCGCGCAGCCGATAGGCCTCGATCTCGATGCCGCCCTCCGGCGGCTTGCCCAGCCGGGCGCGCTCGTCGGGCGGCTCGATGCCGTGGCCCACGCAGTTGCGCAAGAGATGGATCAGCGGGTCGGCGAGCTGTTCGAGGATGGCGCGGTCGAGCTCGATGTCCTGGCCCTTGACGGTGAAGCGGACCTGCTTGCCCTCGTCCTTGGCCAGGTCGCGGACCACTCGGGGCAGCCGGGCCACCACGCTCTCCAGCGGCATCATGCGGATGCTCATGACCTGGTCGTGGAAATCGCGGACCAGCGACTCCAGCCGGTCCAGGCCGGCCTCCAGCGCCGGGATCGGGTGCTTCTTCGCCACCTCCCGGAGCTCGCTCTTTACCAGGATCATCTCACCCAGCGCATTGATGAAGCGGTCCAGCGCCTGGGTCTTCACCCGCACGGTCTGGGGCAGGCCCGGGGCCTGGGCGAACGGGTCGTAGGGGGCTTCGGGCCTGACGGGTTCCCGGGCCGCGCCTTCCCGCGGCAGCGCCTCCACCGCGGGCTCCGGCGCCGCGGGCCGCTGCTCCAGGCTTTTCAACTCGAAGCTCTGGATGTCCGCCATCGAGTTCATGATCTTGACGACCTCGTCGTCCTCCGTCTCCGCGATGAAGTCAATCTCCACCGCCAGGCCCTTGGCGTCGGCCAGGAAATTTCCGCTTTTCACGTCCTCCAGCGGCGGCCGCGACTCGACGATCTCGCCGGCCTCCCCGAGGCGCTTGAACAGTATGAGCCCCCGCACTCCCGGGGAAGCGGTTTGCGGAGAGAAGATCACGCGCACGGTCTTGTTCGGGACCCGGCCGGCCGCATCGGCCCGCGGGGGCGCCGGCGCCGGCGCGGGTGAGGGCGCCCGCGCCCCATTGGCCGGCGATGGAGATGGCGTCCACGCGCCAGTGGCGGGCGCGGGTGGGGGCGGGCGCGGAAGCTCGAAGTCGATGGGGAGCGAGGAGGCGTCGGTCCGGGGCGCCGGCGCGACCGCGGCGGAGGCGGTCGTTGCGCGGGCGTCGGGAGCGGACGCGGGTGAGGGCACCCGCGCCCCCTTGTTTGCTCCGGCCCCCGGCCCGGCTACGGGCTTGGGAGCGGAGCGGGGCTTGAAGTCAAATACGATCTCGCCGTCCATGTCGAGCACGGGCTCGGAGCGCGGCTTTGTTGGCTTGGCCGCAGCCCCGCTCTCGGGTTGTTGCGGGGCGGGCGCGGCCGGCGCGGGTGCGGCTGGCGCGGGTGAGGGCACCCGCTCCCCTTTGTCCGGCGGGGTCGGCGTGGGTGAGGGCGCAGGCGCCCCCTCGGCGGGCGTTGCGGCGAGGACGGGCCTGTCCTGGGCGTGGAAGTTCCTGATGCGGCTGGTGAGGTCCACGGAGGCTGGGGAGAACTCGCGGTCGTTGGCCACGTCCTGGAGCAGGCTCTCCAGGGTATCCATGCCCTTGAAGAGGAGGTCCATGGCCACGGGGTCCGGCTCGCGCAGTCCCTCCCTGATGTCGTCCATCAGGTCTTCCATGGCGTGGGAGAGGTCGCGGATGGCTTCGTAGCCCATGCTCGCGGCCATGCCCTTGATGGAGTGGGCGTTTCTGAAGACCTCGGCGATGGCGTCCTTGTCCGCGCGGTCCTGCTCGATCTTGACCAGTCCCTGGTTCATGGACTGGAGGTGTTCCGCAGTCTCGGAGACGAACATCGCTTTGTATTTGGTCATGTCCATGGTCGGGCCCGGGAAATTAAAAGTGATGAATTATGAATGATGAATGATGAAGGATGACTCAAGTAATGGGAGGGAAGATCCTTCCATGGAGAGCGGGCGGAGTTTTCACCCGTTAGTGTTCATGTTTTTTTCATCATTCATAATTCATCATTCATAATTATCAGAGATTAACCACCTTGCGCACGATTTCGAGCACCTTTTCGGGTTTGAAGGGCTTGACGATGAAGTCGGCGGCTCCGGCCTCGATGGCCTCCATGACCAGGGACTCCTGTCCCAGGGCGGAGCACATGACGATCTTGGCGGCCTTGTCGAACTTGACGATCTCGCGCACGGCCTCGATCCCGCTCTTCTGGGGCATGACGATGTCCATGGTGGTGATGTCCGGCTTGAGCTCCCTGTACCGCTCCACGGCCTCCACCCCGTTGGCGGCCTCGCCGACGACCTCGAAGTCGTCTCCGGAAAAAACGTCCTTGATCATGTTGCGCATGAACAGGGCATCGTCAGCGATAAGTACCCGTATTGGCATTCACAACCTCCTCCGTTGCCAAGCTCAGGCAAAATAGTTATCAATCTCGACGAGCAGCTTCTCCACGTCAATCAGGTTGAGGATCCGCCCGCCCAGGTTGATCATTTTCGCGACGTACGGATTGGTCTCGCCCGGGTCGGGCGACTGCACCAGCGGCCCGCGCACCGGCACGGACTCGATGCGCTCCACCCGGTCCACCAAGAGGCCCAGGTGGTAGACGTCGCTGGCCAGGACCAGGATCCTCGAATCCAGGGTCGGCTCGGCCCGCTCCATGCCCACGAACTCACGGAAGTCCACCACCGCGATCACCTTGCCGTGATGGTTGATGGCGCCGCGCACAAAGGCCGGCGCGCGGGGCACGAAGCTGAACTTGCCGACCTCCACCACCTTCTCCACGTATTTCAATTCAAAGCCCATGAGCTCGGGATCGAGCACAAAGCTTATAACCTGCCGCCGGAAGTCACCGGCGGGCGCTTTGGCCATGGCGCCCATCACTCGAAGATGAATTCCATGTCGTCAGGGTCCTTGCCCTTGCCCTTCTTGCGGGGCTTTTTGTCCGCGGGCCCGTTATTTTTTCCCGTAGGCATCGGCTCTTGCTTCTTGATGCGGTCCTCCGGCTCGGGCACGAACTCGGCCCCGCCCGCCGCGGGCATGGTCATCCGCTCGGCGTCGAGGCGGAACCGGGAGACTACTTTCTTCAGCTCATCGCTCAGATGATAAAGCTCCTGGGCCGAGGTCGCCATTTCCTGCATGGACGCGGTCTGCTCCTCGGTGGCCGCGCTCACTTCCTCGGTGGAACTCGCGTTGTCATGGGCCACCTTGGCGATCTCGTCAATGCTGCGCACGAGCTGGCGCGCTCCCTCCGACTGCACCTGGCTGAGCTCGGCGATGTTGCGCACCTTCTCCGCCGCGTCGTTCACCATTTCCACGATCTCCTCGAGGCTCTGGTTGATGGTGCCGATGTCTTCCCGCCCCTCGGCGATGTTCTGGGCGGTCTCTTTCATGGAGGACACCACGCGCTCTGACTCGGTGGCCACTTCCTGGATCAGATCGGTGATCTGCTCGGCGGAGTTACTGGTGCTCTCCGCGAGCTTGCGCACCTCGTCGGCGACCACGGCGAATCCCTTGCCGTACTCTCCGGCGCGCGCGGCCTCGATGGTGGCGTTCAAGGCGAGCAGGTTGGTCTGGCGGGCGATGTTGGTGATCATCTCGACGATCTTGCCGATGCGCTGGGTCTTGCCGCCGAAGAGGACGACCATTTCCTGGGAGTTGGCCATCTTCTCGAAGACCTGCTTCATTTTTTCCATGGCCATGTTGGCGAGCTCGCCGGAGGACTGGGCCTTCCGGGCGGCCTCGGACACCGAGGTCGAGGTGACCATGGCGTTGGAAGAAGTCAGCTCGATGGCGCCGGCCATCTCGCGCACGGTCTTGGAGGTGTTCTCGACGAGCTCGGCCTGGAGCTCGGCGCCCCTGGAGATGTCCTCGATGGTGGATGCAACCTCGACGGTGGAGGCGTTGATTTCCTCGGAGGTCGCGGAGAGGTTCTGGGCGGCCTGGCTGATGTTGATGGCCGTGCCCTGGGTCCGGGCGGTGAGCTCGCGCAGGCTCTCGAGCATGGCGTTGACCGATTCCATGAGGTCGTCAATCTCGTCCTTGAACCGCTTCTGGCGGGACAGGCTCACCTCCTGGGTGAGGTCTCCCTCCGAGATGCGGCGGGCGGAGCGGATCAGGCGGTTCAGGTCCAAGGTGACGCTGCGGGCCCAGATCCGGCCGGCGACGAAGGTGATCGCGACCACCAGGAACAGCGCGATCAGGCCGGCCTGTAACGAGCTCAGCTCGGGGAGACTGTCCGCCA
>DATKZS010000076.1:0-4008 GCA_035527835.1 bacterium
GCCGCGATCCGTCGCAACAACCTTTGCTCAAGGAGGTCCATTATGCGCTTCCTAAACCAATATCGAAAAAGTGGTCAGCAATTGCTGACACTTTGTCATGAATCAACATTTTAAGTGGTCAGTAAATGCTGACACTTGGCCTTTCAACGCTGGGAGCCTCGGTCGGGAGAACCGCTGCCGTCCCGGAGGGACGGGTGAAAGGCTGATGGTTAACCCATGGGTCCCTCCTCAAGCCGGCCCGCTGGGCTCAACCGCCCCTCCGGGGCGGAAGAGTTGGTTTATGCATCCGGGTCCCAGGAATGAATTCCTGGGCTATTATCGCCTGTCCCTCCGGGACGATTGAGTCTCTCGCATCCGGGTCCGCCCCTGCATCCGGCATAGCTTTAGCCTCTCCATCATTTTTTGATCTTCACTCCTCCTCTCGCGCGGCGGCGACTTGTTTCGGGGCCGCGTATCCTATAGGCTTCCCATGTCCATGAGCGCCGATCAAAGAGCCGCGTGCAATCGTCCCCGCAACTACGACCTCCTGGTGCTGGTGCTGGTCAACGCGGTGTGGGGCGGGACGGACGTGGCGGCGAAGTACGCGCTCAGCGAGATGTCGCCGCCTACGGTGGCGTGGACGCGGTTCACGATCGCGCTCATCGCTTTCCTGCCGGCGCTGTGGCTCCGGCGGCGGGAGGTCCCGCGCACGGTCAGGGGGCTTTTGCCGTTCGCGGCGCTGGGGCTGTGCGGTTTTTTCGGGAACTTCATGCTGCATTATTACGGCCTCTCCCTGGCGCCGGCGACACACGCCACGGCGCTCCGGGTATCGGAGGCGTTGGTGATTCTGGTGCTGTCCGCTGTGATCCTGCGCGAGCGGGTTCGGCGGCGGGCGGCGATGGGCCTGGTGGCCGGAGTGATCGGGGTCATGCTGGTTCTGGACCTGCATCTGGGCGAGCTGTCGCTGTTCCGTTCCGGGTATCGGCTGGGCGACCTGCTGATCCTTTCCGGGATCGCGGTGGAGGGGATGTACACGATCATCGGGAAGCGGGTGCTGGCGGGGACCCGGCCGCTCACGGCCACGGCGCTGGCCTGCGCCTTCGGGTGGCTGATGCTGAGCGCGAGTTACGGGCCCGCGGTCGCGGCGGACCTGGCCGCACACCCGCCGTCGTGGCGGGCGCTCCTGGCGTGCGCCTACCTGGGTTTACTGGCTACGGCGTTGGGTTATTGGGCCTGGTACCGGGTGCTCCGCCGGCATGATTCGCACCGGGTGGGGATCACGATCATGGTGCAGCCGCTGGTGGGGATTCCGCTGGCGGCGGTGGTATTGCACGAGGCGGTCGGCCCGGCTTTCGCGGCGGGGGCGGCCCTGATCGCGGCGGGGGTTTACCTGGCCTTGGGCAAGGCCCCGCCTGGTGAAGGCGATCCGGCCGGCGACCCGGCCGCCGGATAGGCCATGGCCAGGTAGATGATGGTAATGCCGATGACCAGGTGGATGAGCCAGAATACAGAGGCGAAAACCAGGTCCACCGGGTAGTGTATGACTATTTTGGCTATGAAATAATCCGCCGTCATCTTCCCCACCATGATTCTCAGTCCCAACGCGGTCAAGAGGAAGGACAGCACCAGTACAATCCTTCTGGCCCATTCCTTGTTTTGATACAGGCTCGTCAGCAGGACCAGCCCCCCGAGAACGACCAGGATGGTGCCGACCGGGCCTAGGCGCCTATGGGGCATATTGCCGCTAAGCAAAAGCCCGGCCAGGCCAGCCACAATGCGCAATACGTAGAGCATGTAGATCGTCGTAAAAATTGCCAGCAAGGCGCGTAATTGCCTGTTTCTTGGCGTCTGCATTTGTTTAGCCGCCCTCCCCTTCCGGAAAAATCGGGCCCGCGCCCTTGGCCGCGGCAGTCCGGCCGCTGCTTATTGGAACGCGGCCGTGGATTTTCGTTCCCCTCAAATTAGAGGGCATAGAGCTCCTTGTCAAGTATCTTGATGTAATGCCGCGACAGCGCCTTGACCGCTTCCTCGATGGGCTCTCCGCCCACGATCAGCACGGCGTTCTTTTGGCTCCGGCCGATCACGGGGTAGAGGAACTCGATGTTGATGCCCGCTTCCTTCAATGGCCGGAGCACCGCGTTCAGTCCGCCGGGGTGGTCGGGCGTTTCCACGGCGATGACCCGGTGCACGTGCAACTCATAGCCGCGTCCCTTCAAGATCTCTTCGGCCTTGGCCGGATTGTCGGGGACCATGTGGATCTGGGCGTTGTCGCCGTGGACCGATGCGGTGAGGGCCTTGATATTGATTCCCTCGTCGCCCATGATGTCGCTGATCTTGGAGAGCTCGCCGGGACGGTTTGCGAGCTTCACGGAAATCTGGTTCACGATCATTTTTTTCCTCCCGCCTCCTCCATGTAACGGACGCCGCGCTGGAGGGCTTTCAGGCTGGCGTCGAGCACTTTTTTCTTTTTCTCGAAGATTTTGGTGATGGCCTTTGCCAGGGCGTCCTGGCTGACGATCCCGGTCTTTTGCGCGAGGGCCCCGAGCACGACCATGTTGGCGGAGCGCTCGTCCGCGACTTCCTTGGCCAGCTCGCTCGCGGGTATCTCGACCACCTCGATGTCGGGGCGGGCCGGCCGGTCGGTGACCAGGCTCGAATTCAGGAACATGAATCCGCCGGGGCTGACCGAGTTCTCGAACTTGAGCATGGACGGCCGGTTCAAGGCCACGATGTAATCCGGCTCCGACGCGATCGGCGACGCGATTTCCTCGTCGCCCACGCTCACCGTGCAGTTGGCCGTGCCGCCCCGGACCTCCGCGCCGTAGGAAGGGAAATAGGTCACGTACTTGTCATCGAGCATGGCCGCCATGGCCAGGGTGTACCCCATCGAGAGCACGCCCTGGCCGCCGAAGCCGGCGAAGAAGGTCTTTATGATCATCGGAACGATTCTCCTTGGAAAGTAAAAAGTAAAAAGTAAAAAGTAAAAAATATGGCCGCTCGCTCATTCATAATTCATAATTTTGAACTTTTTCCCTTTTACTTTTCATTTTTTCCTTTTTCCTTTTTCCTTTTTACTTGGTCCGCGCCTCCGCGGTTAATGACCCTTCCCCCTCCTGTCCACCAGGATCCCCGGCGGGAAGTGTGCGGCCATTTCGGTCTCGATCCATTTGCACGCGCCGAGCGGGTCCATTTTCCAGTTGATGGGGCACGGGGACAGGACCTCGACCAGGGAGAAGCCCTCGCCGGCGAGCTGGCACTCGAAGGCCGCGCGCAGGGCCTTCTTGGCGTCGCGGATGGTCTTGGGCGAGGTCACCATGACGCGGACCACGTAGGCGGAACCGGGGATTTCGGCGCAGAGGTGGGAGATGTCGAGCGGGTGGCCTTCCCTCTTGACGGAGCGTCCGGCGGGCGCGGTGGTGGCCTTCATGCCGAGCAGGGTGGTGGGCGCCATCTGTCCGCCGGTCATGCCGTAGATGGCGTTGTTGATGAAGATCACGGTGATGTTCTCGCCGCGGGAGCAGGAGTGGATGGTCTCGGCGGTGCCGATGGCGGCGAGGTCGCCGTCGCCCTGGTAGGAGAAGACCACGTGGTCGGGCTTCATGCGCTTCATGCCGGTGGCCACGGCCGTGCCCCGCCCGTGCGCGGCCTCCACGATGTCGAAATCCAGGTAATTGTAGGCGAGCACGGCGCAGCCGGCGGGCGCGACGCCCAGGGTCTTCTCGCCCACGCCCAGCTCCTCGATCACCTCCGCGATCAGCCGGTGCATGATCGAGTGGCCGCAGCCCGGGCAATAGTGCGACGACACCTCTTTCAAGTATTTCGGCCTCTGATACACCTGCTTCATTTCCGCTCCTGGTTACGCCGATGTTGCTCCGCGCGTTTGTTCTCGCACAGTCACTCATGCCGCGAGGCGGCACCCTAAGTTCATGAAAAGAAGATTATCGGACAGGATTAACAGGATTTACCGGATTAACACCAATGCTCGGTTTTTTCTTCCATCCTGTAAATCCTGTTAATCCTGTCCATTCC
>DATKZS010000077.1:0-23211 GCA_035527835.1 bacterium
GGAATGGACAGGATTAACAGGATTTACAGGATGGAAGAAAAAACCGAGCATTGGTGTTAATCCGGTAAATCCTGTTAATCCTGTCCGATAATCTTCTTTTCATGAACTTAGGGTGCCGCCTCGCGGCATGAGTGACTGTGCAAAATAATTCGGCTGACCCTGCCTTGTCATTTATGTTGCCCCGTCCTAGAATTTACGGGCGCTGAGAAATTTCCGGAGATGACCCATGATTGATTTCAACACTCATCCGTTGCGGGTCCGCGGGATGTTCGAGCTGGAGCCGGACCTCGCCCGCGCACCTCAAAAGCATCCTCGCCAACTACTGCGCCTTCTTCCCCGTCGAGAACGGCGCCATCGTCAAGGGCTCGCGCCAAGTCATTTATTTCGCCGAGTACGACGGCCCGCTTTGCCGCGCGTATTGCGTGCGGGTGATCGGAGAGTGAAGCCATGCGCCTGAAACGGACGGCGGCGCGGCTGGTGATGGCATGGCTTATCGTGTCATGCTTGTTGGCCTGCAAGCCGCGCGGGGAAAACGCGCCCGCCGCTCCGGTGCGTTTCCGGCCCGCTCCCCCGGCGTTGGTGGAGGACCGGGTCGGCAGCGAGGCGGACCTGGCGGTCACGGAAGAGGAGATCGCGGCGGCGCGGAAGCGTCTTGACGGGGGACTGGTGGGCATCATCTCCTGCACCATGGCCAACGAGTACCATTACCAGGCCGCGGACTCCGCGCAAAAGGCGCTGGCCGGGTTCGGGCTGCGCGCGCAGATCATTGACCCGGAGGCCCGGTCGGATAAGCAGATCGCGGCCATCGAGAACCTTACCGCCGCCGGCGCGCGCGCCATCGTGATCTGCGTGCTCGACCCCAGGGTGGTCGGCGCCGCCCTCAAGGAGGCCGCGAACAAGGGAGTGTACATCGTGCAGTACGCCGGCGTGGAATCGGCCGTGAACGGCATCGGCGTGTCCATTGACGACGGCGACCTGGGCCGCGCCGCCGGCGAGTACGCGGCCAAGTTGATCAACGATGAGCTCGGCGGCAAGGCCGTCGCCGCCATCCTCGATTACCCCGACCTGCCCAACACCGTGTTCCGCGCCAACATGATCGAGGCCGCCCTCATACAATCCGCGCCCGGCGCCGAGATCGCCGGCCGCTACCTCGGCGGCACCCAGCAGAACGCGCTCACCTCCGTGGAGAACGCGCTCCAGGCCCGGCCCGACATCAACGTGGTCGTCAGCATCAACGACGCGGGCGCTTACGGCGCGTACCAGGCCCTCGCCGCGGCGGGCAAGGACCCGAAAAAGACGATCATCGTGGCCATTGACGGCGAGAAAAAGGCGCGCGAGCTGATCAGGGAAGGCGGCATGTACCGCGGCACCGTGGATACGGGCCCGGCCCGCACCGGCCAACTCGCCGCGCAGGGCGTGGTCAAAATCCTGGCCGGGTCCGCCGTGCCGAAACAGATCAAGGTCCCGGTCCGAGTCATAACCAAGGCGGACCTGACGGAGAAATGAGGGACCATATGAGGTGGGGCCGACACTCCTGTCGGCCCAAGAGCAGGGGACAAGAGTGTCCCCTCCACCAGCCTCGATCATGACTTTATTTTTGCAGTAATCAATAAAAGATGCTCATGAAAACAAACCGCCGCCAGATGCTCGACTTCCTGGCCGAGAACGGCTTCATCATCATCTTCGCGCTCTGGTGCCTGTTTCTCAGCATAAGCGCGCCCAACTTCCTGACCGTGCCCAACGTCATGACGCTGCTGCGGCAGGCGTCCATCATCGGCATCGTCGCCATCGGGGAGGCCATGATCGTCCTCTCCGGCGCTGGAATGGACGTGTCGCTCGCATCCATTTTGGGACTCTCCGGCGTGGTGGCGTCCATCGCCATGGTCAACCTAGGCGTCCCGCTTCCCCTCGCCGTCCTTGCCGGCATCGCCCTCGGCGCTACGGTCGGACTCGTTAACGGCGTTTTGGTGACCGGGGTCCGGATCAACGGCATCGTGGTCACGCTCGGCATGATGACGGCGCTGGAGGGAGCGGCGTTCATGCTCACCAGGGGGCAGACGATATTCGGCGCGCAGCTTGGGCCCCTGGCTCCGCTCTCGAGCGGCTACATAGGCCCCGCGCCGCTGCCCGTGCTCATCCTCTTCGCTTTCTACGCCATGGCCTATTACATCGCCAACTACACGGTCTTCGGCGCGCGCGTTTACGCCATCGGCTGCAATGAGCAGGCGAGCCGACTGGCCGGCATCAACGTCGGCCGCCTCCGCCTCATGGGCTATGTCGCCGCGGGCGCGCTCGCCGGCTTCGGCGGCATCATGCAGACCGCGCGCATGAACGCGGCCACCGGCGGCATGGGCCAGGAATTCCTCTTCCCCATCCTCACCGCCGTCATCCTCGGCGGCGTGTCGCTGCAAGGGGGGCGCGGCAAAATCCTGAACGTCCTCGTGGCCGCCGTGTTTCTCTCCACCATCACCAACGGACTCGTGCTCCTGGGCGTGCCCTCCTACGCGCAAAAAATAATTTCCGGCGTCATCCTGGTCCTCGCGCTGTCGCTGGACAGCCTGCGGAGCGATTCCGAATGAGCGCCAAGCTCGAGCTCGAGAGACTCGGTAAGTCCTTCCCCGGCGTGGACGCGCTCGCCGACGTGTCGCTGTCCATCGCGCCCGGCGAGGTCCACGCGCTGGTCGGGGCCAACGGCGCGGGCAAGTCCACCCTCATTAAGATCATTTCCGGCGCGTATCCGGCCGATGCCGGCCGCATGATCCTGGACGGCAAGGACTTCCGGCCCCGCACGCCGGCCGACGCCATCAACCGCGGCATCTCCACCATCTACCAGGAGCGCAACTGGCTGCCCGGCCGCAGCGTCATGTTCAACATCATGCTCGGCCGCGAGGCGGGCCATCACGGCATCCTCGACTTCCCGGCCATGAGGGCTCGCGCGCAAGAGGCCCTGGCCATGCTCCACGCCGAGAGCGTCCCGCTCGACGCCCCCGCCGACACGCTGTCGGTCGGCCGCCGCCAGGTGGTCGAAATCGCGCGCGCGCTCGTGCGCGAATGTTCGCTGCTCATCATGGACGAGCCCACCGCCGCGCTCAACCGGGAGGAGGAGCAGGCGCTGTTCGCCTTGGTGCGCACACTCCGCGCCCGCGGCCTGTCCATCATCTACATCTCTCACCGCCTGGAAGAGGTCTTCGATCTCGCCGACCGCGTCACCGTGCTCCGCGACGGCCGGCGCGAGCTCACCGCCGCCGTAAACGCCATCAGCCCGGACGATCTCATCAGGGCCATGATCGGCCGCGGGCTCGATTCCGCCTTCCCTGAAAAAAATCCCGCGCCCGGGCCGCCGGTGCTCACGGTGAGCGGGCTCGGCGCCGCCGCGTTCCGCGAGGTCTCGTTCACTCTGCGGCGGGGCGAGGTCCTGGGCATCACCGGGCTCGAAGGCTCGGGCAAGGAGGAGCTGGCGCGGGCGTTGTTCGGCGCGGTCGCGGTCAAGGAAGGGACCATGAAGATCGGTGGCGAGCGAGCGCGCTTCGACACGGCCTGGCTGATCGGCAAGGGCCTGGCGTACCTGCCGGAGGACCGCAAAGTGGAGGGCATGATCGGCGAGCTTCCGGTCCGGCGCAATATCTCGCTGCCCCTGCTCGACCGGCTCTCCACCCGGCTCGGACGCATCCTGAAAAAGCTGGAACAAGAGCTGGCGGGCAAGTGGATCGAGCGGCTCGACATCAAGACACCGTCGCCGGATGAGCCGTGCCGGAACCTCTCCGGCGGCAACCAGCAGAAAGTCGCGCTCGCCAGGTGGCTCGCGGCCGACGCCCGCGTGCTCATCCTCGCCCACCCCACGCGGGAGATTGACGTCGGCGTCAAGTTCGAGCTCTACCGCCTGATCGCCGACCTCTCGCGGCAGGGCGTGGCCGTGGTCCTCGTCTCCGCCGACCTCGCGGAGATCCTGGGCCTTTGCCACACGATACTTGTCATGCGCGACGGCACTCCCGCCGCCATGCTCCCGGCCGACCGGGCTGACAAGGAGACGATATTGCGCTATACATTAGGGCGGTGATTCTAGGGCAGTAGGACAGACATTCTTGTCTGTCCAGCCGCGGGGACAGGCACGAATGCCTGTCCTACCCCTGATTTTCAAGCAGGGGGATGAGGGGGGAGTATTCATGGCCAAACGTGCAACGGTGAAGAAGAGGGCAGGGCGCAAGGCCGGCAAGGAGCCGCGCAAGCGCTGGGACTGGACCGAGGGCGGCGGCGAGCGCGCGATCGAGGGCACGGGCGAGTTGCCGCTGATGTACATCGCGCTCGGCTCCACGCCGCGGACCGCGCACCCGTTCAATCTTTACCGCGACATCATGAGCTCGCCTCAAGCGCTGGCCGACACGTTGCAGAGCATCCCGGCCGAGGTCAGCCGGGTGGCCGCCGCCATCGTCAAGCGCAAGATCCGGCGCGTGATCGGCACCGGACTCGGCACCTCGCAGTTCGTGGCCATGGCCGCGGCCTCCGCGCTCGGCAACTTCGCCGGCTTTGACGGCGGCCAGGTGGACAGCGGCGAGTTCCTGACCTCCGAGCGCGACTGGGACCTCAAACACTCCGCCTTCATCGTCTTCTCCGGCTCCGGCCGCACGCTGGATGCGAACGACGCCGCCAGGAAAGCCAAGGCCGGCGGGGCCTACGTCGTCGCCGTGACCTCCGTGCCGTTCAGTCCGCTCACCAAGATCTCGGACGACGTGATCGTGTGCAAGGGCGGGTTCGACACCGGCGGCTCCGACACCTTCCACTACATGACCCGCACCGCCGCTTCCGTGCTCCTCGCCATCGAGCTCGGCAAGAGGGCCGCGCCCGGCCGCCGCGACTTCGTGAAGCTCCGCCGCGAGCTCGACTCGGTGCCCGCTTGGCTCAAGGAAAACCTCGGGCGCCTGGACGGCCGCTGCCGCACCATCGCCCGCCGCCACCAGAACGCCCGCGCCTTCATCATCGTGGGCGGCGGCGTGAACCTGGCCACGGCCGAGGAGTTCGCGCTCAAGTTCGACGAGATGGCGCACATTCCCGCCAAGGCCATGTGCCCGGACCGACACATCCACGGCGCGCTGGGCTTGACCGACGAGCGCATCGTCACCGCCGTGATCGCGCCCGCCGGACCCTCGATGCCCTGGCTCAAGCCCATCGCGCAAGCCACCGTGGGCTTGAAGACCCCCTCCATCGGCCTGGTGCGGGAGGACGATGAGGAGATCGCGCCGCTCATGGACTACGTGGTCCGGCTGCCCAACCTGGACGAGACCATCTTCGCCGTGGCTGCGACCTTTCCGGTCCAGCTCATCCCCTACTACTGCGCGGTCGAGCTCGGCGGCATCAATCCCGACACCCAGCGCAGCAACGTGCCCAAGCACGCCCGCGTCTGGATGAACCTCTTCCCGCCGGGGTCGCACTGAGCAGGGACTTTTTGAGATGTGGAAACAATTAACCACGGATGAACACAGATGAACACTGATTAAAGAAAAGAAAATAAGTTAATTAATCTGTGTTAATCTGTGTTCATCTGTGGTTAATATGATATCTCCAGAACAGATCACCCATGACCAGGACGACTAAAACCACCATCCGTCTCGGGCTCTGGCTCGCTTCCATCGCCGCGGTCATCGCCATGGGGCTGGTTTACTTTCCCCGCGAGTACCCGGGCATGGGCTTCTGGGAGTCGCTTTATTATACGCTGCGTCTGTTCGTGTTCGAGCACGACCTGCCTAATTTCCCCCGCAGTTGGCAGCTCATCTTCATTCACTTCGCCGCGCCGGTGATCGCCATCTCCGCGGTGGGCACGGCGGTTAGCTACCTCTTCCGCTTCTCACCGGCCATCCGCACCCGCTTCATGTCGGACCACGTGGTGATCTGCGGCGTGGGCCGCACCGGGAAGCTCGTCGCCGCCACCTTGAAGCGGCGCGGCGTGCCGGTGGTCGGCGTGGACCGCGGGCCGATCGAGGCCTTTGACGAGTGGCGCTCCGAGTGCGGGGTGCCCATGATCTTCGGCGACTTCAACCGCAAGTCCCCCATGATCAGGGCGGGCGCGAGAAGGGCCCGCTCCATCATCTTCTCCTCCGGCGACGATCTGGCCAACCTGGAGGGAGCGGTCGGCGCCTACGACCTGCTCCACACCGACGCCGGGCCCGCCCGCCTGATCTGGGCCCACGTGGCCACCGAGCGCCTGGCCGAGACCGCGCGCCTCGCCGTCCGCACCAAGGGCCGGATCAGCATCCGCTTCTTCGACACCTATCACCTGGCCGCCGAGCGCATGATCTCCCGCCACTTCAACCGCGAAATCAGGAAGGGCGTGAGCGAGGTCACCATCCTGGGCTTCGGCAAGTTCGGACACGACGTCCTCGAAATCCTGGTCCATGACCTCGGCCCCAACGAGAAATTCATCATCAAGGTGATTGACAAGCACGACCGGTCGGCCCTGGTCCGATCCCTGGCCCAGGAGCTCGGCGTCGCCGACCGCGTCTCCTTTACCCAGGCATCCGTCCAGGACCTGGACCTGGTGGACGAGCCCGACAAGGCCTTCTTCCTCTGCACCGACGACGACCTCGGCAACCTCACCGCCGCCATGATGCTCGCATCCAAAATGGGCGCCACCCACATTTATGTCCGCATGACCCGCTGGCCCTTGTCCGCCGTCGCCGACCACCTCGGCGAGGACCGTGGCGTAACCTTCATCAACATCAACGAGCTCATGGTCCAGGGCATCGAGCAGCTCCCCGGAGTCTTCGCCCCCGCGTCCGCCGAACACCTCAAACGGGTGGGATCCGCGGAAGTCACAATCAAGGAGACCTCGCAATGAAAAACAATGAAGCCAGGGAAAAACGTTGCCGCGAGCTGGTCGCCCTCTTCGGCAAGGCCCCCATCAAGAAGACCTTCGGCATGACCCTGCGCTACGATGAAGAGGGCAGGGCGATCTTCGAGATGCCTTATAATCCTCGGCTCGACCATTTTCTGGGCGGCATTCACGGCGGCGTCATCTCGACCCTGCTCGACAACGCCGGCTGGTTCACCGCGGCCGCGCTGTACGACAACTGGGTGGCCACCGCCGAGATGCAGGTCCGGCTGTTGGAGCCCGCCGCCAGGGTCGCCCTCTGGTCCATCGGCCGCATTGTCAAGGCCGGCAGCCGCCTGATCGTGGCCGAGATGGAGGTCCGGGCGAAAAACGACAACAGCCTCATCGCCATCGGCTCCGCCACCTTCATCGTGACCTCAGTCTCCGCCAAGAAGTCAAAGGTGTAGGGGGAGGGGATTTGTGGAAACCACGGATGAACACGGATGAACACTGATTATTATCAATTGAAAAACCCTGGACTTGACATGTCCCGTGATTATATTCTATAAAGCTCTTATGGACAGTCTTAATTCATTTCACTGGGGGGTGAAAAACATGAAAAGGATCCTGATGGCGGTATTGGCCGCGCTGGTGGCGGCGGGACTATCGCTGAGCGCGTATGCTCAGAACAGCTTCACATTGCCGGGGGAGGATTCGCTGGAGCTGTTGATGAAGGCCGCGTCCACCGGCGACCTGGCCACATTGCAGGCCCAGATCGTCCAGAGCGCTGACCTGGTCAACACGCACAGCGGCAAGGACGGCAAGACCGCGCTCCACATCGCCGTCATGAACGGCAAGGTCGAGGCCGTGAAAATTCTGCTCAACCACGGCGCCGACCCCAACGCGCGCGACTTTTACTGCAAGACCCCGTACTACTACGCCCGGGTCTCATACCGCCCCGTCATCAGCCGCCTGCTCCGGGAACGCGGCGCCATGCGCGAGTACGTGCGCTTCTTCCCGCATTGCTGCACCCAGATGAGCCCGAACCCCGCCCGCTCCCGCGCTCCCCGCGCCTGCCGATAGTGAGCGGGAACTGATCCAGCGCGGGAGACCGGCCCATCAGGGCCGGTCCGGGCCCGGATACATTCTTGTATCGCACGGAGGCACGGAGAACACAGGGAAGAGCTGATATTTTTTTCTCCATGTTCTCCGTGCCTCTGTATTGCTAACGTTCAAGATGCATAATTTTTTTTGCACTTTTAAATGCTCGGAATATTTTTTGACAGGATTAACAGGATTTACAGGACTCTTGGAATGCGTAAACTGATACTCTCCCATCCTGTTAATCCTGTCAAAAAAACTTTTGATAAGTTCAAGTGGGCTGTTCCAGTGATAGCTTGGTTGCGGCCTTAGGCCGCGCTGGGTCTCTGTGCGAGCCTTTATTGCTTTCTTGTTCCGGATCCTCTGGCCGGGAATGCTGGTGCGGGTCATGAAACCAGTTCTATTTTTGCCCTCCCAGCGCGAAATACTCGTGGTCCAGGACCAGGAAAAAGTCCGTGAGCGTCCCCACCTCGGTAAACACCATCTGGCTGGCGTGAGCCGCGCAGGCCATGCGCTTGAGCTTCTTCTCCGCCCGGATGTCCACGCGCAAGGTCGGCGCCGCGGGCTCGCCCACGGTGTCATATTCCTGGAAGGCCCGGAGCGGCCGGTAAAGGTACATGGGCAGGGTAGGGTAATAAAGCCGCTCGGCCCCGCTCCGCCAAAACGCCGCGGTGGCCACCCGCGAGCACGTGACATGGTCCCAGTGACCCGTGATCCCGGCCGGGTCGTGCGTGAGCACAATCTCCGCGCCCACCCGGTCAATCACCTCCTTGATCCTGCCGATCAGCTCCTCCGGGTCCTGCCGGTTGAGCGTCCGGCTCGCGTACATGAACTGGATGACCTCCTCCGCCTCGTACACCGCGGCCGCCGTCTTGAGCTCCTGCGCCCGGATGTTGCCGATATGGTCCGGAGTGATCTTGAGAGCGTCCTTGGCCCCCGAGGTCTGGTCGAACGTCATGCACAAAATATACAGCCGCACCCGCGGGTCCCTCTTCATCTTGAACAGCGCGCCCCCGCCGTAAATGCTCTCGTCGTCCTGGTGCGAAAAAACCGTGAGCACGTCAATCTTCCCGTCCGGCCCCGGCGTGACCCCCGCCAGCAAATCACCGTCCGGGACATGCGCCTGTGCGGAAAACGCCGCCAGCAAAACCGCCGCCACGACCCAAGCCTTCCTTCTCATCATCTTTCCTCAATCATTTTTAATAGACAGGATTAACAGGATCAACAGGATTTTCAGAATACGGCTCTTGTTGTTATATCCTGTGAATCCTGTTAATCCCGTCTGAAAAAATTTTCATGATTTCCAGGCGCAGCCTCGCGGCATAAGCAGTTGTGTGAAAATTCATCTCTTCCTCGCACCTTCCCCTCCGAGCTCCAGCACCATGAACGACGCTCCCGCCTGCGCCAGGAGCTGGCCCTTGCCGTCAAGCACGTCCGCCGCCACCGTGATCACCTTCCGGCCCTTCTTAACCACCCGCGCCACCGCCTTCATCTCGCCCGACTTCACCGATTTGAGGAACCTGAGGTTCATCTCGATCGTCGTCGTGGTCTCGCCCTCGGCGAGGTTCGCAATGATCACGTGCGCCATGGCCTCGTCCGCCAGCGCGGCCATGATTCCTCCAGCGATCACGCCCGCGCCCTGGATGAACTCGCGCCGGAACGGCAGCCTAAGCTCCACCCGCTCCCGCGAGATCTCCACCACCTCCACCCCGAGGAACTTGAACAGCGGGTTCACCCGGCCCGCGTCCTTGCGCATCATCTCCAGATATTCCTTGAGCATATTAATCTCCTTGTGCTTTCCGCTCCATCCTACTCCACCGCCCTCCCGTTGCCAAGCTTCCATCACGCTACCCGCGGACAGGTTGCATCGCACCGCGCCGCGGGATACAGTGGCTTCATCGCGGTAACGTCAGGAGGGCGGAATTATGGAAAGGCCCAGGCTGTTCGAGAAGTATCCGCAGTTGGAAAAGACCATTCCCTGGGTCCCGCTCGGGACCTTCCCCACTCCCGTGCAAAGGCTCGACCGGCTGGGCGGGATGCTCGGCCACCACAAGCTCTGGATCAAGCGCGACGACCTCTCTTCCGACCAGATGGGCGGCAACAAGGTCCGGGTCATGGAGTTCCTCCTCGCACAGATGCGGGCGCAGGGTAAACAGGTCGCGATCTCGCCCGGAGCGCTCGGCTCCAACCAGATCCTGGCATCAGCCATTTACGGCCATCAGCTCGGCCTCAAAATCGTCGGCGTCTTCTTCAAGCAGTGCGAAACCGATTACATGTGCAAGCACATGCTCATTGACCAGAGCATGGGCGTCGAGTTCGTCCACGTCAACAACCCCTACTTCGTGCCCTTTGCCGTCATCTGGCAGCTCCTGAAGAACGCGGACTGGAAAAAATTCGAGCTCCCGTTTTACATCCCCTCCTTCGGCTCTTCCGCCACCTGCGCCTTCGGCTATTTCAACGCCATGCTCGAATTGAAGGACCAGATTGACGCTGGCCTGCTGCCGCCGCCCGACTACATCTTCGTCACCGCCGGCACCGGCGGGACCATGGCCGGCATCGAGCTCGGCGCCCGCGCGCTCGGCCTCCCCACCAGGGTCGTCGGCGTCCGCATCACCGATTACATCGCCTGCAACGAGCGCCTGGTCGCCAGCATCGTGAACCGCGCCGCCAAAGCCCTGCGCCAAGCGGGCGCCGACCTGCCCGTGAAAAAATGCCACGGCCGCGACGTCACCCTGATCCACGATTTCTTCGGAGGCGAGTACGCCAAGATCACGCCCGAGGCCGTGGAGGCCAGGAAGACCTGCGCCGAGCTGGAAGGACTCACCCTCGACACCACCTACACCGCCAAGACCATGGCCGCCATGATCCAGCACCTCAAGGCCCACGGCCTCAAAGACCAGAACGTCCTCTTCTGGCATACCTACAACACCCGTGACCTCTCCCCCTTCCTCAGCCCTGACTCCTGCCCTGAAAAAATGCCCGCGCCGTTCCAGGGCTATTTTAAAAAAGGGGGAAATTAGACGGGGACCGCGGCATTCGAGACGGGCCCTCGGCCATCGTGCGCCGCGCGGCTTGGCCTTTGCATTCCGCCCACCCGTGCGCTAGTTTTATAAAATATGAGCGCCACCACCAGCCCGCGCCAGGCCTTGCGCCTGTTCCTCATCAGCTTCCTGTCCTTGTATTTCGAGGTGATCATGATCCGCTGGATCCCGGGACAGGTCCCGATCATCGGCTATTTCACCAACCTCGTTCTGATCGCTTCCTTCCTGGGCCTGGGGGTTGGCTGTACGACCTGGCGGCGGGGTGCCCGGCACCCTTTACAGTTCTTGTGGCGGCTGGCCGTGTTGGCGGTGGTATCCTGGATCATTGGCTTGGCGGGCGTTTCCAATATCGGAGTGGATTGGGGAGTGGTGTTTCTGGATCCCACCTGGGGGCCGGTGCCTTCCTTCGTGGCCGCGATCTTTCTTTTCATCTGGATCGCCGTGACCTTCATTCCGCTGGGGAGGATACTGGGAGAGGCCCTGGACCCTTTTCCTCCTCTCTGGGGCTATTCGCTGAACCTGTTGGGCAGCGTGCTGGGGGTTTCTTTCATTGCGTTGCAGCACTGGTTCCGGGTCGGTCCGGTGTGGTGGATCGCGGTGGGTCTGGCCGGGTTGGCGCCGTTAGCCTCGTCCGTCCCCGGCCGTCGGCTCAAGGCGTATTCATTAGCCTGGGCCTTGCTGAGCATGATCGTGGTATGGTCCGCCACCGGGGATGAAATCTGGTCGCCTTATTATAAAATCAAGGTCGAGAAATCGCTGACCCTCATCAAGAACCGCCTTTCCATGCCGCTGGGCGATGCCGGCTACAGCCTCACCATCAATAACAGCTTTTTTCAATTCGGCTTTAATCTCAACCCCCGCTACATCGAGATGCTCAAGGAGACACGGCCGGCGCTCCGCGATTTTCTGAAGATCCAGCGCGCCCTGTACCAGGCGCCCTTTGACCTGTTCCATCCCCGATCGGTGCTGGTGCTGGGAGCGGGCTCGGGCAACGACGTCGCCGTGGCATTGCAAAACCACGTTCCCCGCATCGTGGCGGTGGAAATTGATCCGGTGATCGCTCAGATGGGCAAGGACCGCCATCCCATGAGGCCCTACCTGGCCCCCGAGGTCGAGCTCAAGGTGGACGACGCCCGCCAATACCTCAGGACCTCCCCCGAAAAATTCGACATGATCATATATGGGCTCCTCGATTCCCATCGCCTTACCTCCTACATGTCCACCGTAAGACTGGAGAGCTTCGTTTACACCTTTGAGGGCCTGCGCCAGGCCGCCGCCCATCTCAATCCGGGCGGAGTGATCCTGCTCTGCCATACCTCGCCGCGGGGATCCCAGCAGAAGGCGCGCCTGTTTCAGACCTTGGATAAAATTTTCCCCGGCCGCACCCACGTGCTTTCCATGAAGGGCCTGCCCTTCACCTTCCAACGTTACGACGTCATCATCGCGGGCGGGGAGAGGCCGCCGGACGCTTACAAGTCACTGCCTGACGTCACCGACGTTACCGCGGAGTACCGCGCCATGAACCAGGTGCGGCCGGCCACCGACGACTGGCCCTTCCTTTACCTCCAAACCGACTCGTTCAAAAAAACCGGATACCTGAAGGCGCTGCTGATCATGGTCCTGGCCTCCATTCTCATCATCCGCCGCGCCATGCCCGAAGTCCGCCGCAGCGTCCCCCTCCATTTCTTCCTGCTCGGCTCCGGCTTCCTGCTCCTCGAGACCAAGAGCGTCATCGAGCTCAGCCTGCTCTTCGGCTCGACCTGGACGGTCAACTCCGTGGCCATCGGATCGTTCCTCGTCATGGCCCTGCTGGCCAATCTCGCGGTCCACCGCCTCCGTTTTGGGAGGACCTGGATATTCTATCTCGCGCTCTTCGCCGTACTGGCGCTCAACGCCGCGTATCCGGTGGGACGGATCAACGTTGCCAGCACTCCGCTCCGGGTCCTGCTCGGGGGCGGCTTCGTGGCCCTGCCCGTGTTCTTCAGCGGCGTCATCTTCGCCGTCAGCTTTCGCAAAACAGCCTCCCCCTCCGCCGCCCTGGGCGCCAACGTGATGGGCGCGGTGCTGGGTGGGTTCGGCGAGTACGCCTCGATGTTCCTGGGCTACCATGCCCTGTACCTGGTGGCGGCCTTGTTGTATCTGGGATCATGGCTCTTCATGGGCCGCGGCAAGCGGTGAGCTGCGACGGGGAATTGAAAAACGGCAATGCCGGGGCCGGAATGAAACGGTGGCCTGGGGTCCCGGGACGGGTCCCGACCGGACGCGTGCAATAAAACGGTGGACTGGTTCGTATCACATTGATATAAGACTGCGGGGAGGTATCGAGATGAGAGCTTTCAAGCCGGCGGCCGCTGTGATGGCGCTTTTCATGATCGTCATGTCCCATCCTTTTTCCGCGCTGGCGGCGGAGGAGGGCGTGATTGACGAGGTGCGGGGGACCGTGACCGTGGAAAGCTTCGAGGGCGCGCCGCGTCCGGCCCGTGCCGGGGAATACGTGCTCGCGGGCGAGACCATCGAGACCGGGCCGGACGGCTTCATCCGCGTGATCATGGGGGAAGGCTCGGTGCTGGAGCTCCGGGAGCGGAGCCGCATCGAGGTCTTTGACTCGCGGGCCGATGAGTCGGGCACGCGGCGGATCGCGCTGTTCCTGGGCCGCATGTGGACCACGGTGGCCGGCAACTCCGAAGGCTCGACCGCGATGGAGGTCACCACTCCGACCTCCGTTTCCGGTGTGCGCGGCACGTCGTTCTCCGCCGGGGTGGGACTCGACGGCGCCACCCGCGTCGGCGTGGACAAGGGCCTGGTGGACGTGAGCTCGGAACAGGGCATGGTCGAGCTCGGCGCCGGCCAGGAGACCACCGTCGAGTGGGACCAGGCGCCCGCCGCGCCGGCCGGCTATAACGCGGACGAGGAGCAGTGGCGCCAGTGGGTGCTCTCCCGCCAGGACCAGGTGGTCAAGCACGGAAAGCAGATCGTGCCCTTCGTGGTCAGGGACGTTAAGAAGAGCCGCCAGGACATGGTTCGCCTCAAGAAGACCGGTGACCAGCGCATGAAGCGGCTCCGGGACTTCGCGGAGAAGCAGAAGGCGCGGGGCAAGCCGGTCAGGCTCACGTCCCGCCAGAAGAAGGCCATCGCCGGATACGTCCGCGACGTCGTCGGCTCAGTCCGCGAGCTTTACATCTCCGACGAGAAGATGGTGACCCGCTACTACATCCTGAAGCAGATTCAGCTCGACACCCAGGCCCACCCCGAGCTGTACGACCAGGAATTCATCAGCACCGTGAACAACGCCATGGCCGAGCTCGACAAACTGGACATCGAAAAAATCCACCAGGACAACAGAAAGATCATCTCCGCCTATGTCAACGGCGTTGACGAATTCCTGAAGAAGCACCGCCTCGGCCGCTACAAGGAAGGCGCGCCTGAGGCCCAGGACCGCAGGCAGGCGCTGAAAAAGGCCAGGCAGGACTACAACAAGAACAAGTGAAGAGGAAAAGGGGAGGGGATCGAGGAACGAGGATTGAGAAAGAAGAGAAGAGAATGAAACAAGGATATTCAGGATGAACAGGATAAAAATAAGATGAAAAAAAAATATCCTGTAAATCCTGTTCATCCTTGTTCGCTATTCTTTGTCTTTAAAAATCTTGGCGGCCTTGGCGTCTTGGCGTTTACTCTTTACGTACCTCCATCCACGGTGGCCCTGGCGATGATCTCCTTCATTATCTCGTTGGCCCCTCCGTAGATCATCTGCAGGCGCGCGTCGCGCCAGGCCCGCGCGATCGGGTATTCCTCCATGTAGCCGTATCCGCCGAAGAGCTGGAGGCACTCGTCGCAGAGGCGCTTCAGGTTTTCGGAGGCGAAGCTCTTGAGCATGGCGCACTCGGCGTTGATTTCTTCGCCGCCCATGTGCGCCCCGATCAGGCGGTCGAGGAAAACCCGGCTGATCTCGGCCACGGTGTAAAGCTCGGCGAGCTTCATGCGCGTGTTCTGGAAGTCCGCCACCCGCCGCCCGAACGCGCGGCGCTCCGTGACGTAGGCCCGCGTCATTTCCAGCACCGGCCACATCCCGGCCACGCACGAGATCGAGAGCATCAGCCGCTCGCGCGGAAGCTGCTTCATCAGCATCACGAAGCCCTCGCCCTCCTGGCCCAGCCGGTTCGAGGCCGGGACGCGGCAGTCCTCGAATGCCAACTCCGCCGTGTCCTGCGAGCGCCACCCGATCTTTTCCAGCTTGCGGCCCTTCACGTAACCCGGCGTCCCCGCCTCCACGCCAAACAGCGTGATTCCGCGGTGCGCCGGCCGGGCCGCCGGGTCAGTCTTCGCCGCCACGATCACCAGGTCGTTGGCGATCCCGTTCGTGATGAACGTCTTCATGCCGTTCAGCACGTAATGCCCGCCGTCGCGCACGGCCGTGGTCCGGATGGCCTTGAGGTCCGAGCCCGCGTCCGGCTCGGTCATGGCCACCGCGGTAACGATCTTGCCGCTCGCGCAGCCCGGCAGCCACCGCCGCTTCTGTTCCTCCGTCCCGAAGTTCCAGAGGTACGGCGCGATGATGTCGTTGTGCACCGAGAGCGTAAACCCCGTCGCCATCAGCGCCGCCAGCTCCTCCATCTGCACCACGCCGTACAGAAAGTCCGTCCCGCTCCCGCCGTACACCTGGGGCAGCCACGGGCACAAGTAGCCCGCCGCGCCCGCCTTCAGCCACGCCTCCCGCGGCACCATTCCCTGACGCTCCCACTCCCCGAAGTGCGGCGCGACCTCCCGCTCCAGGAACTTGTGGAACTGCTCCCGGAACAGATCGTGCTCATCCCTGAATATCGTCCGCTTCATCATCTTTCTTCCAGATCTCCCAGGCCCCGCGGTTCCCGGAACTTGAACAGGCCGAGCGTGATCATCGCGGGCACCAGGAGCAGGTCCGCGAGCAGCGCGGCCAGCAGGCAGCCGGGCAGGAGCGTGCCCATGATGTGGGTGGTGAAATAATCGGACACGGCAAACGGCGCGAACCCGACGATCAGGATGACCGAGGTGATGATCATGGCGCGGCCGGAGTAGTGATAGGCCGCGGCCAGGGCCTTGCCGCGGTCGCCGGTCCGCGCAAGCTCCAGCTTGAACCGCATCAGGTAGTGGATGGTGTCGTCCACCCCGATGCCGATGGCCACCAGGAACACGATGATCGCGTCCGTGTCAATCTTTCCATAAGAAAATCCGATATAACCGCCAAGCATGAGGAGCGGGATAATGTTCGGGATCATGGACCACATCCCCGCCGAGATCGAGCGCAGCGCCACGGCCATCATCAGCGAGATCATCAGGAAGGCCAGGACCAGCGCCCGCTTCTGGCCCGCCATCACGCGGTTGAACTCGGACCCGAAAATGTATTGCAGGCCGGATATCTCGACCTTCACGCCGCCGCCGAGCGTCCGCGCGGCCGCCTCCAATACCTTTTGGCCCGCCCGGTCCGCGGCCATGAAGCCGTCTTCCTTGATGTGCGCCGCCATGCGCATGGTCCGGCGCTCGGAGTCAATCATGGCCGCCAGCGCCTCCTCGTCATCCATCTCGAACAGGTAGAGGTACTGGGCGATCTGCTTTTGCGTGTCGGGCAGGGCGTCCGGCCCGGCCTCGGGATGGAAGCCCCGGTGCGCCGCCGCCACCAGGTCCACCGCCGACACCGCTTTGTCAACGTCGGGCAGGTCCGTGACCGCCTTCTCGAATGCGGCGATCCGAGAGAAGGCCTCCGGCGTGAGCAGACCGCCCGGCTCCGGCGATTCCAGGTACAGGTCAAGGTAACTGGTTCCCGCGAAGTGCTCGCTGAAAAAGCGCTCGTCAACCATGAGCTGGTTGTCGGCGGCGAACCTCTGCACGAAGTCCGTCTCTAACTCGAAGCGCATGAGCCCCGCGACCGACAGCGCGGTGAGGACCGTAAACGCGGCGACGATCAGCCGGGGCCGGCCGGTGGCAAGCCTCTCCAGAAAGCCGAGCAAGGCATCGAGCGCGTCCTGCACCCTGGCCGTCGCGCCCAGCCGCCACGGCTTCGGCTCCTTCATCACCGAGAACAGCACCGGCGTCAGCGTCAGCGCCAGAAACAGCGCCACCGCGGTCCCGAAGCCGAGCACCAGCCCGGCCTGCCGCGAGATTGGGGTCGGCACCGTGGCCAGCGAGATGAACCCGATGAACGTGGTCACCGACGTGTAAAAACACGCGGCGCCGACCTCCGTGCCCGACTTGAGAATCGCGTTCTCCTTGGCCTCCCCCCGCGAGAGCTCGAGCAGATAAGAGCTGCAAAGGTGCACCACGTCCGAAAATGAGATGATCAAGATGAACATCGGGACCATGGCCATCAGCAGGTTGATCTGGTGAAACAACAGCACCGCGAACCCCATGCTCCAGATCACGCTCAACAACGCGATCAGGCCCGTGATCGCCACCGGCCACAGCCGCCGGAACATCACGAAGATCGTGAGCAACAGCGCCGCGCACACCAGCGGGAACAGGCGCTTGATGTTGACCGCGCTCTGCCGCATCACCTCCGCCAGCACCGGGATCATTCCGGTGCGGTGCAAAGACGCCCGGGCAAAGCCGTGCTCCGTGAACGCCCCCAGCGCCTGCTCCACAAAGTCCGGATAGTTCTCGGTCCGACGGTCCTTGTCCGGAGACAGCTCGACCACCACCAGAGCGCCGCGCCCGTCCTTCGCGATCAGCAGTCCCTCCGCCAGCGGGTCGCTCCGGAGCTCCGCGGCGAGCGCCGCGCCGTCGCCGCCCGCCAGCGAGCGCTCCGCGTAGCTGTCCATGCTCACCGCGCCGTCCTTGACCTCGATCTTGCGCGCGTCCAGGATGCTCCGCACGCGCCGCACGCCCGGGAGCCCGGCGAGCGCGTCCACCGCGCCGCGCAGCTTGTTGATGCTCTCCGCGGAAAGAGGGTCAGGCTCCTCGTAAGCGATCACCATCACCTCGTCATTGGCGAACTCCCGGGTGTGCTCAAGATACGATGCATACTGGTCGCTTTCTTCCAGGAAGTCGCCGATGGACGACGCGATCACGCCGCGCGACATCTCGGCCGCGGCCGCCGCGGTGATGATGAGGACGGCGGCAATCACGTACCAGCGCCTTCTCAGCACGAACCTGATGTACGTTTCCATGTGCGCCTCAATATAGCTTTTTACGGGGGAGCAGGCAATAGAAAAGGGGGCCGATTAAGCGGCCCCCTTGCAATGATTGGCGGCAAGAGCAGGAATCGAACCTGCCACGAGCAGTGTTATCTGCCCGCATCCGGGTTTGAAGCCCGGTAAGCCCACCAGAGCTTATCCTTGCCTCTGATTTATTATCAATGAGTTATAGACCGCCTTCCGGGTCCGCCGATTTCTCTCCATTGTTTTCTCCATTACTTTCCCGGCCCATGTCCAGGTCCGCGACAACCGCCTTGAGGTCTTGCCAGTCAACCTTGTCATAGCGCCGGAGCATGGAGTCCGTCTTGTGGCCGACAACCTTCATGATCGAGCGGTCTTGCTTCCCGGCCCGCCGCGCCGCTGTAACGAAGCAATGACGCCAGTCGTGCCAAGTGAAGCCCTCGATCCCGGCCTTCCGGCATGTCGCCCTGTGGTAGTAGTCGGCAAGGAAGCGGGTAATCGGCTTCCCGTCCGGCCGGATGAAAACCGGGCCTATGGCCGCGCTCGCTCCGCGCTGAAAAAAGAGGAGCGCCTTTTTCGCGTCTTGGTTCAGGGGCACGCGCCGCGTTTCCTTGTTCTTGGCATGACCGCCCAGGATTTTAATGACGCCGCCGAAAAGATCAACATCGGCCCAGGTCAAGGTCAAGAGTTCTCCCTTCCGCGCCCCGGTGTTACAGGTAAGGACCGCAAGGGCCGCGAACCAATCAGGAGCGGCCTTCATGTAGGCGTCATATTCCGCCGGCGATAACACCCGATCCCGTTCATTGTTCTCTGTCTGCTTCCTGACTTTGGAGACGGGATTGACCATAAGCTTTCCGTCCCGGATGAAATGATTGAAGGCCGATTTGAGGCAGGTCAGTTCCTTGTTAATCGTGCTCGGAGAGGTAGGCTTTCCCTTCCACGTGTCGCCCTTGCGCTTCGCCACATAATTTAGAATGTCGGTAGGAGTAACGTCAACCGCCCGCCGATCCCCCAGGGCTTCCTTGATCCGCATGACCAGGCCCCGGTCCCGCTCGCATGACCGCTTATGCTTCGCGCTGTAGTCAAGGAAGGCATCGCACATCTTGGAGACAGTCGCATCGGATATGCCGCCGCCCCAAAGGCCCCGAGCCTGTGCCTGCTTGATCTCGGTTTTCTTCTTCGCAAGCTCCGCCCTGGCCTGGCTCGCCGTGAACGCCAACTTGACGGCTTCCTGGACTTGCTTTCCTTTCAAGGTGTATTGGATGTACCAGGTCTTGCCCGTCTTGGTTTTCCGCGTGAACACGCCCATCACCCCGCCCCCTTTCATGCCGTTGTTACTTGTCGCCGCCTTTCTTCCGGTCCACCGCTTTGACTATAAGCTCCCTGATAAAATCCTGGACGCCCTTGTCCTCTTCGGCGCACTTGATCCTTAGCTTCTTGTGGGTCTCCGGGTCAAGCCGGACGTGGATCATGCGAAGGTCATCTTTTTTCTTTGGAGTCATTTTTGCTTCTCCCTGAATGTTACCTTAGTAAAGACGTTACCACAAGTAAAGGGGCTTGTCAAGAAAAATCTCCGGCCTCAATCTGTGCGGGTCCAGGGACCGGGCGGGTGATGGAACACCCGGCCCCCGGAGCACCGCGAGCGGCCGGGGCAGGCCGCCCCCTTAGCGCGCTGGGCGAGAGCGCGCACCTAAAAATCCTTGCACAACATCCTGGACCACGGCGTCAACTGTGGTCCCCCGGCTCACCGCCATTTCCTCGATCCGGCCCGCGAATTTTCCCGGCAAGGTTACGTTCAAGAGGCAGTCGCCGCCCGGAAGCTCCCGGACCATAGTGCTCGGTTGCCGGCTCTTTTCCATCTTGTTCACCATGACCGCATCCCTCCGCTTCGAGGATGGAGCATTGGACGATTTCAGAGATTAAGCTCGCCCTGGACAGGTTCATCCGCCGCGCCAGAGGCCGAAGCTCCCGCATGAGGTCTTTCCCGATCACAACCGGGATTCTCCGCCCGGTATGGCGCTGGACCTTGCCGGGCACGGCTTCACCCCTTCAAAATTTTCTCGATTCGGGCGAGCAAGTCATCCTCGATTTTGCCATGAAGCAAGGACAAAATTTTCTCCGCGCTGCTCATCTTCGCCCATGCCGCCGCCGCTTCCCGCTCTTTGCGTGCCTCATCCCGGAGAACGCGGTCTGCGGTTTCCTTGCCCAGCGCGAGCTGAAGCCGAAGCCGGCGCGGGTCTTTTTCCCGCAACTCATCAAGCTCGCTCGTGTCAATTTTGCTGTCCGTACTTTGGTCGCTTAGCTGGATCATGGTCATCACCTCCCTTCATCCTGGCCCGCCATGACGGGCGATAATTTTTTTTTCGCCGCTTGCACTTTGAGCCGCGTCTTGCACTTGAGGCAGGTCTCGCGGTAGGTCTCGAAAAACTCCCGCGAAGCCGCCTCCCATGCCTCTACCTCTTGAATCATCCCGAGTGTGCTGGCGACGTGGCACTTGATGTAGTCGCTGACCTGGCCCGCCGAGCCGCAGAAAACCAGATCGAGGGTGTTTTTGTAAACCTGTTGCAGGGCGACGCCAACCGAGGCGACTTTGAGCCAGTCGGCCGCCGTGAGGCCCATCGCATCGCCCGTGGCCTGGTCGTAGATTTCGCCGGGTTTGATGCGGAAGGACACGATGTCGGCCCGCGTCCGTTCGACAACTTTTTCTCTTGGTTCCATCTTCGTTACCTCCTGATTCAGTTCGGGATGAACGGATTATTTTCCGGGAGGGTGAGGTCCGGGCCGGGGTCCGGGGTCTTCACCGGGTCCACCTTGATCTGCCCGTCCCGAATCCGTTTCAGTTCCGCCGCCGCCCGGAGTTCGTCATCACTTGTTGAAATGAACGGATTGACGGTCGGGTCTTCGAGCTCCTCCATGTCCACTTTTTCCTTCGCCATTGTTCCCTCCTCTTTGTCTTTGATGCGGAGCCGCAATCGCTCCGCGCTTTCCAAGCCGCTCTCTAACATATACGACGTGGTGAAAATCGAATCCACGGACTCGCCCCGGTCCACCATGCCCTCAAGAATGTCTTGCGGCATGGACAAAAACGACTTGACGATGTTCGGGTTGCCCTCGCTGTCAAGCATTGCCGCAATGTCGCCGCGCACCATCTTTCCCCGATACGCTGTCCTGTAACTTTTCTGATTCACCATTGGCTCACCTCCTCAAAGTCTCTCATCGTCAAGAATGATGCGCGGGTCCGTGATGTTCACCCGCTCTTTTCGGGGTTGACAATTCATCCCCATCTTCACCGCGCTCCACGGAATATCTTTTTTATGCAAGCCGTGATACGCCAGCGCCAGCGAGCACACCGCGTCATCATGCAGGCCGGACGGCGCTGAAAAACGGGTGTTGCCGCTGGGCAGGATGTCATACGAAAATGCTTCAAGCTCTCGGGTCAAAACCGGGATGCGGGCCAGCGTGATCCGCCTTTGTTCAACCGCAATGGTGAGGTCCGCAATCAGGTCTTGCTTGCTCTTGGACGTGAACGTAAAGCCCCGGACCTTCAGCTCCATCTCTTTCAGCGATTCGGTAACAGGTTGCCCCATGCCGGTTTCATCCGCGATAATTTCAGCGTCATGATACTTGTCCGCAATGGCCTTCACCCGCGCCCGTTGCCGCCCCCACTCCTGCCCGGTCCAGCGGTCGAAATAGCAGAGCCGCCCATGCGAGTCCATGACGGTCGCAACCGTAAAATCGCCGTATCTTCCCAGGTCAAGCCCCATGAAATACCGCATCCCCGCAACCGGGGCCATGACCTCAACCGGCATGACGCTCTCCGGGATGGACGGCCCATCCAGCACGCCCGCCAAGTTCCGAAAAACTGTCCCGCCGTCTTGCAAAAATACCGCTTCGATTTCTTGCTTGAAGGCGTCATGCGGCAAGCTCCGCCGAAGCGCCCCGATTTCAGAGTCTATAATCCCGCCGGGATAAACATGGACGTTGCCCCAGCTCGGAAAGCTCCAGCTCTCCACGTCCGGGCAGTCCGCATCTTGACCTTCCAAAAAGAGCCGATAGAACCAACTGCCCCGGCCCCGTGGTGTTGAAATGAGCCAAGCCGTGCCCCGCGTGTCGCTCAATGACGGCCGCAAAATTTTGGTCCATGCCTCCTCCGGTAGCAGGCCGGCTTCATCGCAGACAAGCAGGTCAATGCCCTGGCCGCGAAGGTGGTCCACGTCATCGCCACTCTTGACCTCAAGGACCGCATTGTTATTTAGCGTCATGGTCAACTTGCTATGGCTCACCCGCCGGACGATAGGCGCGGGCAGGGAAGCGCACAGGTTATGAAACACCCGCTCTCCTTGACTGAAAATCGGGACCACAAGCCAGCATGTCGCCCCCGGATGCGTGAGGCCGTGCCAGCGCATCACGTTCATTGCGAGCCGGGACTTGCCCCATCGCCTGCCTGTGCAAAGGCACTTGAACCTTGCCGCGCTCGAGAGCACCTTAACCTGGCCGCTGTGAGGAATGAAAGGGACAAGGCCGGGGACCGCGAGCATGGGCGAGTCGGCAGGCACAAGGCGCTGCCCGGGCCGGGGCAATCTGGACGCGAGCACCGCCTTCAAGAACATGCCAGCATCGGCCGGGAGCGCCGCCAACACGGACGCCAAGCCAGCATCCCGAATAGCGCGGGCAAGGGCATTGTCCTCACCCCGGCCGATTTCGCCGGCCAGCTCCATCAACCGGCGCTTGGATTCCCGCCCCGTCATGGCCTGCTCGCCCGCCCGGTCCCCTTCAAGAATCCCCTTGACGCGCTCTCCGAGTCGCGCCAGCGCCCCTTGTGTCAACTGCATGACGGCTCGCCCCCTTCACCCTGGCCCCCGGTTGGACGGGGACGGGGCGGAATCTCCCTTTTTGCCGGGATTGCCGCCGTATCAGGCCGCGCCAGAGGCCCCAGAACGGGCGCAACCGGGGAAGGTGGGGCTACACCATTGCCCCGCGTTCCCGTCTCGGAAAAGTGGCCCCTAGGAGCCTGTCGGAGTATAGGCTCCGATGATTGATACATTATGATCTATCATGGTCAACATTATGATTTCCCCTTTGCGACTTCAGAACAAAGGGCGGAGATGAATGTGTCCGCGCTCATTTTCAGGCGAAAAAGGGG
>DATKZS010000078.1:0-24026 GCA_035527835.1 bacterium
CAAATGGAATTGCCGCTGCTGCGTGGTGTTGAGGATAACGCCAGCCTTTGATGGCTGCGGGAATCGAGAGGAGGACGGCATGAAAAAGGCGGGATGGATCATGGCGGCGGTTATGTTCATCGCTTTGCTGATCGGCGCGGCGGTGGTGGCAAGGGGACAGGCGGCGCCGAATCCGGCGCCGGCGGATGACCCGGACCTGATCCTGGACCTGGGGCTGGATCCGGCCGACGCGGACCTGCCTCCGCCCGGAGCGCCGATGGGGCGCAATGGAGGCATGGGCGCCAGGGGCATGGGTCCGGGGATGATGGGCCAGGGCATGGGGCCGGGCATGGGGCCGGGCATGGGCCAAGGCATGGGTCCGGGCATGATGGGCGGGCCGGGCGAGGCCGGCCCGATGATGCAGCGCAAGCAGGAGGCCCTGGAGCGCATCAAGAAGGATGACCCGGAGCGCTACCAGCGGATCACGAAAATCCGCGATTTGGCCATGGAGTATCGCGACTCGGACAACGACAAGCGCAAGAAGGAGATTGAGAAGGAGCTGAAGCCGCTGGTGGAACAGGAGCTGCGCATCCAGCAGGAGAACAACAAAAAGCGGGTGGCCGAGCTGGAGAAGAGGCTCGAGCGCATGAAGAAGGTGCTGAAGCAAAGGGACCAGAACTGGGACCAGGTGGTGGACTACACGGTAAAGGACATCACCGGACAGAACGATTACTTGAAGACGTGGAGGGGAGGGGCGCCGAGGAAATGAGCGGTTAACATGCTATCTGTCCAACGGATGATCCGAAATGGTGAAGGGACCGGAGTGCGGTCCCTTCACACCTTTCATACCTTCATACCCTTCTCACCCTTTCTTTTTATGACGCCGGCCAACAGCATCGCCATTCCCGCGATCCCGCACGCTCCGGTCAGCGCGAGCCCCGGCCATAATCCGCGAGGCTGATACCTGAACACCGCCTTATGCCGGCCCGCGCCCACCCGCACCGCCCGCGCCAGTCCGTTGGCCCTGTGGATCCGGGCCGGCGCCCCGTCAACCACGGCCGTCCAGCCCGGATAAAACAGATCGTTCAGCACCAGCCACCCCGCCGCCGGAGCGTCCACCTCGAGCTCCACCGTGTCCGGATAATACGACGCCACCCGCGCCGGAACCAGGGCCGTGCCCGCCGCATCAGGCCACCGCGCCCGGTCGCCGGCCTCCGCTCCCGCCCCCTCTCCTCCCGTCTCCGGCTCGATGATCACGCTCTTCTTAAAATCATTGGCCGCGAACAGCGCCGCGACCTCGTTCTCGCCCCGCGCATACCCGGCCCGGCCCATCCAGTAAGCGCGCGGAAAGACCTCCCGGAACTCGACCAGGGACGCGCCCCTGAGCCGCGCCAGCGGCACGGCCTCTTGCGCCGTGCCCGCCTGCTCCCTCTCCGGGATGATCGCGTACTTCACGTTGAACACCGGCAACCGGTCGAACGTGATCACCCGCTCCATCAGCCACTCGAACCGCCGCGGCTCGGCCACGTTCAGCCCGCCGAAATACTCGAACCCCTCGATCAGCCCCAGGTTCGGCTTCAAGGTGTCGCGCTCCCAACGCCGCGTCTCTTCATAAGTCAGTCCCGCCGGCGCCGGAATCCTGTTGTCCCTGAAAATCCGGTAAGCCCCGGTCCCCGCGCACGGCTCGTAATGCTTTTGCGCGCAGCAGGGCGGCGTCACCTGGGCCGGGCCTCCATCCTTCTCCGACGCGCATGACGGCCTGCCCTCCCGCGCCAGGATGATCTCGGCCAGGCGCGACGGCATGCGGTAGAGGCCGGGAGCGGCCGGGGCGAGTCCGGAGTTGGCCCAGCACAGGTCGAGGAACAGGACCACGGCCGGGGCGTATCCGGCCAGCCCGCGGCGGCCTTTGCGCAAGGCCTGCCAGGCGAACAACGATAAGCAGGTGAAGAACCCGGCCCCGGTGAGCGCATTGATCACGTCGTCCGCCGCCATCCCCGGCGTCACCGCCGCCGCGCTCTCCCGGAGCAGCGGCATCAATAGCGCGCCGATCTCTGCGCGGAAAACCTTCCCGGCCACGCCCACACAAACGGTCAGCACGATCACCGCCGCCGGCGCCGCCAAGGAGCGGGGACTGAGGAGCGCCCCGCCTTGCCCTGGTTTACCATCCACCGGCCGCGCGCTCCCTCCGATGCGGTCAGTCCCGATGCCCGTGAGCGCCGCCATGCAAAACGTCACCATGAACAGATATTTTTCCGGATACCGGAAAGCGCTGAAGCCGGGGACCGTGACGAACAGGAGCTTGTACAACGGAAAATGCCTCCCCAGGGCCAGCGCCAGGAAGAACAGGAGCAGGCCGGTGAACATCATCGTCCGCGCGTCCCGGACCTTGCGCCAGGCCGCGACGCACGCGAGCAGCGTCCACATCCCCAGGTACGGCGACATCACCAGGGGCAGCGGAAAACACCGCTCGCCCATGAACCCGCCCCAGTAATGGTCCGCCGGCCAGGCGTCGCCAAAGGGACGGGCCAGGAAAAATTCCAGGACCCGCAGCGGATGGGTGGACCAGCAGGTTGCGCTCGCGAAATCAATCCCGGCCGAGCGCGCGCTCTCCGCGGCCACCGTAAGTGACGGCAGCATCTCCGCGGCCGCCGCGGCCAGAGCGGCGGCCGCGTAAATCAGCGCGCCCGCGATGAGCCGCCCCGCGCCCGTCCCGCGCTCTTCGCCGCCGCCGGCCGGCCGGACCGTCAGCATCATCAGCGCCGCCACGATCAGGGTGAGCGCGAACACCTGCGGGTCGCCCGCCAGATAGATAAGGCCGGTAATCACGCCGGCGAAGAAACACCACTTGAGGCCGTCCGCCCGCGCCCTGGCCATCATTCCCGCCGCCGCCGGCATCAGCGCCATGCCGCCGAGCAGGTTGGCCGCGTAGTGCTGCGACACCAGGTAGCCGCCGAAGGCATAGGCCACCGCGCCGGCCCACGCCCCCTGCCGGCCCACGCCGATCGTGCGCAGCATGAAGACCATGCCGGTCCCGGCCAGCGCGAAGTGCAGAAGCGTATAAGCCATGAGGGCATGGTCGGAGGGAAGGCGCAACAGCGGGAAAAGCAGCCAGTTCAGCGGGTACCATAATGCGGGGTACACCGCGCCGGCCAGGCTCATGCCCAGGCAGGTGCCCGGGTTCCACAGCGCGAGGTGTCCGTCCAGCGCCCAGCCCCAGAGCTGCTTCACGGCGTAGTATTCGTGAAACGAGTCGCGGAAAATGAAGTCGCCGGGGAGCGCCCGGCTGAAAAAGAGCAGGGTGAGGACGACAAAGCCGGCGAGCGCGCCGAGATGAGGATGATGTTCCAGCGCCGTCAGGACTGGCGAGGCCGCGCGTGATCGGGAAGGGCTTGCCACGTCCGCCTCAAAACAGGTCGAGCTGTTCCGCTTCCGGCCCGGACTTCTTCCTCCCGGCCCGCGACTTCTCCCGCGCGATCAGCCGCTCCTCGATGTCGCTCAAGAACGGCGACGGCGCCATCTCGCGCTTCTTGCCGCGCCACCGCCTGGTCCCGGCCCGCGTGAGGAAGAGCCGCTCCCGCGCCCGGGTCATGCCCACGAAAAACAGCCGCCGCTCCTCGTCCGGGTCCGCCGCCTCCGCGCCCCACTTGAGCGGCAGGATCCCGTCCTCGCAACCGGCGATGAACACCGCCCGGAACTCCAGCCCCTTGGCCGCGTGCAGGGTCAGCAGGGAAACGCGGTCGGCCCGCGGATCCAGCGCGTCCACCTCCACCCCCAGCGCGAGCTCGGAATAAAATCCGGCCAGGTCGTCTCCGCCGCGCTCGGCCACCGGACCCAGCATCTCCACCGCGGCCCTCACGTCCTCCAGTGTGCCCCGCGCGGTATCTTCACTGTTGCCGTCAACCTCGGCGCTGATCATTTCCTCCACCCGCTTGAGCGTTTCCATCACGCTCCCGGCCGCCTCCATCCCGCGCATGGCATCCACGATCCGGGCCGCCATCGGATCGTCCAGCAGCCGCTCATGCGAGCGTTTCTGGAAAGGAATGCCGGAGCGGGCCAGCGCCTCCACCAGCAGCGCGGCCTGAGCGCCAGTGCGGTAGAGCACGGCAAAGTCGCCGAAGGAAAAATCTCCGCCCTCGCCCGATTCAACCCGGCCGCTGTCCATGGAAAAAAAGGACGAGCCGCCGACCATGCGCTCGATGGAATGAACCACGAACTCGGCCTCCGCCTTGTCCGTCGCGGCCTCGTAGATCACGATCCGGCCCGCGTCTCCCTGCAACGCCTCCATGGCCCGGTCCGCGACCAGCGACGCGGGCAGGATCACCTGGCGCGAGGCGTCCACCACCGTGCGGCTGCTCCGGTAATTCCGGGTGAGCCTGATAATGCGGGCGCCGGGGAAGTCTTCCTTAAAGCGCATGAAAAAGCCGACGTCGGCGCCGCGGAACGAGTAGATGGCCTGGTCCGGGTCGCCGATGGCGCAGAGGTTCGCGTCCGGCGGCGCCAGCAGCTTGACCAGCCGGTACTGCGTCTCGTCAATGTCCTGGTACTCGTCAATCGAGACCCACGGCCAGCGCTCGCGGCAGCGGGCAACGATGTCAGGCTCGGTCGCGAGCAGCTCGGCCGGCAGGGCGATGAGGTCGTCGAAGTCCACGAGAGCGCTCCCGCGCATGGCCCGCGCGTAAGCCTCGAGCGCCGCCGCCGTTTCCGACCCGGGCCCCGGAGCTTTCCGCAATCTTCTGAATCTCGTGATCTCCGCGAGCAGCTTCCGGGCCTTGCGCTCGGACGCGCCGGTCTCGTCCATCAGCAGCTTGACGCGCTCCGGCTCCGCGGCCACGCGCCAGCGCCGGGGCAGGCCGAGCCGCGACCCGTGCTCCGTGAGGATGGAGAGGCCGAGCGAGTGGAAGGTCATGACCGGCACCAGGGCGCCCTGGCCGGGCAGGAGCGCGATGAGCCGATCCCGCATCTCGGCCGCGGCGCGCCGGGTGAAGGTGATGGCCAGGCACTGCTGGGCCCTAGCCTTGCGCTTTTCCACCAGCCGCGCGATCCGGTGCGTGAGCGTCCGCGTCTTGCCCGTGCCCGGCCCGGCGATGATCAGCACCGGACCCTCCGTGATCAGCGCGGCCGCCGCCTGTTCGGGATCGAGTCCGGAAAGCGGGCCGGCCGGGGCGGTCCTTGCCGCCGGCGCACCCATCGGCGCGGAGCTGCTTTCTTTTAATTCCGCGGCGGGAGGATCGAGGAACGAGGATCGAGGCTCGGCGAAAAGACCTCGCTCCTCGCTCTTCGCCCCTCGCTTTTTCTTGCCCCGTCCACTCTCCTTCTCCGCGTCGGCCCTCGGCAGCCTTTCTTCCTCCGGCAGCTCGAAGAGCAGGCCGGCGGAGGAACAGGAGGAGTTGAGCTCGCCCTTCTTGAACAGCTTGATCACGCCGTACTCGCCGTCGTACCCGGCCTCTCTGATCACCTCGCCGCGACGCATCCGGGCGATGGCCTCGGCGAGCACATCCGAGCCGGCGCGCCGAAGATCGTCGAGCGGCGCGTCGGCCAGGATGAACAGCTCCGGCCCGAGCCGCCTGGTGAGCCCCTCATAAGTCTTGGCGACGCCCTTGGTCGCGGCGCCGCACCCTAGAATCTCGGCGATGATCTCCGCGAGCGGGATCAGGCTCGTGAACGGCGCCGCGCCTTTGGCCCGCGCTCCCTCCGGCCGGTCCGCCAGCTCCTCCACCCGGTTCATCACGCCCACCGTGACCGGCTTGCCGCATACCGGGCAGCGGCCGCGGTTCCTCCTGGTCTCCTCTGGCCCGAGCCGCGCGTTGCATTTGCGGTGCCCGTCCAGGTGGTACTTGCCCTCCTCGGGAAAAAATTCGATGGTGCCGCCATAGCCGCGGCCCGTCTCCAGGGCGCGGCGCATCTCAAAGTAGTCGAGCGCGGTGTCGAACACGCAGGCCTCGCGGCCGAGCTTGGCGGGAGAATGCGCGTCCGAGTTGGACACGAGGCGGTAGCGGTCGAGGGCGGAGAGTCGCCAGTTCATGGCCGGGTCCGAGGACAGCCCGGTCTCGAGCGCGAAGATGTGGGGCGCGAGGTCGGCGTAACATTCCTCGATCGAGTCGAAGCCGGACTTGGATCCGAGCACGGAGAACCACGGGGTCCAGATGTGGGCGGGGATGAGGTACGATCCTTCGCCCGCGGCCAGCGTGATTTCCAGGAGATCGCGCGAATCCAGTCCGAGGATGGGCCGTCCGTCCGACTTGAGGTTGCCGATCCGCGTGAGCGCCTTGATGATTTTTTCGGCGGCCTTGACGTCGGGCACTACGATCACGTGGTGCACCTTGCGGGTCCGCTCGCCCTTCTTGTAGATGGTCGAGATTTCCACGGTGAGCATGAAGCGGGCCTCGGCGGCGAGCGCGGGCGGGAGCTTTTTCAGCACCGCGCGCGCGAGCTCCGGCCGCATACGGTACAGGCCCGGCTCCGCGGCGACGAGCTTTTCCTTGATCTCGGCGAGCCAGGCGGGATGGGTGAAATCGCCGGTCCCGATGACGGAAAGTCCCTTCCTGGCGGCCCACAGGGCCAGGTGTTCGAGGTCGCCCTCGGAGCTGGTGGCGCGAGAGTATTTGGAGTGGATGTGAAGGTCGGCGTGGAAGGCCATGGTATCTCCGCGCCCTTATTGTAGAGAGGCCGGGGAGGAGTGTCAAAGAGTGGAGATAAAAAAAGCATGGGCCTCGGGCACGCCGCGTTCCTATTTTTTCGGCGCGGGAAAGAATGATATAGGTTTTTGCGGAGGACATGGAATGGACATCCGTTATTTGACCGATGATCCGGAAGCCATCGCCACGGTGGCAAAGTGGATTTACGAGGAATGGGGCCACCTGGCGCCAGGCCGCACCTTGGAGACCGCCCACGTCAAAGTCCGGCAGAGCCTGGGCCCCGGCCTCCCGCTCACCCTGCTCTGCTATGTGGACGGCGCGCTGGCGGGCACGGCGGGCATTGACTCGGTGGACATGAGCACCCATCCCGAGCTCGCGCCCTGGATGGTGAGCGTGTTCGTGGCCCCCGCCCGCCGCCGCCAGGGAATCGCCACGGCGCTGTGCGGGCGGATCAGGGAAGAGTTCAAGAAGCTGGGGACCCGGACCGCGTACCTTTTCACTCCGGACCAGGAACGGCTTTATGAGCGGCTGGGCTGGAAGACGATGTCGCGGGAAGAATACCGCGGCGAGACCGTGACCATCATGCGCCTGGACCTGGAGTGATGATGGGCGATGCGACTCCAGCCTTGCGCTCGTTTATGCCGCTTCGTGCCACCCTGGAATCATAAAAAGGGTGGGGCCGACACTCCTGTCGGCCCAAAGACCGGGGACAAGAGTGTCCCCGCCACCAGGCATTTTCAGGAAGAAGCGCTACAGCCCCGGCCGCGCCGTTTTCCGTCCCACCGAATAGTAAGTAAAGCCGTTCTCGGCCATGGTCGCCGGGTCGAAGAGGTTGCGGCCGTCGAAGATCACGGGCTGTTTCATGAGCTTTTTCATGCGCTCGAAGCTGGGGCGGCGGAACTCGTTCCACTCGGTGGCGATCACCAGCGCGGCCGCTCCGCCCAGGGCCTCGTACGCCGTGTCGCAGAAGATCACCTTGTCGCCGAGCACGGCCTCCGCGTTCCTGGCCGCCACCGGGTCATAGGCCCGGACCACGGCGCCGCGCTCGAGGAGCGACTTCACGATGTCAATGGCCGGGGCCTCCCGCACGTCGTCGGTCTGCGGCTTGAAAGCGAGGCCCCACACCGCTATCGGATCGGTGAACTTGTTGTTGAAATGTCCCGCCACCAGGCCGGCCATCCACTCGCGCTGGGCGCGGTTCACTTCCTGCACCGCTTTTAAAATACGGGGCTCATAGCTCTCCTCGCCGGCGCGCCGCACCAGCGCGTCCAGGTCCTTGGGAAAACACGACCCGCCGAAGCCCAGGCCCGGGAACAGGAACTGGAACCCGATGCGCGAGTCAAAGCCGATGCCGCGGCGCACGTCGTTCACGTCGGCGCCGAGCTTCTCGCAGATGTTGGCGATCTCGTTGATGAAGCTGATCTTGGTGGCGAGCATGGCGTTGGCCGCGTACTTGGTCATCTCGGCGCTGCGTATGCTCATGCGCAGGATGGGCTTTTCCGTGCGCACGAACGGCTCGTAGAGCTCCGTCATGACGCGGGCCGCGCGCTCGCTTGAGGTCCCGATCACCACGCGGTCCGGTTTCATGAAGTCGTCCACCGCCGCGCCCTCCTTCATGAACTCCGGGTTCATGACGACGTCGAAGGGGTGCGGACACTGGGCCGCGATCATCTCCCGGATCTTGTCGGTGGTCCCGACCGGCACCGTTGACTTGATCACGATCACGGCCTTTTCCTTGATCAGCCCGGCCGCGCGCTTGGCCACCGCGAACACGCCGGAGAGGTCGGCCTCCCCGCCGGGCCCCGGCGGAGTGCCCACCGCGATGAACAGGACGTCCGCGTCCGGGGCCCCGTCCTCCAGCTTGGTGGAAAACTTGAGCCGGCCTTCCCGCAAGTTGCGCTCCAGGATCTCCTCCAGGCCGCGCTCGTAAATGGGCACCTCGCCCTTCGCGAGCGTCTTGATCTTCCGCTCGTCCACGTCCACGCAGACCACGTCGTTGCCGCTCTCGGCCAGGCACACGCCCGCCACCAGTCCCACGTATCCGGTCCCGACCATGCAGATGTTCAAAGCTCCACCTCGATTATTTTATTCCCGCGCCGCCGATGACGCGGGCAATGCCCTTGATGACGCGGGCCGAGTCGTCGTGGAAATAGAGGAGCGCGCTCATGACCTCGCTGGCGCGGTCAAAGTCCTTTTTCTTGAACGCGGCGTCGAGGCTGGCCAGCATCTCGCGGAAGGCGTCCTCGATCAGGCCCATCTCGTGATAGGCGATGGCGAGGTCATAGCGGCACTCATAGTCGTCTTCCCGGACCTCCGCCTGCACGCCCTTCTTGAATTCCTCGAAGACCTCCTGGAAGGTCGGGCTCCCCGCGTCCTCCCGAAACTTCACCCGCACCAGCCGCTGGTACTTGTCCTGCAGCGGGCCCAGCTTGAGCTGCGACACCATCTTCTTGAAGCTCTCCTGCACCTCGCTGTCAATCTCCTCCTTCACGCGCTCCGCCAGCGACACCTCTTCCTCGTGCGCTACCCCCGCCATCTTTTCCACGCACCGGCCGCAAATGTGAACAACGGGACCAGTGAACATCCGTTCCGTCTCGTCCCGCGATCTGCCGCACCACAAGCACCTGTCCTTGTCCGCCATGCCGCCCTCCTTGTTACTCCGCGCCGGAGCGTCCGGCCTGGAGGCCTTCCTCAATGATGTACCGCGCCAGGGCGTCGCGGTGGTCCGGGAAGGTAAAGCCCGCCCGCGTGAGAAGCGACGTGTCCAGCACTGAGTTCTTCGGCCGCTTGGCCTTGGTCGGGAACTCGCCGGAGCTGACCGGCTCCACCGTGACCTCGCCCGCGCCCGCGGCCTCGAAAATCTCGCGCGCGAACTCGAACCACGTCACCGCGCCCTGGTTAGCCGCATGATATAACCCGCTGATGCCCTTTTCAAGGCCCGCGCCGATGGCCCGCGCCAGGTCCGCCGCGTAGGTGGGCCGGCCGCGCTGGTCGTTGACCACCTTGAAGCGCCGCTCGCCCGAGAGCCACTTCCCGAGCATGGTCTTGACGAAGTTCTTGCCGCCGGCGCCGAAGAGCCAGGAGGCGCGCAGGATCAGGTGGCCGTCCGGGTGGGCCTCCATCACGGCCAGGTCGCCCGCGAGCTTGCTCCGGCCGTAGGCGTTGATCGGTCCGGTGGCGTCGCCCTCCTGGTAGGCCGACTCCTTGCTCCCGTCGTAAACGTAATCCGTGCTGATGTGCACGAAGCGCGCGTTGCGCTCGCGGCAGGCCGCGGCCAGGCGGCCGGGGGCCAGGCCGTTGATCTCCATGCACAGCTCCGCCTCGTCTTCGGCGTCATCCACCCTGGTGTAGGCGGCGCAGTTGACCACCGCCGCCGGCCGGAAGGCGTAGAGGTCCGCGATCAGGGCGGAGGCGTCGCGGAGGTCGTAGTGCTCGAGGTCGCGCGCGAGAATCTGGTGGCGGGGCCCGAGCTCTTTTTCCACCGCCCGCCCCAGGATTCCATGCGCGCCGAGAAGGATGATTCTCATCTTAAACTTCCGATGGCCGTGAAGATAAAAGATTAAACGCCAAGACGCCAAGACCATCAAGATGAAAGGAAATAAATTATTTTTTTCTTGGCGCTCTTGGCGTCTTGGCGTTCGATTTTTTGCCGGCCACCACGTTTGCCCCTGTCGCCTTCGCGGCCTTTTTTATTCTCTCCCCGTACATGCGCTCGTAATAGTTCTTGTACTCTCCGCTCTTGATTCTTTGCCACCAGTCGCGGTTTTGGCGGTACCACTGCACGGTGAGCGCGAGGCCCTGCTCGAAGGAGTAGTCGCGGTCGAAGCCGAGCTCCCGCTCGATCTTCACTGAGTCGAGCGCATAGCGCCGGTCGTGGCCGGGCCGGTCGGTGACGTGGGTGATGAGGCTGAGCGGCTTGTCGAGGATGTCGAGGATCATCCCGGCCATCTCGATGTTCGCCATCTCCGAGTTGCCGCCGATGTTGTAGATCTCGCCGGGCCGGCCCTCCTCCAGCGCGAGCAGGATGCCGCGGCAGTTGTCCTCCACATGGATCCAGTCGCGCCGCTGCTCTCCGTCGCCGTAAAGCGGCAGCGGCTTGTCCTCCAGCGCGTTGGTGATGAAGAGCGGGATCACCTTTTCCGGGAACTGGTATGGCCCGTAATTGTTCGAGCTGCGCGTGATCACCACCGGCAGGCCGTAGGTCTTCCCGTACGAGCGCGCCAGGAGGTCCGCCGCGGCCTTGGACGCGGAGTAGGGAGAGTTGGGCGCGAGCGGCGTCTTTTCCGTGAACTGGCCCGTGGGCCCCAGCGAGCCGTAGACCTCGTCGGTGGAGACCTGGAGCAAGAGGCGCGCGCCGCATTCGCGGGCCGTGTCGAGCAGCGCCGCCGTGCCCATGAGGTTGGTGTCGAGGAACGCGGCCGGGGTCTCGATGCTGCGGTCCACGTGCGACTCCGCCGCGAAGTTCACCACGGCCTCGATCTTCTCTTCCTTGAAAATTTTCTTGAGCAAAACGCGGTCGCGGATGTCACCCTTGATGAATTTATGGCGCTTGTCCCGGGCGAGGGCCGCCAGGTTCTCCAGGTTGCCCGCGTAGGTGAGCGCGTCGAGGTTGACGAGCGAGTGCGCTTCCGTGGTCCGGAGCATCAGCCGGATGAAATTGGAGCCGATGAACCCGGCCCCGCCGGTGACGAGTATTTTCATGGGACTAACATAACATGGATTGGGGGGAGGATAAATGAGGCGAGGGCGGAAAGAGCTGTTAAGAGAACCGCCAAGACGCCAAGACCGCCAAGAGATAAATTAAAAAAATATTTCTTGGCGGTCTTGGCGTTTTGGCGGTTAATCTTTTTCTGAAAGCGCCGCCGCCTCATCCGTCCTTTCTCGCCCAGTCGTACGGGATTTCGGCGGTGTGTGCCGGCAGCCGGAACTCGTCGGGTGCCTCGCGGTTGTAGGTCCGGTTGGGGCAGTTGATTATGACGCACTCGTCGGTCCCGATGTTCTTGAAGCCGTGGAAGACGTTATTGGGGATGCGGACCAGGATGGGGTTGTGCTCGCCCATGAAGAACTCGTTGATCTCTCCCTTGGTGGGCGAGTCGTCGCGGCCGTCGTAGAGCACGACCTTGGCCATGCCCTTGACCACGGTGAAGTTGTCCACCTGGTCCTGGTGGTAATGCCAGGCCTTGACCGCGCCCGGATAGGCCGTGGTCATGTAGCTCTGCCCGAACCGCTCGAAGAACGGGTCGTCGGAGCGCAGCATCTCCATGAGCCGGCCCCGCTCGTCCGCGACCACCCGAAGCCTCTTCACCACCACGCCGTCAATCATTTTCCTGGTCCTTTTATTGCGAGTGTTTTATAGATTTTATTTTCTCGCAAAGGCGCAAAGAACGCAAAGAGGAATTATTTTTTTCTTTGCGTTCTTTGCGCCTTTGCGGGAAATAAAAATATTCACAGGGGTTGCACCCATTTTCTAGGTCAGATCCACCTGGGAGTTCTCGCCGAGCACGAAGCGCAGGGCCTCCGGCCTTTTGCGGCTGCATTCGAGGACCGCGTCGCGTCCGATCAGGCTGTCCTCGATCCGGCGCGGCATGTTCCTGACCACCGACCCCGCCAGCACGATGCTGTGCTCGATCTCGCTCCCTTCGATCCGGCAGCCCTCGTCAATGCTGGTGAACGGCCCGAGGTACGAGTTCTCGATCCTCGCGCCGGCCCCGATGATGGCCGGGCCGCGGATGACGCTGCGGCTCACCCGCGCGCCCTTCTCGATCACCACCTTGAACTCGACCTGGCTCTCCTTGTCCACCGTTCCCTTGACGCTCGTCTCCTGCTTGTCGAGCACGATGCGGTTGGCCTCCAGGAGATCCTCCACGCGGCCGGTGTCCTTCCACCAGCCCTCGACCAGGTGCGGCTCCACCCGGAGGCCGCGCTCCACCATCCACTGGATCGCGTCGGTGATCTCCAGCTCGCCGCGGGCGGAGGGACGGATGGAGTTCACCGCCTTCATGATTTTCGAGGTGAACATGTACACGCCGACCAGGGCCAGGTCCGAGCGCGGCTTTTTCGGCTTCTCGCTGAGGCGCGCCACGCGGCCGGCCTTGAGCTCGGCCACGCCGAAGCGCTCCGGGTGCTCGACCTTGGCCAGCAGGATCATGGCGTCGGGCGCGTTCTTCTGGAATTTTTTCACCAGGTCGGTGATCCCGTTGGCGATCAGGTTGTCGCCCAGGTACATGACGAACGGCGAGTCGCCCAGGTAGTCCGCGGAGATCTTGACGGCGTGCGCCAGGCCCAGCGGGGCCTGCTGCCGGATGTACGAGACCTTCACCCCGAACCGCTTGCCGCTGCCCACCGCCGCCATGACCTCGTCCGCGGTGTCGCCCACCACGATCCCGATGTCGCGCACGCCGGCCTCCCGCATGGCCTCGATCCCGAAAAACAGGATCGGCTTGTTGGCCACCGGGATGAGCTGCTTGGCCCGGGTGTGGGTGATGGGGCGCAGGCGCGTGCCCTTGCCCCCGCTCAAGATCAGTCCCTTCATAGGTCCCCTTATTCCACAAGGGCTTGGGACTTGGGGCGTGAGGCGTGAGGCTTGAGGAATTCTATCGTCCCCTCAAGCCTCAAGCCCCAAGCCTCAAGCCCCGGCGTTTCACTGCGTGATCCAGGCGTCGAAATACTTGCCCTCTCTGCTCTGCAGGATGGCCAGCGCCTTCTTGGCCTGGTTCAGGTCAGTGTAATGGCCGACGCGGACCCGGTAGAAAATGCCCTTGCCCGGCAGGGTCACGGTCAGCATGTAGGCCTCGTACTTGCGCGACTGCAACTGCTTGACCAGGGCCAGCGCCTCTTCCTTTTCGGGCAGGGACGCCAGCTGGATGGTGTAGGTCCCCATCGGGATCACGGGCCGGGTGATGGTTTCCTTGGCCGGCTCCGGCTTGTCCGCGGGCTTGTCGGTGTGCGGCGCCGCGGAATCCGCGGGCGCGCTCGCCGGGCTCCCGGCCGGATTGAGCGAGGCCATGGCCGGAGGCGTCGGAGCGGGCTCCGCGGCCGGCTCGCCGGCGGCCTCGTTGCCGGACGGGACCTTCATGCTCTCCAGGTTCCGGATGAAATCATCGCGCGTCGAGTCGGAAGCGGCACCAGGCCCGGCCGCCGCAGTCTCCACCGCTCCCGCCGGATCGGCCGCCGGCGCGGTTGCCGGAGCGGGCTCAGCCGCGGCCGGCGCCGCCGCGACCTGCTTGTCCTGGTCGGACATCCGGGAAAGGTTTTTTCCGAAAAGAGTGCCCATCAGGAAACTCAGCATCAGGACCAGGATCAGTCCTGACACCACGAGCACCACCTGGCGGTTGTCCAAGGAAAAATCGTAGCGGCTTTTCACGCCCCTCATCTGATTCATCGCGCGTCCCTCCTCTGCTTCAGCATTAGCGTTGTTCAGCTACCAACCATCACCCCAGCGTTTCGCATCCGCAATATGGCTTGCGCCGTCCCGGCCGCGCGTGAACAGCGGCCGATCCGGGCGGCAATCCATGGATCCACAATATTATTTTACCTTTATCGGCTATGGAAGTCAATATCGCGGGGCCGCGATTTTGCTCATGACAGCGGGCCTCGCCTCGCCGCCTGGCCGCCGCTCTCTCCTTGTTATTCATAATAAAATGCCAGTGCTGTCCAAAATAAACGGACCGGAAAACCGCCAAGGCGCCAAGAACGCCAAGGATTATTTTTAAACACGATTTTAAGAGGGCTTGGGTGCGAATATTTCTTGCTTGGCGCTCCCGTCGGCCGGTTCGCCAAGCCGGTTGCGGCCAACGCTACGGAGCTGTTCTTTGCCGGGCCGCAAAGAAACATCATGATTTACTTGGCGATCCTTGGCGCTCTTGGCGTCTTGGCGATTTTCTTGCGGCCTATTTTGGACAAGAGTGATAAAATGCTTATTCTGTAACCGAACCGGAAATGGATTTATCTTCATGCCACGGTCCGGTAATTCATCGGGAGGTTTGAATAAATCATGAAGTTGGTGATTGTGGGCGGAGTGGCGGGCGGGGCCTCGGCGGCGGCCCGGGCGCGGAGGCTGGATGAGAGGGCCCGGATCGTGCTGATCGAGCGTGGCAAGTACGTGTCGTTCGCGAACTGCGGGCTGCCTTATTACATCGGCGGCGAGATCAAGCAGCGCTCCGAGCTCCTGGTCAGCACGCCGGAGAAGCTCCGCGACCGTTTTCTGATTGACGTGCGCGTCAATTCCCTGGCGGTCTCGATTGACCGCGCGCACAAAAAAGTCACGGTTCGGGACCTGGCCGCCGGCCGCGTTTACGATGAGAGCTACGAGAAGCTCATCCTCTCTCCCGGCGCCGCTCCCATCCGTCCGCCGCTGCCCGGCGCCGGTCTCGATACGGTGCTCACGCTGCGCAACCTCCCGGACACCGACCGCATCAAGTCGTTCATCAAGAAAAAGAGGATCAAGTCGGCGGGGATCGTGGGCGGCGGCTTCATCGGCCTGGAGATGGCGGAGGCCCTGGCGGGCCGCGGCGTGAAGGTGGCCATCATCGAGATGCTGGCCCAGGTCATGGCGCCGCTGGATTACGAGATGGCGGCGATCATCCACAACCACCTGCGGGAGAAGGGCGTGGAGCTGTTGCTGTCCGAGCGGGTCGAGTCGTTCGAGAAGAGGAAGGGCCGGACGGTGGTGCGGACGGCGTCGGGCCGGGAGGTCGCGGCCGACCTGGTCATCCTGTCGGTGGGGGTAAGGCCGGAGGTCGAGCTGGCGAAGAGCGCCGGGCTGGAGATCGGCGCGCGCGGCGGCATTGTGGTGGACCAGGGGCTGCGCACCTCGGACCCCGACGTGTTCGCCGTGGGCGACGCCATCGAGGTCACGGACCTCGTGACCGGCGCGAGCTCGCTGGTGCCTCTGGCCGGGCCGGCCAACAAGCAGGGCCGCATCGCCGCCGACAACGCGCTCGGCCGCTCCGTGGCCTTCAAGGGCGTGCAGGGCACGAGCGTGGTCCGGGTCTTCGACCTCGCCGCCGCGTCCACCGGCGCCTCCGAGAAGACGCTCATGCGCCTTAACCGGCCCTGCCGCGTCTCCTATACCCACTCATCGTCCCACGCCTCCTACTACCCCGGGGCCGAGCGCGTGTCCATCAAGCTGATCTTCGAGCCGCGGACCGGAAAGATCCTGGGCGCGCAGGTGGTGGGCAGGGACGGAGTGGACAAGCGCATTGACGTGCTCGCCACCGCCATCCGCGCCGGCATGACCGTGTTCGATCTCGAAGAGCTCGAGCTCGCCTATGCCCCGCCCTACGGCTCGGCCAAGGACCCGGTCAACGTGGCCGGCTTCGTCGCCGCCAACCTCCTGAAAGGCGACGTCGAGAACGTGAACTGGAACGAGCTCGACGAGCTGGATGAAAAGAACGCCGTCCTCGTTGACCTGCGCGACGCCGATGAGCTCGAGGAGTTCGGGCAGATCGGCGACTCTATCCACATCCCGCTCAACGACCTGCGCGGCCGCCTCTCCGAGCTTGACCGCGACAAGACCTATTACCTCTACTGCGCGGTCGGGCTCCGCGGCTACATCGGCTGCCGCATTCTGGTCCAGCACGGGTTCAAGGCCAAAAACCTGAGCGGCGGCATCGTCACCTGGGACGAGCCGAACCAGGACGCCAGGTCTGCAACCAAGGCAGGCGGTCAAAAAAAGAAATCCGGCGGCGCGCGGACGGGGGCCAAAAAGAAGCGGCGGGCGGGCGCCTGATCCATGCGCCCGGCCCGCCGCCGGTTTTCTTCAAGCCGCGGCCTGAAGAGTGGTGATTATTTGCCCATGTACTTGAAGGACACCTTGACCCGGGCCCGATAGGCCGCCACCTTGCCGTTCTCGAGCTTCAGGTCCAGCTCGGTGATCTCGGCGACGCGAAGGTCCTTCAATGACTTCGACGCCGTCTCCACCGCGTTCTTCGCGGCCTCTTCCCACGACTTCGCGCTGGTCCCCACCAATTCGATGACCTTGTACGTGCTGTCCGTCATGACAATCCTCCTTTCTGAAACTATGGTTTATGGGTTGCTGACTTTTATTACTCGACCCTTGCCGCCAATACTGAGGGGGAACCGGACCATCGTCCCCCGAGCAATGCCGACTTTAGCAGGTAAAAAAAATCAATGCAAGGGCGCTCTGTTCAGAAAAATGGCGGCCAGTAGCCAGCAGCCAGTAGCCGGGGAAAAGCTCACGGGCGCCAACGATGATCTTTTCATGATTTCCGGGCGCCGTGCCGCGGCATGACCAACCGCTCTGAAAATAACCGGTGGCGGGGACACTCTTGTCCCCGGCCGTTGGGCCGACAAGAGTGTCGGCCCCACCCCACCATTTTCATGATTTCCGGGCGCCGTCTCGCGGCGCTGATTAATGATTGCAATCGCGACGCCGATGCCTTATCATCGGCCCCAGGAGCGGAGACGGAAGACGAGGTTGGGCGGGCCGGGGAGCGGAAGCCAGGGCCAAGCCGCCCCGGCGGCGGCGGGAGAGGGAGGAGTGTCCGAGCAAAGGCTTCAAACCGGGTAAGCGAAAGCTCCGGGTCCTGCCGGCGCCGGCCAAGTCAATATCCAATCCAGCGATCAGAGAGGAACGGGCGGAGGGGGAAAGTCTCGAGTTGAACAAGGAGACGGAAAGGGACGTTGGTCCTGTCCCCCGGAGCCGTCGCGGGCGGCGGGTTTCCAGAGGAGAATGAACAGCTATGGCGGAAGGTGTTCAGGGCGGAAAGCGGATGGAACGGGCTTTCCGCCTTGTTTACATACTGGCAATCGTGGCGTTCCTCGCCTTGTTAGGGATCAGCATCGGGGGCCTGTGGGACGCGAATGTGGTGTGGGACGACTCCTACATGTTTGTGCGGTATGCGGACCACTTCCTGGCCGGGCAGGGGATATCGTGGAACCCGGGAGAGGGGCCGGTTTATGGATTGACCTCGCTGGGCTATTTTCTGGTGATCGTTCTCTTCCGGGCGCTCCTGCCGGGGCAAGCCGCGCTCACCGCGATGCTCGCCAGCCTCTCCGGCGCCCTGGTCTTCATCATACTGATGTTCATCCTGCTTGGACGGGCGATTCCGGCCGGCGGCAAGGCCAAGCAGGCGATCAGGTTTTTCATCATCGGGTCCCTGGGGCTAAGCATTGACCCATGGCGAGTACATTGCCTGGACGGCATGGACACGACCTTCGCCCTGGCCTGGCTCACCCTCTATTTCCTGATCGCCAAATGGCGGCAGCAGGCGCCGCGCCCAGCCGGCGCGGTCATTATGGGAATTGTCGGCGGGCTCAGCTATTGGGCGCGGCCGGATCTGTGCCTGTACGCCGGTCTGATACCTTTGGTCATGCTGGTCCTGGAGCGGGACCGCAGAGCGCGGAAACTTTCGGTCCTCACCCTCGTCATAACGGGAGCGCTGACTGGGGGGGGTGATGTTGTTCTCATTCTGGTATTTCCACACTTCCCTGCCGCTCCCGTTCTATGCCAAGAGCCTGTCGGGCTACGGCGCCTTTTTCGTGCGGCAGTATCGGTTCCATCCCATCATGGAACTGCTGACTTTCATGTCGGCCTATTGGTACTTCTTCGTCCTGATCGGGCTTGACCTCGGTATCAACTCCCGGTCGTGGCTGAGAAAGGAGTACGCCGTGGAGACCGGAGCGCTGGCCGCCGCCATTGGGTTCATCTTTTACTATCTGTTTTTCGTGCTCCAGATTATGCCTTTCCGGTTCAGGTTCTACATGCCCGTGTTGCCGGCACTGATGCTGCTCGCGGCGAAAAGCGCGGCGGGCCTGCTGGAGCGCCTGGAGCGTGAGGCGGGGGGCGCGGGCCGGAAGGCGCCGGAGCTTGCCTGGGTGGTGTTCATGATCTTTATGACGGGAGCGTTTTTCCCGTGCGGGGTCATGGTATCGCAGTTCGGGGTCAGGGCCTGGAGCGAGCCGGGGTACGGCTCCATGAGCGTTGTCAATCAGTACCGGAAGCGATGGACCAAGGTCTGGGTCGGTCTGGAAGAATTCGCGGCTCTGCCGGACGACTTCACGTTTGCGACCACGGAGGTCGGGCTCTTGGGAGTGATGAACCCGAACAAGCGCGTGATTGACCTGGCCGGACTCCACGACCTCGACCTCGTCCGCCACGGCTTTTCCGCCGAGCGGCTATTCAAGAACGACCAGCCCGACCTGATCTACATTCCGTACTGGCATTACAAGCTGATGATTGATCAGATTCTCGAGAGCGAGGAGTTCAAGCGCGGCTACGATTACTATCCGGCGAATGCCATCGGCGCCCAGATGGGACTGGCCCTTAACAAGCAGAGCAAGTATTACGGGCGGATGAAAGAGATCGCGCAGAGGTTTGTTAACACTGGCCGCTAGTCGCGGTCCGGCTTGCCGGGCCAGGACTCAAGTCTCGTCAGGCTTTATCGCTTTGAAGCTCGCCTCTATGATTCAACCTCTTTAAGACCGGATTGAAACAGTCAAGGGATTGGTTTATATTTAAGCTAACGCCCGGCGCTTAAAAGATCGGTATTCCATGGCTGTAACGGCGCCGGCATTGGCCGAAGGGATTTAGGAGACGGAAGATGAGGCTGTGCGTGTTGGGGAGCGGGAGCAGGGGCCACGCGGTGTACGTGGAAGCGGGCGAGACCCGGGTCCTCTTCGACGCCGGCTTCACCGGGCTCGAGCTCAAGCGCCGCCTCTCCTCCGTCGGCGTGGACGCGGCCGGCCTCAGTGCCATCGTCATCTCCCACGAGCACTCCGACCACGTCGCCGGCCTCCGCGCCCTGGCCAAGCGCCTGCCCGTCTACGCCACCGAAGGCACCTTTTCCTGGATCAGCAACCGATTCACCTTTAACGGCACCGAGGTCATCCGCCCGGGCGAGTGGTATGCGATCGGCCCTCTCCGCTTCCTCCCCGTCAGCGTGTCGCACGACGCCGAGGAGCCGGTGGGCTTCGTGATCCAGGACGGAGACTGCCGCGCCGCCGTCGTCACCGACCTCGGCGTCGTCACCAAGTCCGTGCAGCACCTGCTCCATGACCTCGACCTCGCCGTGATCGAGTCCAACCACGACCCCCGCATGTTGATTGAAGGGCCATATCCCTGGGACCTCAAGCAGCGCATCAAGGGACGGCTGGGCCACCTCTCCAACCCGCAGGCCGCCGAGCTCATCGCATCCATCTCCCATCCCGGGCTGCGCCACGTCATGGTCGCCCACCTCTCCGAGACCAACAACACCCCGGCCCTCGCCTCCGCCTCCGCCCACGACGCCGTTCCCGAATCCTGCCGCGTCCACGCCTGCTGCCAGGCCCGGCCCGCGCCCATGATCAAGCTGTGACCTTTCAGGGCCGCTCAAAATAAGAAGCAAGAAGCCAGAAGCCAGAATCAAGAAGCCGGAAGCAAGAAGCCGGAAGCCGGAAGCAAGAAGCCAGAAGCCGGAAGCAAGTTCTTCTCCTTGATTCTTGTTTCTTGATTCTTACTTCTTGCTTCTTATCCGCGTTCATCTGTGTTCATCTGCGTTAAAAAAATGACCCTGCCCCCAACACCGGCCCCCTATTTGCCAGCAACGCACAAAATGAATTATATTTTGCTTGGCGGTCTTGGCGTCTTGGCGGTTGATTTTCGCCTGACGCCCGCCCCGAAAAATCCGTGAGGAGACGCGCATGATTCCCAGGTACACCCGTCCGGAAATGGCCAGGATATGGACCGACCAGCATCGGCTCGACGTCTGGCTCAAGATCGAGACCCTGGCCGTCGAGGGCTGGGCCAAAATCGGAAAGGTCCCCCGGCGCGACGCCGCCGTCATCCTGAAACGCGCCGGCTATGATCTCGAGCGCGTGTTCGCGATCGAGAAGGTCACCCGCCACGACGTGGTCGCCTTCACCCAGTCCATGGCGGAGAAGGTGAACCACCCGGCGTCCCGCTGGATCCACTTCGGGCTCACCAGCTCCGACGTGCTCGACACCTGTTTCGCGGTCCAGCTCGTCGAGGCCGCGGACCTCTTGATCAAGGACATCAAGGAATTCATGAAGGTCCTGAAAAGGAAGGCCATGAAGTACCGGCACACGGTCATGATCGGCCGCAGCCACGGCATCCACGCGGAGCCCATCACCTTCGGCCTCACCATGGCGCTGTGGTACGACGAGATGGGCCGGAACCTGGAGCGCATGACGCGCGCCCGGGAGGCCGTCCGCGTCGGCCAGATCTCCGGCGCCGTCGGCACCTACGCCCACCTCGATCCCCGCGTCGAAAAGCACGTGATGAAAAAGCTCGGACTGAAGACGCCCAACATCACCACCCAGGTGCTCCAGCGCGACCGGCACGCGGAATACTTCACGACGCTGGCCGTGGTCGCGTCGTCGCTGGAAAAGTTTTCCATCCAGGTCCGGCACTGGCAGCGCACCGAGGTCCTGGAGGCCGAGGAGTTCTTCCATCAGGGCCAGAAAGGCAGCTCGGCCATGCCCCATAAACGCAACCCCATCGCCTCCGAGAACACCACCGGTCTCGCCCGCGTGGTCCGCGCCGCCGCCGTCCCCGCCCTCGAAAACGTCGCCCTCTGGCACGAGCGCGACATCAGCCACAGCTCGGTCGAGCGCGTCATCGCGCCCGACGCCACCATCGCCCTCGACTACACGCTCGCGCGCTTCACCGGCATCGTGGACCGGCTCATCGTCTACCCCGAGCGCATGAAACAGAACCTCGCGCTCACCCGCGGCCTCTTCCACTCCGAAGGCGTGCTCCTCGCCCTGGTGCAAAAGGGCCTCACCCGCGAGCAGGCCTACGCCCTGGTCCAAAAAAACGCCATGAAGGTCTGGGAGGAAGGCAAAAAGGATTTCCTGGCCTACCTCCTCGACGACCCCGAAATACTGCACCATCTTGGCGCCCAGGCCCTCGCCGACTGCTTTGACCGGAAACACCTGCTCTCCAAGGTGGACATGATCTTCAATCGAGTGTTTGCGGCGAAGAAGGGTCAGGGAAGGAATCTATGATAAAATATCAATTAAGGTGAAGGATGACATTACGATTAAATTTCAATGAAAAGCTTAAGAAGGTTGCTGACGGCTCTCGATTCGAAATTGCTCTGAGCGTTGCGGAAGAAGATTTGACCATCGAACTCCGCGGCCTCAGCCAAGTTCCGTGGTCAGATTTTCTTCTGAACCCCCGCCGACTGCGCGGCAGCGATTTTCTGATGAGATGGTCGCAGGGAGTGTGGAGCGAAGAGCGGCTGATCCAAGCGGTCAATGTAACGGGTAAATATTATGCATTGCCTTATGGGCCCAGTGGGACCGCGCCTGATGATGATATCAGGGCCTTTGAACTTTATTTTGAGCGGTTGGAGCAGGCCGCATTGGGGAAAATGAAACGGCCGGATTTACTCATCTTCCGGAAGTCTGACGAGCCTGTTGTCCTTAAGCTCGTTTCAGAAATCGGAGGTACACCGGAGTTGCCGTTCACGCCTGAGGACCGCCCGAAAATGAAAGAGCTTATTGCGCGAGCCGTCATCGCGGTGGAGTGTGAAAACAGCTTATGGCGAGCCCGCCAGATGCCCTATTATGGTTCGGAACTGAAACCGCAGCGCAGGCTGGGCGGCCAGCTTGGTTTGAAAAAGACCGCCGTGCTTCCAACCGTCATTATTAAGGAAGAGGACCGGGTCCCTCTAATCAAATGGCAGAATCAACACCGAATCAAGATAAATATCTGGCACGTGTTTTACGATTTGGCTTTCGGATTGTCATTGGACGCCGCCGAGGACCTCGTCACAACCGGACGGATTGAGCCGACGGTCCAGGTTTTTCAGGCGCCGGGCGGCGCCACGACTAAAAAAATCATTTATAAATATTACTATCACTATGCTTACCTCCTGGGAGAATCCAAGGAAGAACCTATCCTCGTCGCTGATCATATAACGGATAAAAATGGACATATCCTCCCTTATGTGAAGTTTCAAGGAGGGCGACTGGAAATCAGTCGGGACGCGCTAAAGGTATTGGATAATATTTCCGCGAAAAGATAGGGACAAATGGAATTGAATAAGCCAGCGCCAAAAATTCCGCGGAGCGGTCCGGAGCGGGAAGCTCTTCAGGTGAAGGGACAGTTCTGGACCCCTGATTGGGTGGCACAGGCCATGGTGGCTTACGTGGCGCTAGAATGCGACCGCATCTTTGATCCCGCGTTTGGCGCCGGGGCTTTTTTGCGCGCGGCCCGGGAAATAGAGAGGGAGCTCAATAAAAAGCTTGAGTTCTCCGGCGCCGAGATTGATCCGCAAGCTTTGTCCTTGGCGCGGGACAACGGAATCGCCGAGCCGGACCTTGCCGCCATTAAAAAAACGGATTTCCTTGCGGACCCTTCGATTGGGCCCTTGCAGGGCATTGTAGCTAACCCTCCATACCTCCGGCATCATCGCCTTTCCGCAGAGCGAAAAGCCCGGCTCAAGTTCATGAGCCGATCCTTTACGGGCCTAAATATTGACGGCCGGGCCGGGCTGCACGTGTATTTCCTTCTGCGCGCATTACAGTTGCTGGAGAAAAAAGGCCGCCTGGCCTTCATAATGCCCAGCGATACATTTGAGGGCGTGTTCGCGGGGGGCTTGTGGCGATGGATCACGAGCCACTATCGTCTGGATGCGGTCATAACTTTTCATCATGATGCTTCCCCTTTCCCCGAGGTCGATACCAATCCGGTGATTGTCCTCATTGAAAACTCCGCGCCCGCCGAGGAGATATGGTGGGCCAAGATCATGCCCGGCACGCAAAAAGCCCTCAAAGCCTGGGTTCGTTCCGGTTTTTCAGATCTACTGGCCTCTGATATCACAATCCGCCGGAGGAAGGTTGAGGAAGGGACGGCTACCGGTTTTTCTCGAGAGCCGCAAATTTACTCTGCCCAACACAAGCTTGGAGATTTTGCCCGGGTGATGCGCGGTATTGCCACCGGCGCCAACGATTTTTTTTTCCTGACCAGGACGCGGGCCTCCGATTTGAAGATTACCCCGGAGTTCCTGGTTCCGGCTATAGGCAGGACAAGAGACGTGCCGGGGGCGGTCATTGATCACGATCTTATGAAAGCGCTTGAGGAGAAGGGGCGGCCGACTTTACTTTTTTCTCCCGATGGCCGGGCCCTCCCGAAATTTCCGGCGCCAGTGAGAAAATACCTTCAGGAAGGCGAGCAACGAGTAATAAACAATAAAACCCTTATTGCGACGCGGAATCCCTGGTACAAAATGGAGACCCGCTCAATTCCCCCTATTCTCTTCGCTTATCTGGGGCGCCGCCGCTGCCGATTCATCTTAAATAAGGCGGGAGTTGTCCCCTTGACCTGTTTGATGTGCATTTATCCCGACAATTCCGACCCGGTTGCCGTTAAAAGCCTTTGGGAAATTCTTAATCATAATGAAACAATTGAAGGCCTTGCACTGGTAGGAAAGTCCTATGGTTCCG
>DATKZS010000079.1:0-3178 GCA_035527835.1 bacterium
GAACCCCGAGCCCTCGAGAGGCTTCCCTTGCCGCAGGAATTGGTTGCCGCCGCGGGATTGGAGAATCGGGCCCAAAGTGAGCAGATGCTCCTTTGCTTTTCTTAGGGAGAACCGCTCAAACAGATGAGCTTGAATAATCCATCCCAGCCCGCTGAATCAAAGGCAACGCCCATAATCCCGGATGACGACCTCCCCCCGCTTAAATTCGAACGCTCCGATCTCTTGTGGGCCCTGACCCTGGCCCTGATGGCGCTGATCCCCGGCATCCCCTTCCTCCTCCACCACCAGACCATCATCGGCCTTTTCCCGGCGGGCAACAGCGAGAACTTGAACGAGTGGATGATCTACCGCCAGTTCATCAACCGCTCGTTCGCCGCCGGGCTGCTCCCGGCATGGACCCCGCAACTCCTCGCCGGCATGCCCTTCATCGGATGGCCGCACACCAGCGTCTTCGCGCCGCTGGGCCTGATCTACGCCAATCTGCCCTTTTCCACCGCCGCCGTCGCCGGCCTGTTCGTACACGCCGCCATCTTCATTGTATCCATGTACGTGTTGCTGCGCCTCGTCCCGGTCCGCCCCCTGGCCGCCTGGTGCGCCGCGGCCATGAGCTACAACTTTTTCATCATCTCCGAGAGCGAGCATTTTTTGCCCCGGCTCTTCACCTATTCCTGGACGCCACTGTTCCTGGCCTGTTGCCTCGGCCTGTGGCGGACCCGGAGGCTCAGGTTCTTTATCGGCGCCGCCGTCCTGATCTGCCTCCAGGAGCTGGGCGGAAACGTGGAGATCATCGTGCGCCAGTCCTTGTGCCTCGCCTCGTTGGCCCTGGCGCTCATCGTGTTCAGGCCGGCCGAGCTCTGGCGGAGGCGGCGCCCGGTCCTGCTGATCCTGGCGGCCGTCGCCGCCGGGAGCTTCCCCGCCCTGGTCCAATCCCTGCCCGCGCTCGAATACTTCCATCTGGGCGTCCGCTCCAGCCATGAATGGTTCTCGTATCCGCTCTACGCGTCCACCGCCGGCATGAAGCCCGGGCTCCTCCATCCCGTCCTCACTCCCGTGATCCTGGCGGTCCTGGCCGTGTTCATCATGGAGCTCCGCCGCGGCCTCGCCCCCAGGGTGGCCGCGCTGGCCCTGGCCCTGAACGCGGCGCTCGTGTTCAATCCTTTTGGCGTGCTCAAACTTTTTTACCGGCTCCCCGTGCTCGGCAACATGATGTGGCACCAGTTGTCCCTCCTCTTCGTTTACATCCTGGCCACCGCCCTGGCCGCCATGACCATTGACCACGTCATGGCCCGGCCGGACCGAAGAAAGTATGTCCTGGTCCTCGCCCTGGCCGCGCTGGCCTCCGGCCTCATGGACCTCATGGTGGCACGGCTGGGAATTCCCGCGACCCTGCCGTTTCCCGCCGGCAACATTACCGCCGCCGCCGGCCGCCTGGCCCCCGCCGGCATCGCGCTGGCCATCGCCGGACTCGCCATGTATGGGTTCAAGCCCGGCCGTCCCGGCCTCGAGCGGGCGTTCCTGGTCGGGGTCGTGCTCGCCGCTTATTACTCGCCTTCATTTTCCATCCCCCATCGGGAGGACGACTCTTTTCCCCGGTTCAGCCCCGCTTACATCAATTTTTTCTCCCGCCAGGCATCGGTGAGCCGCTCCATGACCATTCTCTCCACCGAGGACTGGGACCATCCCGCCATCCCCTTCCAGGTGGGGATCGTCCCCGGTACGGAAACCATTGACGCCTTTATCTCGTCTCCCATCCGCTGGTACGCCGAATTTTACCTCCTGCTCCTGCCCCAGGCCCGACCCAAAGAGGCCGGCCGTCAAGCCAACACCGTTTTCTGGAACCTTAAAAACAACTACCAGTTTTCCGAAGACAACCTGCGCCTCTTCAATCTGCTGAACGTCGCCTCCGTCACCACCCTGGGCGTCAACCTCAAATTCGCGTCGCACTACTACCTCTCCCGCGGCCTCGGCCCGGAGACCTGCCGCGGCCGTCCCTGCAGCCTCCGGGAGTCCGGGCCGCCGGCCGCAGCCTCCGGCCGCGCGGTCATTCTTGACCCGCCCTCGCAATGGGACCAGACCCTGTACCTGCCGGCCGGAGCGGAGCTGAGAATGGGCATCGAGCCCCCGCGCCCGGCCGGAACCACCGTCATGTTCCAGGCCCTGGCCGCCGGGCCGGAGCACACGGGGCCGCGGATCATCTTCGCCCGGGCGCTGGATGCCGCTCCCGGAGCGGCGCCGCTCCCGGTCAGGGCCGGCCTGGCCTCCCTGCAAGACCGGACCGTCAGCCTCTCGTTCCGGGCGGCGCCGATCGGGGACTTGCCCGCCCCGGGCGCCGGGATCGCGCTCCTCAACCCATGCATTTATAATCCTAATGCGTATTTAAAGCGCGAGCCGGTCGAGGGGGCGGACATCTTCACGAACCCGGGCGCGCTGCCCCGCGCCTTCGTGACGCACCGCGCCCGCGTAATCGCCGGCAAGGAAGAGCGGCTCGCTTACATCGGAGGCCCGCGCTTTGATCCGTCCGCGGAGGTGGTGCTGGAGCATGAGGTCCCGGCTTTCCATGCATCCGGAAGGGAGATGCGGGAGCCGGTGAAAATTCTTCTCTACCGGCCGGGCCGGATCGTGCTTCATGCGGACCTGGCCGAGGAAGGGTTTTTGGTCATCAGCGACACCTATTGTCCGGGGTGGATCGCGAGCGTGGGTGGAGCGGAAGAGCGCATTCTGCGGGCCGACCACGCCTTCCAGGCCGTCCGCCTCGGCCGCGGCCCGAGCCGGGTCACGCTGACCTATTGGCCCCTGTCTTTGCGCATCGGACTCTGGGCCGCGCTGGCCGGGGCCATATCGCTGGCCATACTGATGGCGGCGAAGCTTTTCGCTCCGGGGCGGGGACGGGTGAGAGGGCCGGGTCCGGGCGGCGAAGGGTTTTTTGATCACAACTGATGTATACTATGCGGGCCGTATTTCGGGGGACCGGGGCGCCGGCCGGTCGCGGAGCGCGGAGCATGGACGTGGCGCATGGCTTTCTTCACTTGCCCGCGCTGCTCGTTGCGCCCCCTGAAACACGGCATCCAGTCTTCAGCGCGAAGGACCAATTAATAAAGGAGGAGTAGACATGCGACGGGGCAAGATGCTTTATAACGGCAAGGCCAAGCAGGTGTTCGCCACGGACAAAGCGGACCGG
>DATKZS010000080.1:0-17309 GCA_035527835.1 bacterium
GGCCCCAACCGGCTTGGCGAACCGGCCGACGGGAGCGCCAAGCAAGAAACATTCGCACCCAAGCCCTCTTAAAATCGTGTTTAAAAATAATCCTTGGCGCTCTTGGCGTCTTGGCGGTTCTCCGGTCCGTTTATTTTGGACAGCACGGATTAGAAATAACAATTTTAACGCCTTGAACCCTGGCTGCCGGCAACTGACTACTCTCTTTATCCGTGTTAATCTGTGTTCATCCGTGGTTTTAAAAAACAGACATGATTGACCTCCACATCCACACCATCGCCAGCGACGGCCAGTACACCGGCGCCGAGACCGTGGCGCGGTGCCGCGACCTGGACCTCGAGGCCATCGCCATCGCCGACCACAACTCCGTGGACAGCGTGGCCGAGGCCGAAGCCGCGGCCCAAGACGCCGGGATCGAGTTCGCGCCCGCCGTCGAGCTCGATACCATCTTCCGCGGACGCGACCTCCATATCCTCGGCTACTTCATCGCCTACCGCTCGCCGGAATGCAACGCGTACATGGAGGAAATCCACCGCGAAAAAATCAAGCAGGCCGGGAAGCGCGTGTCAAAGCTCCGCGAGAACGGCTTCGTGATAGAGTTTAACGAGCTGATCGGCCTCTCGGGCGGACGCACCCCCACCGGCGTCGAATACATCGCCGCCCTCAAGCTCCACCCCGAAAACCTGCAAAACCCGGCGGTCCGCGCCTTTATTGACGGGCCCCGATCCGACTCGCCCTTCAAGAACTTCTACCTCGACTGGCTCCGCGCCGGACGGCCCGCCTTCGTCCCCCTCGAAATCCAGCCCGCCGAGCGAGCCATCGCCATGATCAAAAAACTCTCCGGCGTCCCCGTCCTCGCCCATCCCTCCGACACCCCCGAGCACGACGTCAACGCCCTCATTGACTTTGGGCTGATGGGACTCGAAGTCTATTCCTCCTATCACGACCCCGCCGCCACCGCCCGCTTCCTCGACCTCGCCCGCCGCACAAACGTCCTCATTACCGCCGGCTCCGACTACCACGGACCAAACCGCAAACCCGAAGTCAAGCTCGCTTCCATCCCCGGCAACTCCTATGACCTCTTCCGCAAGCTTAAAAACGCCGCTGGCATAGGGTGATGAAAGTAGCAAGTAGTCCGGGCCAGGAGCAAGAAGCCGGAAGAATCGGAAAAGAGAGAAAGGGGCGAGGAGGAGGACGCCGATACTTTATATCGTCAAGATTCTCCGGCGTTCATCGGTTATATCCAAGGCAAAGGACGGATCGGCCGTCCCTCCGGGACTTGGCGGCTTGTCAATCATGGTCCCCAGGAATGAATTCCGGGGCTAATATCGGGACGTCCCTCCGGGACAAAGAGAGGACGCGGGGAATTCATCCTGAGCAAACTTTTTGTCCCCGTCCTTTTTTCTTGTTTATATCCTGAACATCCTATGCATCCCTGTTAATTTTATCTTCACTTCTTCCCCCCGTGCAGCAAATCCATGAGCTTGGTATCGAGGGACGCGGGCCGGGCGCGGGTTTTGGCCCAGTCGCGGAGCTCTTTGATGGATTCCTCGAGGGTTTCGGAGAGGGGGACGGTCTCGGCGATGGCGCGGCGTATGTCCCTGGCCTCGGGCTCGCGCTGCTGGGTGAAGGCGTCGTACATGGCGGAGATGACGACCTGCTCGATCTCGGAGCCGGAAAAGCCCTCGGCCACGCGGGCGAGCTCGCTGAGGTCAAAGTCCTCGGGCTTGCGGCCGCGCTTTACGAGGTGGATGCGGAAGATCTCGGCGCGCTCGGTATCGCGGGGCAGGTCCACGAAGAAGATGTCGTCGAAGCGTCCCTTTCTCACCAGCTCCGGCGGCAGCTCGGAGATGGAGTTGGCGGTGGCGATCACGTAAACGGCCACCTTTTTTTCCTGGAGCCAGGTGAGGAAGGTGGCGAAGGCGCGGGCCATGCGTCCGTGCTCCTCCCGGCCCGAGACGCGGTGGGCGGAAAAGCCTTTTTCGATCTCGTCAATCCAGAGCACGCACGGCGCGAGTCCCTCGGCCATGCGCAGCGACCGGCGGAGCTGGTCGCCGTCCGACTCCTTGTCCAGGATGGCGGAGAGGTCGAGCCGGATCAGCGGTATTCCCCACAGCCCGCTCACGGCCTTGGCGGACAGGCTCTTGCCGCAGCCCTGCACGCCCAGGAGCAAGAGGCCCTTGGGCTCGGGCAGACCGTACTGGCGGGCGCGCTCGGTAAAGGCCTCGGCCCGGTCCATGAGCCATTTCTTGAGGAGGTCGAGGCCGCCGACGTCGGAGAGCGACTCGGAGGCCTCGTAGAATTCGAGCAGCTCGGAGCGGCGGAGCGCCTGGCGTTTTTCGTCGAGGACTTCCTTGACGTGGGCCTTGCTGAAGTCGGGGTGCGCGGTGAGGATGCGCTTCATCATGCGCCTCATCTCGCGGGCGGTGAGGCCGTGCGCGGCGCGGATCACGGACTCCTTGAGCCCGGCGTCGGCGGCGAGCGGGCCCTTGTGGCCGGTGAGCTTGATGCACTCGTCGAGGATGGCGGAGAGCTCCTTTCTGCCGGGCGGGACCAGGTCCATGACCAGGACCTCTTTGTCCAGCTCGGTGGGAACGGCCGAGACCGGCCCGGTGATGACGATGCCCTGGCCGCGCGATTCCATGAGCGGCAAAAGCTCGCGCAGCCGCCGGACCGTGAGCGGGTCCTTCATGGCGGTGTGGAAGTCGTGGAGCACGAACACGCGGGCGTCGGCCGTGGCGGCGATGCGGGCCAGCGCCGCGGCGGGGTCGGCGCCTTCCGCGCCTTTCTGGTCGCCGAAGCCGGAGCTTAGCGACCATGTGCTGAGCGGGCGCTTCAGGCGCGCGGCCGCGTCGCGTACCGTCGCCAGGGCCCGGTCCTCCTCCCAGGTGATCAGCTCGACCAGCACGTAGCCCGCCGCAAGGTTCCTCGCCAGCTCCTGCGCCTCGTTCGCCATGGGCCTTTCCCTCCCGGCATTAATCTATCACGGGGTGGTGGGGTTGAAAAGGGAAGTCATTTTTTTAGCCGCGGATGAACGCGGATCATATTGATATGGTTTCGATCCTGAACGAGATGGGAACTTCCCTCTGGCAGGCTCTTCCCGCCCCGCAAGGGGCGGGAACATGAGTAGCCGTAGGTGCAACCTACGGAAGAGCGCCACCTGGGTCATCAACCCTGAAAGGGTTGAACCAAAAGCGGCGGGGAGGTGCGACCCCTTCAGGGTCGGGACGGTGTCGCGCGCTTTTCCGGGGGTTTCACCTCCCGGCTGCTCACGTCATTCCCCTTCGGGGAAATAGCTTGAGCAACAATGAAGTGAACTCAATGGCAACTGCGTTATAATAGGAGCGATCGTCAGCGATTGATGGAGGTGAGGTCATGCACGTTCGCGCGAAGATATTTTTTGTCCTTTTCGCGGCCGCCATCGCGGGTATCGCGGTGGCGGGCTCGATGCTGGTGCTGGCGCACGAGGAGAAGGTGATACTGGCCCAGGCGGAGAACGGGGCGGGCAACGTTGCGCCGCAAGCAGGGCCGCCCCCTGCTCCCGCGCTGCCGGAGCGGATTATCTGGAAGGCCGATGGGGCGGCGATGGTGAGGGTGGCGGCGGGCCCGTTCATGATGGGGGGCGTGAGGAACGAGAACGAGAAGCCGCGGAGATCGGTCACGCTCCCGGGCTATTACATTGACCAGACGGAGGTCAGCTTCGGGCGCTACCTCCGCTTCTGCAAGGAGACGGGCCGGCGGCCGCCGGTGAGCATCCTGACGATGCAGACGGTGCCGGAGTCGGTGATGGCATTGCCGGCGGCGAACGTAAGCTGGGACGACGCGGACGCTTATTGCAAGTGGGCGGGCAAGCTCCTGCCCGGCGAGGCCGAGTGGGAGAAGGCGTGCGCGGGACCATCGGGCCGGGAGTATCCGTGGGGCAACGGCTGGAACGGCTCGGTCTGCACGAACCGGACGAACTCGGGCGACCACGCGACGCCGGTGGGCTCGCGGCCGGGCTGCAAGAGCCCGTACGGGGCCATGGACCTGGGCGGGAACGTGTGGGAGTGGACCGCGGACTGGTACCAGGCGTATCCGGGGTCGAAGCTGAATTTTGACATGACGGGCACGGAGCGCGTGGTCAAGGGCGGGTCGTTTTTTTACAGCATTTATTTGCTGCGCTGCGCGGACCGGTACCATCTGCCGCCGGACGACATCTCGGACCAGAACGGGTTCAGGTGCGTGGTGACGCCGGGCAAAGACTTCAAGGACAGGATCGGGGTGCCCTGAAAGCAGGGGTGAGGTGGTGATGAAGAGTTGTATTCTCACGCAAAGGCGCAAAGGCGCAAAGAAAAAAACGATCTTTTCTTCACTTTGCGTTCTTTGCGCCTTTGCGTGCAATAAAAACCCCCAGAAACGCCCGTCGCGCCTGATACCGATCATGGCCCCCCTCTTAATTCTATTCATTTCCATCCTCCTTTTCCGCTGCGATCCCGCCCCCCAAGAGGTTAATGAGACCAGGCTGTACATGGGGACGGTGGTGGAGATCACGGTGCTGGGCAAGGACCGGGAGAAGCTTGAGGCCGCGAAGGACGCGGCGTTCGATGAGATCGGCAGGATCGAGCGTCTGATGAGCTCGTACCGCGATGACTCGGACGCGGCAAGGATAGATAACGGCGCGGGCGGCTCTCCGGTGGTGGTGGACCCCGAGGTTTACGACGTGGTCGCGCGGTCAGTGGAGATCTCGCGGCTCTCGGACGGCGCGTTCGACATCACCATGGGCGCGCTGTGGGGCGTGTGGAAGATAGACCCGGACCACCCTCAAGTCGGCGACCCGGCCGAGATCGCCGCCCGACTGCCGCTGGTGTCGTGGAAGAACATAGTCCTGGACAAGGAGCGCCACGCCGTCGGACTCAAAATGCCGGGCATGAAGATAGACCTCGGCGGCATTGCCAAGGGTTACGCGGTGGACCGGGCGATCGAGGTGATGGCCGAGCGCGGCGTGACCATGGCGCTGGTGGACGCGGGCGGAGACTTGAGAGCGCTGGGCAGCCACGGCGGCCGGCCGTGGATGGTGGGCATCCAGGACCCGCGCCAACCGGGCGCCATCATCGGGACCATGCCCGTCTCCGACATGTCCGTGGCCACCTCCGGCGATTACGAGAAATTCATCGAGAAGGACGGAAAACGCTACTGCCACATCTTCGACCCCCGCACCGGCCATCCCGCCTCCGCCGTCCGCTCGGCCACCATCATCACCCGCGAGGCCTGGAAGGCCGACGCCCTCGCAACCTCCGCCTTCGTCCTCGGCCCGGACCAAGGCATGGCCCTCATCGAAAAAACCCCGGGCGTCTCCGGCATCATCATTGACGGCAATGGCAAAATCATCGAAAGCACCGCCGTCAAAGGCCGGGTCACCTGGACCAAATAACAGCATGCGGAGCGTCAGGGGCAAGGCACGGGCACGACCGCGTCGAGCGGGCCTTCCAGCTTGAGCGCCCAGAAATCGGGCAGGGGCACGAACACCGGGCCGAGCTTGAAGACCTCCCAGCCGAGCAGGAGGTCGTTGCTCCCTTTGTTGACGGCGACCAGCGGGCAATAGCCCAGCCCGGCGGGGTCGTACCAGGGGTTGCCGGCAATGGTGTAATCGAGGAACTGGTCTCCGGACCATCCTCCCGGAAACCTCAGGCCCCGGGCCGGGAGCACCCGGTAATGGCCGAAGGAAACCTGCCCGCCCTTCGAGTCGGTCATGGGCTTGCCCGGCCCGTCCCATCCCGTCTGCTCCATGCGCACGTTCCAGCCGCGCAGGCCGCCGGTTTGCGGATCGCGAACAAAGGTCTTGCGGAAGGTCTTCCACAGGATCTTGTTCATGATGGGAGGCAGGCTGAGATCAATGCCGCGGTACATGGTGTTATCCAGGGCGTCGAGGCCGATGGGATGGGCGGCCATCATTATCTGCTTTCTCTGGGCGTTATTCATGTTGAGCAGATCATCGAGCGTCAGATCGGGTTCGGTCATTTTTTTCTCCTTCTTTTCTTTTGTCCCGCCGCCCGGGTTCAGAAATACTATAGATCGGCTTCACTTGGTTTTTCAATGGGTCGCATAATGTTCCCCGATTCCCGGTCAGGCGTGATGGACGATTTTGGCGTGGGCCTCTGGCCTGCGCCAGGGCAGGCGGAAGGCCCGCACTACAATTAGCCCAGGAATTTTACTTGACGATTCAATGTCAGCCATCTAAAATACAGCGATTGGCGGAGGTTAATCGGATGAAGAAAAAGCGCATCGTTTTGGCTGCCGTTTTTCTGTGGGTGCTGCTGAGCGCCGGGGTTGCCCACAACGAGCCGGTGCGGGTGGCGCCGCCCAAGGACATGGCGGCTCTGAAGAAGATGATGGCTCTGACGTGGGACATGAACGTTCTGCCGGCGGGGGCCTCCGCGAGGACGCTGGAGCGGCTGCTCACGAAGGGCGAGGTCGTGATCATGAACGACAACCCGGTCAAGGGTGTGCCGTGGATGGCGGTGGCGGGGGTACTGGTGGATGCTCCGCAGGAGACGGTGTTCGGGACGGCCACGGACTTTGATTATTACCCGGAGATGGTGCCGATGACGGGGAAGGCCCACGCGGAGCCGGTGGCGGGGATGCCGGAGCTTTACGAGGTAAACTTCGGGATCGAGCTGTTGTTCAGTTGGCTCTCGATAGACTACTCGGTCTATCATTTTCACCGTCCGCCGCACCGCACGGACTGGGCGCACGCCTCGGGCGAGTTCGACGTGAACAGCGGTTTCTGGCAGTTTCTGCCCACGGAGGACGGGAGGCACACCATGACGTTTTATTCGGTGTACTCGCTGCCGCGGCAGTCGGCGATCCGGGCGCTTTACCGGGACGAGCCGGCGCTGGAGCTGATGACGAACGTGGCGACGGCGACCATGGTGGTGCGGGCGATCAAGGCGGAGGCGGAAAAGCGTTATGGCCGGAAGCTTCCGCCGCTCACGGAGAAGGCGCCGGTGGAGAAGATATTGACGGACGATCCGGAGACCTTGCGTCTGCTGGCGGAGAGGGGCAAGGTGCTGGTGCTGGAGCCGGGTCCCACGGTTTACGCCACGGCGGGGATCGTCGTGGACGCGCCGGTGGAGACGGCCTATAAGGTGATCACCGATTTCCAGAAATACCAGTCGTTCATCCCGGGCGTGAAAAAGGTGGAGATGCGGGGGCAGGGCGCGAAGGGGCCCAAGGTCTACCAGGAATACAGCGTCAAGCTGTTCGCGTTCAATTTGTCCGTTAATGATGAACTGGAGTACACGCTTGAGCCTCCGAACCGGATGACCTGGATGATCCCGCGCGAGAACGGCGGCGAGATTATGGGGTTCTGGAGGCTGATTCCCCTCGAGAACAATACTAAGTGTCTGATGTTTAACGGGTCCACCGAAGACATCCGAAGCATGGGCTTTATTCCGAGCACGGCCATCAAGCTGGAGCCGACACTGGAATACGGACTGATCGCGGCGCAGGTGATCGCGGGCATGGATGCCTTCAAGAAAAGGATTTACCAGGCGGCGGGGCGGAAATGATTTAACTTATAAAGATCATTGCCAAAATCAAGAATCCAGAAGCAAGAAGCAAGAATTAAGAAGCCGGCAATATGAAGCAAGGGGCGGGTTCCTGTTTTTTCTTGATTCTTGCTTCCGGCTTCCTGGTTCTTTTAACTCCGGCATACATGGCTCATCTCCCACCCCGTGCTTTTTCAGGGAGCTTGGCTGACATGGATTGCCGATTGCCGCAATCTGTCGTTTCAGGTGCCGTGAATTGTCAATTCAAGGACTGAAGAGAGATATATTTTTCAATGAGAACAGATGGTTCCGCGCCGCCGCGAAGATAAATTATTCAATGATTATAATGGGATATGCTGATGAAGTCCGCATGATCCGAGGGCAATGGTTATAAAGGCATGGACGTTGCTTATATGCAATAGAGGAAAATAAAGTGTTCTGGGCATTGATTCGGTATTGATTCGGTATTGATTCGGTATTGATTCGGCAACAAAAGGGGGTGATGCGGGAACGACGGTTGCAACTTGATTAAGAAACCAGGGTAGGGTCCGAATTTCACTAAAGGCAAGCAAGATGGAATCAAGAAAGGAGAAACGGAAGATGAAAAATAAGAAAGGTTTTACACTGATCGAGCTGATGATCGTCGTTGCGATCATCGGCATTCTGGCGGCCATCGCCATCCCTGACTTCCTGAAGTTCCAGGCCAAAGCGAAACAGTCGGAGGCCAAGACGAACCTGGGCGCGATCTTCACCACCCAGATAGCTTACTTCGGCGAGAACAACACCTTCGGCGACGGCTTGAACTGCTTCACCGATGTCGCCTGGAGCCCGGAAGGCATGAACCTGTATTCCTATTTCTGCGGCGACGCCGCCGTTGCTATTATCCACAACCGTAAGCCACCTCAAGGCCCGGATAGCGGCACTGATCCGCCTGACCTCATCGAGACCAGCGATATAGCGTTCACCGTCGGCGCCAGCGGCAACGTGGACAACGACCCGGAGAACGACTGGTGGACGATGAGCGACGCCAAGATCCTCAAGAACACCAAGATTGACCCGTAACCCTTCCCGCGTCGGACCTTGCCTCTTAAAGCCGGGGGAGAAATCCCCCGGCTTTTTTCATAAACGGGCATAAGCCGTGCGGCTTTTCAAGGCAGGGCGGATAAAATCAGGCGGGAGGGCATTTGCGCGTCGTGATACACACTCTGGCGGGCGGCACGCATGGCGGTGCCGGTGGCGATGTTGTCTCCGGTGTTGCGGTTGCGGTCGAAGCGGGGGAAGTTGGAGGAGCTGATCTGGAGCCTGATCCGGTGGCCGGGCTGAAAGACGTAAGCCGTGTACCACAGGTCAATGACGTATTCATAGACTTGGCCGGGAACGATCGGCTCGGGATGGCGCAGGTCTCCGTCTCGGAAGCGGGCGCGGACCACTCCGTCCACGATGTTCACGCTGAGGCCGTCGGGATAGACGTCGCAGAGCTTGGCGGTGAAGTCGGTGTCAAGGGCGTCGGAGGCCGCGTCGAGGGCCACGGAGAGCGGGCCCATCACGGTGAGCGGCGAGGAGAGCGGAGCGGTGGTGTAAACCAGCACGTCGCCGCGGGCCTCGACCGATGCCTGGTCCTTGGGCCCGGCGTCGTTGCCGAGCAGCGGCCCGCCGGTGGTGGGGACGGGGTGGGCCGGGTCATAGGTAAAGACGTCGGGCGGCTCTTGTGCGGGGGCTTCTCTGGAGAGGGCGCCGTTTCCGGCCCTTTGGTTGGCCGCGCCGTCCGAGTGGAGGTAGAAGACGGTGGGTCTGGCCTCGGGCGGGGGCCACTCATCCATGCCCACCCACTGGCCGCTTCCCATCACGTACAGATAATAGGGCGGCTGGTTCTCGATTCCGGTGTCCTGTCCCTTGAGCGCCGCGTCCAGGAAATCCATGGTCAGGTCGAGCTGGCCGAGCTTTACGATCCCCCCGTGCTTGAACTTCACCGGCGGGTCCTTGAAAAAGCCGTGGCCCCACGGCCCGATGACGATGCGGCTCATGGCGCCGACGCCGGGGGGCGCTTTTTCGCGCAACTCCCTGAAGTCCTCGATCTGATACTTCTGGAAGAGGTCGTACCATCCGGCGATGAGCAGGGCCGGGGCGGTCACGTTCTTGTACCGGTCGTCGTACGCGGTGTCGGCGAGCACGTCGGGGAGGCGGTAAGACACGGTGTCGTCGAAAAACCGGACGTTTTCCGGGGACACGGCGTTATCGGCGGTGATGAGGGGTAGATGGTTGTAACCGTTCTGGAGGTCTTGGGGTTTGACCTTTTGCCCCTGGCCGTCGCGGTTGGATGTGGACCAGGAGAGGATGTTTTCGAGGTTGACAGCGCCTCCCTCGTAATGGAGCTTGATGATGTCGGCGGTGGTGATAAGGGGGACCATGGCGGCGAGTCCGGCCCCGGCATCGGCGTCTGCCATGGCCCACTGGGTGAATCCGAAGTATGATCCTCCCCATGAGCCCACTTTGCCGTTGCACCAGGGCTCGTTGGCCAGCCATTGCAGCGTGTCCGCTCCGTCCCGGGCCTCGTTAAGCATCGGGTAAAATTCGCCGGCGGAGGCGTAGCGGCCGCGCACGTCCTGGACCACCACCGTGTAGCCGTGGCCCGCGAACAGCTTGTACAAGGACGATTGGAGCAGGGCCACGACTCCCGGGGCCCGCTTGTCGTAGGGCGTGCGCACCAGGATGACCGGGCCGCGATCCAGACCCACGGGATGATATACGTCGGCGGCCAGGACGGTCCCGTCGCGCATCCGGGCCATCACGTCCTTTTCCACCCGGACCCGGTATTGGATGGGGTCAAGATGATATATTCCATTGACCGCGGTAGCGCAACCGGCCAGGCCGGCGGCGGCCATCAGCAAAGCCAGAATGACGGTTTTCTTCACGATAGCTCCTCATGCCGCATTGCGGCGCCCTGAAATCATGAAAATGGCGGGGCCGACACTCCTGTCGGCCCAGCCCCGGGGACAAGAATGTCCCCGCCACCGACCTTGAGCCCTGATTATTGCACGGCGATCGCGCGCGCGGTTGCCATGGGGCCCGGTGGAGAGGAATAGGCGCCGCCGACGCGGAAGTTCCGGTCGCCGGCGGTGAGCTCGTCTGGGTCCAGGGTGAGGCGGACGGTGACCTGGCCGGAGGCGGGCACGGCGCAGACGGGCGGCGTGCCGGAGCAGGACTCGCCGAGGTAGTTCCAGGCGCCCACGGCAGTGTCTCCGCCGGCCGGTCCGGTGAGGGCGGAGAAGGCGATGTCCGCGACCTGGAAGCCGGCGCCGTCGCGGGTCTCGGTGCAGGTCACGTCAATGTCTCCGCCGGCGGCGGCGTTGATGGAGTCGGGGTCCGCCTGGCAATTGATGCCGTAGAGGAAATCAATTCCGCTCACCACCGGGCTCGAGATGTTTTCCGCGCGGATCCAGACCATGCCATCGGCGTCGCAGATCGGAATGAGCTGGCACAGATCCACGGAGTAGCCCATCAACACCTCCAACACCCCGTTAATGTCGGCGCTGTTGACCCGCGCGGTGACCACGCCCTGCTCAAAGCCGGTGACGGCGCCGCCGCCGTCGGTTATGAAATGGCCGGAGAGCATCATGTGGTCCAGCGCCAATTCTCCGGGCAGGCCCAGGGGGGCGAGAGGGATGACGAGCCGGGACGGCCCGAGCGAGAACCAGGGATTGTCGAGCAGGCCCGGGTTGGGGCCGAAGGCCGGGGCCAGGCTGACCTGCTGATACACACCGCCGCCGGTGTCCTGGCCCATGCCCCCGACGGAGGTCATGGCGCCGGTCCCGGCGTCCACGCTCACCACCTTGGTCAGGATGGCGGGCAGCACGGAGATGATGCTGAAGAGGGCCTTGCCCTCCCGCGGCTCGACCAGGTTGTCCTCGGCCAGGTTGAGGGCAAAGACCAGGTCGGCCAGGGCCGAGGGGTCGGAGAGCGGCGGCGGGTTCAGGATGGTGAAAGCGGATGACCGGGACACGCCGCTCACCAGGATGGCGGCGGTGGCCTGGTAAACGGCGCCGGGCTCGAACAGGTCATCGGGCGTGAAGACCATGGTCCGGCCGTCGGAGCTGAGCCGCGTGGTCCCGGCCACCGGAGCGCCGCCCTTTTCCACCACGATCTCGGCCTCGCCGTCAAGCACCTGCTGGGAAAATTCCGCGCGCACCACCGCGTTCGCGCCCACGTCCGCGGACCCGTCAGCCGGATCGAGCGAGGCGATGGTCAGATCAGCGAGCGACTTCACCACCAGAAGCCGGGCCACGTAATCGCCCACGTTGCCGTCCTCGTCAATCAGGCCCATGTAAAGGGTGTAGGTCCCGGGCAGGAACAGCGGGTCCAGGCTGATGGTGAAATTGATGGTGGTGGTCCCCGGATTGAGGGGGTCGTCGAGCGGCGTCACATCAAAGGTGAAATACTGGCCCGAGCCCTCGAACTGCAGCACCAAAGTGGTCACGCCCGTGTAGTCGTCGTCGTCAAACGTGATGACGCCGTGAAGGCTGCCGCCCTGCCGGGTGATCGGGTAATAGTCGGTGTCGCGGATCACGGGAGCGGACGGCCCGGGCGCGGCGGCCGGCCTCTCGCCGGGCACAATCTGTCCGCCGATGAAGTTAAGATTGAAAACCGGCGCGGCGGCGGAAGAGGCATTGTCGGACTTGCCGCATCCGATGAGGCCGAGCCCAACGAGCGCCGCCGCCACAACCACGCGAAGCCGTTTTGCCTTCACCCGAAAACCCTCCCTACTCTGCGATCCCGGTCATCGCCGGCCGGCAGGTTGACAAGATTATGTGTATTGTATAACAATTTACCCGAAGCATTGTCAAGGCGCGGGCAGGTCAAGCCTAATAATGTGGTAAGGTCTTTTTTCAGCGCAAAGACGCGAAGAACGCAGAGAATACAGTGCTGTCCAAAATAAACGGACCGGAGAACCGCCAAGACGCCAAGAGCGCTAAGGATTTTTTTTAACAAGATTTTAAGAGGGCTTGGGGGCGAATGTTTCTTGCTTGGCGCTCCCGTCGGCCGGTTCGCCAAGCCGGTTGGGGCCAACGCTCCTGAGTTGTTATTTGCCGGACCGCAAAGAAACATCATGATTTACTTGGCGATCCTTGGCGTTCTTGGCGTCTTGGCGGTTTTCTTACGGCCTATTTTGGACAAGAGTGCAGAGAATATTGAAAAGAATAGCATTCAGTCTGGATTTGCCGTCCAGGCGGAAAGACATTCCGGCGGGTGAGAAAAATTGGTTCCTTTGCGCTCTTTGCGTCTTTGCGCTTTAAATCTCATTACATCATGAGGTACTGACTTTTATCGCGGGAGTGATGATGGGCAAATGGAAACGGGCGGGATGGGTTTTGTTGGCCGCGTGGCTGCTGGCCGCGGGTCCGGGGTGCGATTTCAAGGGGAGTGGCGGCCGGAGCGTCAGCGGGACGGCCTATCCTCTTTCCACCCGCGGCCAATGGATCATAGACGCTCAGGGCCGGACCGTGATCTGGCGCGGGGTGAATTACAACGGGATCGAGTCCATGCTCTTCGACGATCAGCCGCCGGCGCTCGAGGACTTCCAGTTGATCCGGCGCTGGGGCTTCAACGTGGTCCGCCTCACCGTTTCCTGGGAGTTCATCGAGCCCGACCGGGACGCGTACGACGAGGATCACCTGGCGACCTGGGTTGATCCGGCCATCGCGTTCGCGGCGCAGGAGGGCATCGGCGTGATCCTCAACATGCACCAGTGGAACTGGTCAACCTGCTTCGATCCGGGCGGCCGGGGCAACGGCGCGCCGCCGTGGGCCCTTCCCGAATGGGCCCGCGATGACTGCCCCATTGACGGTCCCGACGCTTACACCCAGATGACGCGGGCCTCCGCCGACTTCTGGCTGGACATGGACGCGCGCGAGGAATACATGGAGATGTGGGAGATGATGGCCGCGCGTTACCAGGACAATCCTGCCGTCATCGCCTACGACGTTTTCAACGAGCCGCAGCCCGGCGACATCTGGGGCGGCCGCCCGGTCGAGTTCGACCAGGACATCCTCCAGCCTTTCCATGAAGAGCTGATCCGGCGCATCCGGGCCGTTGACCCCATGACCATCATCGTTTACGAGTGCTCGATCATGCACGACGTCTACGATAATGATTTCACCGCCATGCCCTTCAATAACATCGTGTACTCGACCCACAACTACACCGGGGGCACCGCCGGCGGGCACAGCGGAACTTACATTGGACCGGAGCCGCTCCGGGCCGACATCGAGCGGGGGGTCATGGAGGCCGCGCGGCAGGGCGTTCCGCTCTACATCGGCGAGTTCGCGGTCGGCGGCTCCCAGCCCATTGCCGAGGACTGGATGCGCGCCGAGTTCCGGTTCCAGGAACAATACCTGGTGAGCGGCACCTGGTGGGGCCTGCGCCAGCACGACAACACGGCGCAGGGATTGATGGAATACGACACCAAGCTGGAGAAGCCGGCGCTTTTGGACTACGTTTCCCGGCCGTATCCGGCGGCGACCGCCGGGCTATTGATGTCCTATAGTTTCGACGAGCCCACCAAAAGCTTTAACATGACCTTCATGAACAGCCCGGCCGCCGCCGGCCCGACCCTCATCGCCATCCCCGAGTACCAGTACCCGGACGGCGTCGGCGTCGAGTGCTCCGACACCGACGGCACCTGGTCATACTCCCATGACCCCGTTGCCGGATACGTGAGCCTAACCGTCAACCCGGCCCAGCCCATCCACTCCGTCTTCATCTATCCCGCGGATTGAAGGCCCGGCGGAGTTGTCGGAACCATAAAGAGTCTATCTCGCGCAGAGGCACAGAGAACGCAGAGAGTAAATCAATGCTTCTTACTCTGTACTACTAACATGTAAGATCACTCTTGTCCAAAATAGGCCGTAAGAAAACCGCCAAGACGCCAAGAGCGCCAGGAATCGCCAAGTAAATCATGATGTTTTCTTGCGGCCCAGCAAAAAACAGCTCCGGAGCGTTGGCCCCAACCGGCTTGGCGAACCGGCCGACGGGAGCGCCAAGCAAAAAACATTTGCACCAAAGCCCTCTTGAAATCGTGTTAAAAAATAATCCTTGGCGCTCTTGGCGTCTTGGCGGTTCTCCGGTCCGTTTATTTTGGACAGCACTGATGTAAGATGCATAAATTTCTTTGCACTTTTCGCAACGCCATGTTCGACTGGCTGAAAGAATGAACAAGGATGCACGGGATATTAAGGATAAGAAAGTCTTATCCTTGGTATCCTGAATATCCTTGAGCCTCTTGCAAAATGTAGCGCCGCCATCTTGGCGGCAAAAACAGGCACCAGTAATATTAGGGGGTTACGTTGCCGGCAAGATGCCGGCGCTACCCCCCGGAATCTTTTTGCAAGAGGCTCCCTTGTTAATAAATTCTTTGGTTGCGGCCTTAGGCCGCGCTAGGTTCTCTGTGCCTCTGTGTGAGACAATACGGCCTACGATCTCCTCCGGCGCCGCCCTCTCGTTGCATGAGATTCACAGCTTATAGTAAGATTAGACTCCGGTCTCGAGCCGGGGACCGAGTAGGGGGGATGGAGGAAAAAAATGGAAGACAGAAGCATACCGGAGAAATTTTTCAAGATGGCCGGGGAGCGCCCGGGCCGCACGCTGTTCAAGAACAAGGAGGGCGGCGAGTGGCGCGACGTTGCCTGGAGCGAGGTCGCGGACGCGGTCAAGGACATCGGGAACGGCTTTTTGAGCCTGGGCCTTCAGGCGGGCGAGCGGGTCGCGATCCTGGCGGAGAACCGGCTGGACTGGATCTACGCGGACCTGGGCCTTTTGGCGGCGGGCGCGGTCGTCGTGACCATCTACCCGTCCAACTTGCCGCACGAGGTTGAATACATCGTGAGCCACTCCGGCTCGCGCTTCATCGTGATCTCGGGCCAAGGCCAGTACCAGAAGCTCGCGGACCGCAAGGAGACCATGCCGGCGCTCACGAAGATCATCAGCCTGGACGCGCTTGACGATCCCGCTCCGGACGTGATCTCGCTGAGCAAGCTCCGCGAGCTGGGCCGCGAGGTCAAGGCCGGGAAACCGAACGCGCTCAAGGAGCGCACGGCCGCCCTCAAGCCTGACGACCTGTGCACCATGGTCTATACCTCCGGCACCACCGGCCCGCCCAAGGGCGCCATGATCACGCACGGCAACATCCTGGCCGTGCACGAGGCGATTGACAAGATCCTCAAGCTGGACCAGGACTCGGACATGACCCTCTCCATCCTGCCCTATGCCCACGTGTACGAGCGTATCGGAGGGATCTTCAACGCCATCTTCGCCAGCATCACCATCGCCATCGGCGAGGGCCTGGACAAGATCGCGGCCAACGTCGCCGAGATCCGGCCCACCCTGATCCTGGGCGCGCCCCGCCTCTACGAAAAAATGTACGCGGGCATCCAGAAAAACATCGCGGCCAGCTCTCCCACCAAGCAAAAAATCTTCGCCTGGGCCATGGGAGTGGGAAAGGAAGTGGGCCCGTACAAGCTCGCTTCAAAGCCGCTGCCGCTGGGCTTGAAGCTCAAGTACGCGCTGGCGGACAAGCTGGTGTTCAGCACCATCAAGCAGAAGTTCGGCGGCCGCATCCGCTTCTTCGTGTCCGCGGCCGCCCCCATCTCCAAGGACATCATCGAGTTCTTCCACGCCCTCGACATCCTCATCATCGAGGGATGGGGCATGACCGAGACCTCCGCTCCGTCAACCATCAACCGGCCGGACTGCGTCCGCTTCGGCTCCGTGGGCCAGGTCCTGCCCGGAACCGAGGTGAAAATCGCCGCCGACGGCGAGGTCATGGTCCGCGGGCCCAACGTGTTCATGGGCTACTACAGCAAGGACGGGCCCATCCGCGACGAGTTCGCGGACGACGGATGGTTCCACACCGGAGACATCGGACGCATTGACGACGACGGATTCCTCTATATCACCGACCGAAAAAAGGACATCATCATCACCGCCGGCGGCAAGAACATCTCTCCGCAAAACATCGAGAACATACTCAAGACCGACCTCTATATCTCCGAGGCCCTGGTCTTCGGCGACCGCATGAAGTTCCTCTCCGCCATCATCACCCTGGACGAGGAAGCCGCCATCGCCTGGGCGCAAAAGGAAGGCATCGCCTTCAAGGACTTCGCCGAGCTCTCGCAAAAGCCCGAGACCAAAAAGATGATCGAGACCCGCATCTCCGTGCTCAACAGAAACCTGCCCAAGCACGAGACCATCAAGAAGATCCAAATCCTCGACCGCCAGTTCCAGCAGGACCTGGGCGAGATCACCCCCACCATGAAGCTCAAAAGAAAGGTGCTGAACCAGAAGTTCGGCAAGGTCTTCGAACAGATGTACGCGGGACTGGAGGATGGGGACTTTTAATACATGCCGGAGTCGTTCATTGACGGCGTTATAACCGCATTCTATAATAGTTGTATTGATTGGAAGATAGAAAGCGAAATGGGAACACCCAAAAGCCGCTATAAAAAAAACGGAAGGATCGAAAAAACTCTGGGAGCCGTTTATACGCCCCCGCGTATCGCCTCCTCCCTGGTAAGATGGGCCGTCCGATCGCCTCATGACCGTGTTTGTGATCCAGCCTGCGGAGAAGGGGTGTTTCTCGCTGCGGCGCGGACCCGATTGGCCGACCTGGGCAATCCGCATCCGACCTGCTTGGGAGTTGATATTGATCCCATTGCCGCGTCAAGGTCCGGCGCCGAGCGCGCGGATTTTTTTGAGTGGTTCGAGACCGCGCCCAGGTTCGACGTCGTGGTC
>DATKZS010000081.1:0-3941 GCA_035527835.1 bacterium
CCGGTCCGCCAAGCCGGTTGGGGCCAACGCTCCGGAGCTGTTCTTTGCCGGGCCGCAAAGAAACATCATGATTTACTTGGCGATCCTTGGCGCTCTTGGCGTCTTGGCGGTTTTCTTACGGCCTATTTTGGACAAGAGTGATTTAATCAGTTCTTTGCGTCCTTTGCGCCTTTGCGCTTAATAAAAAATTAACGGCGCCATCTGCGCTGATGCGTCAGGTAATACATCATGATTAACAAGGAGGCTATAATCAATGGACCGCATCTACTTCGACCACAACGCCACGACCAGACCTGATTCAACCGTCCGCGACGCCGTCGTGGACGCGCTCGAAAACCTCTGGGGCAACCCGTCGTCCCTGCACTGGTTCGGACAGCGCGTGAACGCCCTGATCGAGGACGCGCGCGAAGCAGTGGCCCGGCTGATCAACGCCGACCCCGCCGAGATCATCTTCACCAGCGGCGGCACCGAGGCCAACAACTTAGCCATCATGGGCGCCGCCTTCCGCGACCCCGGCAAGCGCGGCCGCGTCATCACCTCGACCATTGAGCACCCATCCGTGCGCTCCACGGTCCGCAATCTCGCCACGCATGGGATCAACATCGTCGAGGTTCCCGTGAGCGGGGGCGGCCGCGTGGACCCGGAAGCCGTCGCCGCCGCCATCACCGACGACACCGTGCTCATCACCATCATGGCCGCCAACAACGAGACCGGAATGATCCAGCCGATCGAGGAGATCGGAAGGACCGCCAAAGAACACGGCGTCCTCTTCCACACCGACGCCGTCCAGGCCGCCGGCAAGATCAAGATTGACGCGCAAAAATGGCCCGTGGACATGATCACCATCGCCGCCCACAAGTTCTATGGCCCTAAAGGCGTCGGAGCGCTCTGGTTGCGCAGGGGACTCAAGATCAAGCCTCGCCAGTTGGGCGGAGGACAGGAAGCGGGATTGAGGGCCGGCACCGAGAACATACCCGGAATCGCCGGGCTCGGCGCCGCCGCCAGGCTCGCGTCCGCCAACCTCGAAAAATGGAGCAAGCACATCTCCGGTCTCCGCGACCTCCTCGAAAAGCAAATCCTCGCCCGCATGCCCGACGCCATCGTCAACGGCGACCCGGCCCACCGCGTGCCCAACACCACCAGCATCTCCTTCATGGGCGCCGAGGGCGAGGCCGTCGCCATCAACCTCGACCTCAAAGGCATCGCCGTCTCCACCGGCTCCGCCTGCTCCACCGGCGCCAACGAGCCCTCCCACGTCCTGCTCGCCCAGGGCATGACCCCGCGCCAGGCCGAATGCGCCATCCGCTTCTCGCTGGGCAAGGACAACACCGAAGCCGAGGTCAGAAGGGCCATCGAAGCCGTAACCGAAGCCGTGGCCAAGGTGCGGTCCATTTCAGGGGGAATGGCGGCGGCGGGAGGGAAGAGATGATTTTTTTTGCCGCAGATGAACGCAGATGAACACAGATAAGAAAATTTTTATTCCGAAATTATCTGCGTTAATCTGCGTTCATCTGCGGCTCTCTTGAAACAACTTCCATGACCGACCAACGCTACGATAGGCAGGTCCTCTTCTCCGGACTCGGCGAAAAGGGACAGGCCATGCTCGCCAGGGCCTCCGCGGTCCAGGTCGGATGCGGTGCGCTCGGCTCGACCAACGCCGCCTGCCTGGTCCGCGCCGGGGTCGGAAGATACACCATCATTGACCGCGATACGGTCGAGATCTCAAACCTCGCCCGCCAGTTCCTCTTCGACGAGGACGACGCGGCCCAGCGCTCAAAAAAGGCCCTGGCCGCCGCCGCCAAGCTCGGCCGCGCCAACTCGACCGTGAAGGTGGCCGGCATAGCCGAGGAGCTGAACGCACAGAACGTTGACCGGCTGCTTAGCGGCCACGACCTGGTCATTGACGCCACCGACAACATGGAGGCGCGCTTCGTCATCAACGCCTGGTGCATCGCGCATAACATTCCCTGGATCTACGGCGGCATCGCCGGCTCCTGCGGCATGACCATGGTCATCCTGCCCGGCGCCGGCCCCTGCCTGTGCTGCCTCTTCCCCGACCCCGACGCCTGCGCCGGAGCGCTCACCACCCAAATCGCCGGCGTCATCAACACCGCCCCCGCCCTGATCGCCGCCCTCCAGTCCACCGAAGCCCTCAAAATCCTCACCCGCTCCGCCGAAATCATCACCGACTTCCGCCTCATAGACCTCTGGACCGGAGAGTGGCAGCGCATCCCCGTAAAAAGGGACCCGAAGTGCAAGTGCTGCGGGGGAGGAAAAGTAGCCAGTAGCAAGTAGCCGGTAGCAAGTAGCCGGTAGCCAGGGAAAAAGAGTTTCAGGTTTATGGTTTGTGGTTAAGGGAAATGCCGCGGGTGAGGGCACCCGCTCCCCCTTGTCAAGGTGTTTTTTTGATGCGGCATTTTTTGATAATGTTGACAAGGGGGAGCGGGTGCCCTCACCCGCGCTGCCGCCGCCCCGAACCAGCCATAAATGGCCGGCCTGCACCCAAAGCCAAGCCCGATGAATCGGGCTCACGGATCAACCTCAACGTTCCTCAAATTTTTCGCGTCATTGATCGTCCACACGTCGCAATCGTCATCATCGTCAATGTTCCCCACCGCCATCACGGTGAAACTGTTGGGGCCGATGACGGAGAGGTTCGGATAGGAGCAGTCCTTTTCGCACTTGACGCATCGGATCTCGTCATCGCCGCAATAATAGCTGTACTGATTTCTTCCTTCCGGGGACCATGCGATGTGGGCAAAGCAGTCCGGGCCGGACCCGAAGGTATTGGTTTCACCGAAGTACGCCACCTGCGTCGTAAAGATCGCGCCAAGATTTTGTTTAGCCTCGCTTTGTTTGGCGCGAGGATGAAAACGAAGCGGCCCTGGCGCACAATACACGAAAAAAACCACTATCCCGCTCACGGCCCCCAAGAGCAATCCGGCCCATAAAGAGCATCCATTCTTATTGTTTTCAACAACCATCTGTTTTCCTTTCCAGCCTCGTTGCCGCTTTTTGTCATAATTTCATTGTAATAGCAGGAGTAAAGAAAATAGAATCACGATCAGAACTGGGCCAAGAAAGAACCCGATAGCAAATCCCTTGAAGAAACTCTTAAGTACATTTTTCATGTTAGACCTCGTCCGTTGGCTCAAGGATCAACACTAACGTTCTTTAAATATTTCGCGTCATTGATCGTCCACACGTCGCAATCGTCATCCTTGTCAACGTTCCCCTCCGCCATCACAGTGAAGCCGTCGGAGCCGATGACGGACAGGTTAGTAGAATCTGGGCAATCCCTATCGCACGCAGTGTTCGGGAGCTCGTGCTTTCCGCAATAATAGCTATACATACAGCCTCCATTCGGCGACCAAGCTATCTGATCAAAGCAATTCTCGCCGGAGGCGAAGGTAACATTTTCGCCGAAATACGCCACCTGCGTCGTGAAGATCGCGCCCAGGTTCTGCTTGGCCTCGCTTTGCTTGGTGGGGGGTGGGCCGCTTAGCTTTATAAAATCCGGGAGGGCGATTACGATCAGCACCAACAGCCCGCCTCCGATGATGAGCCCGGTGAATAGTTTATTTTTCCACGAACTCTTTTTCGGTCCCTGCACCATGACTGGCTCGCTCATTTTATCACCTCCTGTAATGAATGGCCTTTGGGCTGTTAACGCTTCAGGCTCCTGAAGGCATAGAAAGCAAGCATGATGCCAAAAAGTTTTTAATGGAATACAGGAGTGTTTTTAAAGCGGAATCGGACGAAGAGAGCGTGCCGGGCCGCGAATGAGAGTATGAAAATGGCTACATGGTTGGAGAGAGTTTAAACGAGGTGAGAAAATTTATTGGTCAGGATGGAGTGGACGCGGGTGAGGGCACCCGCTCCCCCTTGTCCGCGCTTTTCCCCCGCTCCGGCTTTATAAAAAATGTTGACAAGGGGGAGCG
>DATKZS010000082.1:0-26869 GCA_035527835.1 bacterium
CCGCTGACCTCCATGGGTATCTGCGCAGCACCCAGCGCCAGCCCACGGTGGTCCGCTCCTTTTTCCGCGCGCCCAGCGTGCGCTACGCGGCGGCATGAAAATGAGGGAAAATTGTCCAAATTACCTTGCTCCCCTTAATAACTAAATGCTTTGGTGATGAGAATCAAAACCTAGTATTTTCTCCCGAGGACACTATCAAGAGGTCGGGCGGTGGACAAAAGCTAAATAAGTACGACCTTAAGACATCAGTAAATTGGTATGCAAAAGCGAAAGGGCCTTGCCCGATCTTGGTGGATTGTATTGGAATGACAATGAAAGAGTTTATCGAAAACTATAAAAATGATAATCTGTACATTCTGGAAAACAATAAATATGTTAGGCAGATATCAATCTATCTCAACTCTCCTTCATGGCGGACGAGAGGCTTTGTTGAAGATGTTGACTATTCGAATAACCAATTAATAATGCACATAGAAGATCTTCTGTATCCTGTTTCGGTGCGAATTAATAGCGAGATTCCTCAATGGTTATTAGAATACGGAGATACTGTGGTCTGTTTTATATACAAAATCCACCAGGGGTGGAGAAGCTTGAATTCTTATGAAGGACTTGACTGGTCAAAAGTGTGGAAGACCTTCAAATTCGATGGGCATATTACAAAAGTAGATAAAGAAAATTTCTCATTATTATGACTCATCATAAGTTATTCATAATCATGGTTAGAGGGGGAATCTCGGGTCAGTTCTCAATACGTAACAATCAGCTTGACAGCCGTTTCCGATTGTCATAAAAATAGGTCATGGCCTGACCATGAAGGATGGAGTTCGCCGGTGCTGTCTATTACCTCACCGCCATCGGAAACAGCCGTGGCACCGGCACCAAGTGCGTAATTCGCATTGGGCAAACAATCTAATCCTCGGGACGGCACCCAGGGATCTGCAAGAAGGCTAATGTTATATGTTGAGACCTGACGCCAAAGTCTGACGCCAAAGTCTCCCAAGCTCCGTAAGGGAAAAAACAGTGGTGAGATCAAGGCGGCTCCATATCAATCATGTCATAAAGGCGATATGAAAAAGAAGAAAAAAAAGGACAAGAGAAGAAAATCTTCGCCAAAGTTTTCTCTATCAAAAAGTGTCGAGAGAAGATTGGGGATGCACAGGAAGCAATATGCTGATTCATGGTCAGGTAATCAATCGCGCCAGTTTGAGCAAGAAGGTCTTTATCAATGGATGGCTAGCTTCTTGGGTGGTTATAACAGAATTCTTGAAATCGGTACAGGGGATGGAAGATCACTGTCAGCCTGTGCCCAAAAAGGCCATAAGGTAGTAAGTATTGATGAAAATCCTGCATGCCTTGATCTGGCAGAAAATATTCTTAAAGAGAGGCGTATACCTTTTAAGAGAATCAAACGAGAGAAATTACATATAATAGGCGAGGACCACCTGATAACATACGATGTAGTAGATACGAAATATGGCGAGGAAAATATTATCACAGAGGGTGATATAACAGACGATCAACATCTTGAGCAATGGCTTAATGAGGTCGGTCCCTTTGACGCTGTTATTTGTTGGCTCATAGGAACTCACGGATCAAGGCAAATGAACAAAAAAATAAAAATGGCTGGGATCAACAGCGATGGGATATACCGACTTTATGTCCAGAATAGAGTATACGTTCTTGCGGATAAACTGCTCAGGAGTGGTGGCATATTAAACATTGTAGACAGGGGCGCAGTGCCAGACAGTGAGTTTTTTCTAAAAGACATTCTTCGTGCTCACAGGGAACAAGCAAGTGTTACAAATCTCGAAGTGTTTGATTTAAAATGGAGAGAATATAGGGAGCCTTGTTCTAAAGAAGCTGTCAAGATGGTACAGACCCCAGGAATACTTGGATTAAGACAAGATATGAGCCGCCTTAGTTTTATTTCTGTTACAAGTAAAAAACCATAACGCTGATGGGATGGGGAGGCGGTGGGGAGGCGGGGTCAGGTCTTAATGGGGAGGCGGGGTCAGGTCTTAACATTTAACATTCACGATGTCTCGAATGTGGGCCGCTGAGGGAAAAGGCGGGATTGAGGCATGGCGGAGCGTGCCTGGCAAGTCTGTCGTGCCGATGAATGAGAATACCATCCATATGCCATAAGCTCCTCTTACCATTATACAGATGCGTAAAGTTAAATGTTAAGACCTGACCCCTCACTCCTCAAGCCACGGATTGGCCAAAGTTCGAAGTTTGCGGATACAATATTTTAACGACATTCCAGCGGATTTCATGGTTCCTCCCGGCTTGACAGCCTCATAGCCAGGCTCTAGTATCAGATAGCAGGGCTTATGCAGCTTACTTGATGTCGGAAAGCATCGAGGGAGGATACCTATGTCGGCGTTTACGGACGGATTGGCGGAAAAATACAGTCCTTTGCTTTTGGACGGCGTGCTCAAGATCGCCTCGGTGCGGGCCCGGCTGGACAAGAAGTTCCGGAGCAATATTTACGAGGACGTGGGCAACGGCCTGGAGCCGTGGAACGCCAGGATCATGTTCCGGACCAAGGACAACTCGTGCGTGCGTCACGTGATCATCGCGGGCGGGCGGTTCAAGTCGGGCAAGGGCCCGGTGGACAATCCCGACGTGACCTTCGTGCTCAAGGACCGGGCCGCCCTGAAGAGGATGCTGATGGGCGACAGCGCCGAGTCCATGGACATGCTCTTGAAGAACGAGCTGACCTTTGACGGCAACATGGCGGTGGTGACAAGGTTCGCGTATTTGTTGGAGCGCATGACGGCGGGCAAGGAGCGCGGCCTGAACCCGCGCCACGACTACCTGTACAACAGCGAGCTCGCGCCGGCCCGGAAGCCTCTGCCCATGAAGCCGGGCGACGAGGTGAAATACCTCTCCGATCCCGCATTCTCCGACTGGACCATTGACGACTTTCCCCGCCTCAAGACCTTCCTCCACGACTTCTTCAGCACCAGGCCCGAGATGTCCACCGAGCGGGCATGGCTGATGACGGACTATTTCAAGAAGCACGGGTACGAGACCGCGCCCGACGGCACCCCGCTCGACCCCGAGCTCCGCCAGGCCGAGGCCTACAACCATCTGATGCAGCAGCGCAAGCCGGTGGTCCACAAGAACCAGCTCGTGGCCGGGAGCACCACCGAGAAGAAAATCGGCATCCCCGTTTACCCGGACCTGGGCGGCGTGTTCATCTGGCCGGAGCTTTATACCATGCACACCCGGAGCCTGAACCCGTACCTCATTTCGCAGGAGGACCGAAGAAAGCTCAACGAGGACATCTTCCCGTACTGGATCCACCGCAACATGCGGGAGGTCGCGCGCAAGAAGGCGGGCAACCCGCAGAGCATGAGGCTGGATGAGCGGTTCGTGATGTATTTCCAGTGGAAGGCGCACTCGCTGTCGCACACCATCCCGGACTTCGAGACGGTGCTGGGCAAGGGCCTGGCCGCGGTGGCGGAGGAAGCGAGCGAGCACGAGAAGAAGGCGGCCGACGGCAAGGCGCGGAATTTTTACAAGTCCACGCGCCTGTGCCTGGAAGGCGTGATGAGCTACGCGCAGCGGCTCTCCGAGGAGGCCGCGCGGCAGGCGAGTGCGGAGCCGGACCCGGCGCGGAAGGCGGAGCTCACCGAGCTCGCGCGCATCTGCCCGAAGGTCCCGGCGGGACCCGCCGAGACGCTTGACGAGGCCGTGAACAGCATGTGGATCACCTGGGTGGCCTGCCACATGGAGAACACCAACGCCGGCCTGTCCATCGGCCGGGTGGACAAGTGGCTCCAGCCTTACTTCGCGGCGGACCTGGACCAGATCGCGGACGGGGAGGCGCGCAAGGCCTACATCCGCCACGCGGTCGAGCTGATCGGGTGTTTTTTCATGTGCTGCACGGACCATCTGCCGCAGGTCGCGGACCTGGGCAACAAGCTGTTCGGCGGCTCCAGCTCCGACCAGGCCATCACCCTGGGCGGCGTGGACGAGGACGGCTCGAACGCGGTCTGCGACATGACCTATATCATCCTGAAGATCGCGGAGATGCTTAGGCTGCGCGACCCGAACCTGAACGCGCGCTATCACGTCGGGGTGAACTCCGAGGACTACCTGAATCGCCTGTGCGAGGTGAACATGCTCACCGGCTCGACCCCCTCCATCCACGGCGACAACGCCGTGCTCGCCGCGCTCGTCAACCAGGGCTTCCCTCTCGAGGACGCGCGCGACTGGAGCGCCACCGGCTGCGTCGAGCCGACCATGTCCGGCCGCCACTACGGACACACCAACTGCATGATGTTCAGCCTGGTCGCGCCCTTCGAGATGGCGCTCTACAACGGCTATCACCCGCTCTGCGACGAAGTGATCGGGCCCAAGACCGGCGACGTCAGCGAGTTCGACACCTTCGAGAAATTCCTCGACGCCTACAAAACGCAGCTCACCTGGCTCGCCGAGAAGTCCATCGAGTGCAACAACCTCTTCGGCGAAACCCACCGCTACGTGCGGCCGACCCCGTTGCTCTCCTCCATCATCCGCGGCTGCATGGACAAGGGCAAGGACCTGATTGACGGCGGCGCCAGACACAACAGCTCCGGCACCGCCATGATCGGCCTGACCGACGTGGTGGACTCGCTGATGGCGGTGAAGAAGCTGGTGTACCAGGAGAAGCGCGTGGACTTCCCGACCCTGCTCGACGCGCTCCGCAAGGACTTTGCCGGCTACGAGACGCTGCACGCGCGCATCCTGAACAAGGTCCCCAAGTTCGGCTCCGGCGATCCCGAAACCACCGCCATGGCCGAGCACATGATCAACTTCCTCTATGACCTCTACCAGTCGCACTCGAACTACCGCGGCGGAAAATACACCACCGGCTTCTGGTCCATGTCCAACCACGTGGCCTTCGGTGTGCTCTCCGGCGCCCTGCCCTCGGGGCGGCGCAAGTATAAGCCGTTCACGCCCGGCATCACGCCGTCGCCGGGGACCAAGGACACCCTGCTCCAGCAGATCCAGACCATCGCCGGACTCGACCCCGTCAAGATGCCCAACAACATCGCCTTCAACGTGAAAGTCATGCCCGACCCCAAGGACACCCCCGAGCAGGCCCTCAACACCATGGCCGCATACGCCAAGACCTACCTCCACTCCGGCGGCATGCAGATGCAGTTCAACGTCATGTCCACCGCCGAGATGAAGGACGCCATGGCCCACCCGGAAAAACACAGAAACCTCATGGTCCGCATCTCCGGCTATAACGCCTACTTCGTGGAACTGAACAAGGACCTGCAACTGGAGCTCATCGAGCGCACCGAGCATTGCCTGGGGAAATGATACGTTGATAAAAATTATTTAGCGGCCTTCCCTGACGCATATTGGCCGGGCAAGTATTGGCTTTGAGGTTGGCTACCGTTGATATTAGAATAAAGGGGAGGGCCAGAACTTGGACCAAATAAAAATAGAACGGGAAAAGCTGATCGGATTTTGCAAAAAGCACCATATCCGCAAGCTTTCTTTTTTTGGTTCCGCGATCCGTGATGATTTCAGCCCGGCGAGCGATCTGGATGTTCTGGTTGAATTCGAGCCGGAGCATGTCCCTGGCCTCACCTTTTTCCGCATGGAACAGGAGCTTTCCGATCTTTTTGGCCGCAAGGTGGACCTTAATACCCCGCAGTTCCTGAGCCGGCATTTCCGGGACCGCGTGTTAGCAGAGGCGGAGGTCATGTATGTCGCGGCATGAAAATGTCCTGCGCCTGCGCCACATGCTCGATCATGCCCGCGAGGCCTGGGAAATGGCGCAGGGCCGTACGCGTGAAGATCTGGACACTGACCGCCAGCTCAATCTTTCCCTGGTGAGACTGCTTGAGGTTGTGGGCGAGGCCGCGGCGAGGGTCCCGAGAGAATATCAAGCCGCGCATCCTGAGATATTATGGCCGGAAATCATTAGCCTCAGAAACCGTCTGATCCACGGCTATGATGAGGTTGACTTCGACATCCTCTGGACTATAGTCACCAACGATCTGCCTCCGCTTATTGAATCGCTAAACAGGATTCTGGCGGAAGATAGGGAATAGGGGCCTTGAAGAAAAGGGGGGAGAACATGGCCGAATCCAATTGCCGCAAGTGCCCGTTTCGGGCGAAGTATGACAATAACCGGAAGTCGCTGCTGGGCCGGCTGTGGCGGTTCCACATCAACTTCTGCCCGGGCTGGAAGGCCTTCATGAAGTCGCTGCCCCAGGAGGAGAAGGCCTCGCTCATCCAGCAGTACGGGCTCAAGGCCGAGAAGTTCATGTAGGATTCATGGCGGAACCGGGAAAAAGAAGGCCGCTGATCGCGGAGATCAAAAGGAACAGCCTGGACGACGGCCCGGGCATCCGCTCGGTCGTGTTCTTCAAGGGCTGCCCGCTCTCGTGCGTATGGTGCCACAACCCGGAGTGCATCGGCGCGGGCCCGGAGCTGATCTATCGAGAGACGCAGTGCATCGGCTGCCGGACCTGCGCCAAGGTCTGCCCGGAAAAGGCCATCCCGGAAAAGGACGGCCCGGCGGCCGTGGACCGCGAAAAATGCAACCTGTGCGGTGTGTGCGTCGAGGAATGCCCCTCCGGCGCGCTCGCCATCGTGGGCAAGTATTACACGCCCGACGAGCTGGTGGAGGCGCTGGCGCGCGATAAGGCGTTTTACGACAACTCCGGCGGCGGCGTGACCCTCTCCGGCGGCGAGCCGACCCTGGCCCTGGACTACACGGCGGAGATCGCGAAAAAATTAAATGAGCGCGGCATCCGGGTATTGATCGAGACCTGCGCCGACTTCGACTGGGACCGCGTCAAGGAAAAGCTCCTGCCCTGGGTTGACCTCGTGTTCGTGGACATGAAGCTCTGCGCCGAGGACCTCCACAAGAAATTCACCCGCCGCGACAACGCGCGCATCAAGCAGAATATCGAGCGGCTGATCGCCCTCGAATCTCCCCGCGTCCTGGTCCGCGTGCCCCTCATCCCCGAGGTCACCGCCACGCGCGAGAACCTGGTGGCCATCGCTGAATGGATGCGCTCCCACGGGCTCAAGCGCATCGCGCTGCTCCCCTACAACCCCCTCTGGCTCGCCAAAGCCCGCGGCCTGGGACAATCGCCCTCCTACCAGCGCGACACCTGGATGAGCAAGGAGGAACGCGAGGCCGTGAAAAAAATCTTCGCGGAATTCGAGATCGAGAGGGACATCTGAGCTTTCTTGATTGAAACCATCGTCCTTTTATGACACGATCAAATCATGTCTCCGCCCGAGCCGAAGAGCACGCCGGTCCGGACCTACCGGGAGTTCAACCGGCATTATCACCTGAAAAAGCGGGTCCGCAACCGGCTCCGCGACCACGCCGTTTTCGCGGCCTCCCTGTTTTGCTCCATTCCCCGGGGCTCCTCCTGGATCCGCTTCCCGGTTTACCATCACGTGTTCGACGACGAGCGCGGGGGCTTTGCCGCGCAGATCGCTTACTTCAAGAACTTCGGCGAGTTCATATCCATGGATGAGGCCGTAACGCTCCTGGAATCGCGGGAACCGCTGGACGGGCGGTATCTGTGCGTCACCTTTGACGACGGGTATCGCAACTTTCTGCCGAACGCCCTGCCCATCCTCCAGGAGCACGGCGCGCCCGCGATCATTTATGTTCCCACCGGCCTGATCACGGCCTCGGGCGAGACCGGCGCTCCGCTGGCGCGGGAATTTTATCCGGGGGAGGAGAAGGCCTTCCTGGAGTTTCTCACCTGGGATGAATGCCGGCTGCTCGCGGAGGCGGGAGTGGCGATCGGCTCGCATACCGCGGGCCATGTCAGCCTGGCCGGACTGTCGGAAGCGGAGGCAAGGCGGGAGCTCGCGGAGTCGAAGGCCGTCATCGAAAAAGAGACGGGCCGGCGCTGCCTGCACTTCGCCTGTCCGGGCGGGCTTATGAACACGGACTTCAAGAGGGGCCGCGACCCCGAGCTGGCCCGGTCGGCAGGATACCGCTCGTTCGCGGCCATGGTGAGGGGATCGGCTGCGCGCAAGCCGGACCCGATGATGATCGAGCGGGACCTGGCATTGGCCGCACGCGGAACGTACCAGCTAAGATATTTCTTTTCACGCTAAGGAGACAGGCCATTAACGGGAACGGACCCACCGTGCGCGAGGCAACGCTTTCCGACCTGGACCGGGTGGTCGAGCTGGGCCGTGCGCTGGGCATGGGCTCCGGGGAGGACGCGCGGAGGCTCCGGGAGCGCTGGGAATGGATCTGGACCCGCAACCCGGCGCTGGCGCTGCCCCGTGAGCCCATGGCGCCGGGCTGGGTCATGGAAGCGGGCAACCGGATCGTGGGCTTTTTCGGGAACGTCGCCCGGCGCTACCGTCTGGGCGCACGCGACCTCCTCGTGGCCGTGGGCAGCGGATGGGCCGTGAGAAAAGAGTGTCGCGCCCACACCAATCTCCTGGCCACCGCTTTTTTCAATGACAAGCGCGCCGATATATTCATGGGGTCCACCTTGATCGTGCCCAGCGCGCGCATTTTCGAGCGCTTCGCGGGCCTGAGGATGCCGGAGGCAAGCTACGTCCAGGTCCCGTTCTGGGTCTTCGACGAGTCCGGCGTGAGCCGCGCGGCCCTGGGCCGGAAAGGCGTCCCGCCCCTGCTTTCCGCGCCCGCCGCGCCCGCGCTCGCCCTGGCGCTTAAGGCGGCCCGCGTCTGGAAAAACCACCGGCCCGGAAGGATGGCGGCCGGCCTCACCCCGGAGATCATCCCGCTCGATGCCGTGGGCCCTGAATTTGATGAGCTGTGGGAACGCAAGACCGCGGAGCGGGACCGCTTTTATGCGTACCGCCGGGCGGAGGACTTGAGGTGGCATTTTCAGCTCGCCGCGCGGGACGGCACGGCCTTGATCATCGGATGCCGGAACCGGGGACGCCTCGACGGCTACCTGGCGCTCAAGCAGGAAGATGCCGCGGCTTCTCGGCTCAAGCGGATGAAGATCGCCGACCTGTTCGTGGCGGGCGACGATCCCGGCGTGGTGGACGCGCTGCTCGGCGCTGCTTATGATGCGGCCCGCGAGCGCGGGGCCCACGTCCTGGAGCTGATCGGGCTCACCCCGCCGCTCCGCGCCCGGGCCCTGCGGTCCCGCCCCTTCGTCCGCGCCTACGCCCACTTCCCGTTCTACTACAAGGCCGGTTCCGCCGCGCTGGCCCAGGCCCTGCTGCCGGCGGACGCCTGGTATCCTACAATGTATGACGGGGACACCAGCTTGTAGGCCCTAATCCTCCCGCCCCAATTCCTCGCGGAGCGCGTAAGCCAGGTCGGGCAAGGAAAAAGCAAAGCCGCTGTCCAGGAGTTTTTTCGGCTCGACCCTGGCGCCGTAGAGCAGCATTTCCTCGCCCATCCGGCCGAACAGGGCGCGGATGAGGGGCGCGGGCAGAGGCAGGAGCGCGGGCCGGTGGAGGACCTGGCCCAGGGCGGCGGCGAATTGGGCGTTGGTTACGGACTCGGGGGCCGCGAGGTTTACGGGCCCGGAGACGGCGGTGAAGATGAGGTGGTGGATGGCGCCGACCACGTCGTCGAGCGCGACCCAGCTCATGATCTGCTTGCCGGTCCCGATCCTGCCGCCAAAGCCCAGCGAGAAGGGCGGAAGCATCCGGTTGAGCGCGCCGCCGCGGGCCGCCAGCACCACGCCGATCCGCAAATTGACCACGCGGATGCCGGCCTTCCGCGCCGGCGCCGTCGCGTCCTCCCATTGCCGGCACACCTCGGCCAAGAAGCCGCGGCCGGCCTCTCGCCCCTCATCGCACACTGCTTCCTCCGCGCAGTCGCCGTAATATCCGATGGCGGAGGCGGAGATCAGCACGCGCGGCTTTACGGCGAGTCGGGCAAGGGTCTCGCACAACAGCCGCGTCGAGTCGGCGCGGCTCTTCACGATCTTTTCCCGCCGCTCCCGGGTCCAGCGGCCGCCCGCCACGCTCTCGCCGGAAAGATGCACCACCGCGTCCACCCCATCGAGCGCCCCTGCGTCAATCTCTCCGCGCTCCGGGTCCCAGTGGACCTCGGCGCAGCCCGGCCGCGGCGCGCGCCGCACCATGCGCTCCACCCGGTGGCCGCCCGCCTCCAGGAAATGGCCGAGCGCCGTGCCGATCATGCCGGAGGCCCCGCTGATGGCGATGCGTCGCGGTCCCTGGCCGGCAAAAGCCCGAAGGCGGACGAGGTCGCGCGAGGTCTGGGCGTGGCGGAAGCGGAACATGCGCTCGATGAGCCGCGCCGTGTACCCGCCCATCAGCAACTTGCCGGCCGGACCCAGCCGCGGCGCGTACTCGATATGATCGTGCAGCACGCTCGATGACCCGCTCTGGGCGATGAACCGATGCGTGTGCCGCCACGACTTGAACGGGCCGCTCACCTGCTCGTCCGTGAACTCCCGCCCCTCCCGGTACCCGCTGTGCCGGGCCTCCCAGCGCACGGCGACGGGCCCATTGCGGATCACCATCGTGAGCCGCGCCCCTTCCCGGATCCCGCCCGACCGCTCGACCACCGTGATCCGCTGCCACGGCGGCACCAGCCGCTCGAACGCCCCCGGCCGGCCGTGCCATTGGAACACCGCCGCCGCCGGAGCGGGCATCACGCTTTTTTTCTCGAACACGGGCATGGGAGAACCCTTCAGCAAAAGATGAACGCCAAGACGCCAAGGCCGCCAAGTTCAGACCGAGATATTGATTCAATCAATAGTAATCACTTTTCTGTTTATGGTAAGCTGTTCCCGTCGGTGCGACAAAAAGAACCTTTTAGCATTGCGGTCCAAAATATTTCCCCGAAGGGGAACGATGTGAGTAGCCGGGCGGTGAAACCCCCGGAAAAGCGCGCGACGGCAGACCCTGAAGGGGTCGCACCTCGCCGCCGCTTTTGGCAACATCTTCAGGGTTGGCGACCTAGGTGACGGTGTTCCGCAGGTTGCACCTACGGCTACTCATCTTGCCACCCCCTACGGGGTGTGCGAAAGGCGCGGGACAAGAGTGTCCCGCCTACCAAAGGGAACGTGGATGCTGATCAAGCTAACAAGCTTCATGGGTCTCAAGGAGTTGGAGGGCCGCGATCCGCGGGAGGTCAGGTCGGTCTTCCTGCTGCTGTTCATGTCGGTCTTCTTGACGGCCGACACCATGCTGCTCGCTCCTAACGTGAAGTACATCATGGCCGAGTTCGGCAAGGACGAGGCCCAGGTCGGGCTGATCTCGACCATTTTTATTTTCTTCGGCGCCATTATCACGCTGCTCTGGGGATACTTCGCGGACCGGTACACGCGCAAGTACCTGGTCATCGCCACCATATTTTTTGGCGAAGTGCCCTGCCTGCTCACCGGCTACGTGCATACCTATGAGCAACTGCTCGCGGTGCGCGTGCTCACCGGCCTCGGCGTGGGCGGCATGATGCCGCTTATCTTCTCCATGATCGGCGACCTGGTGTCCGAGCGCGAGCGCTCGACCGCGGCGGCATGGATCGGGCTGGCGGAAGGACTGGGCATGGCCGTGGGCATGGTCATGGCCGGAAACCTCGGCGCGAGCCACTTCACGTTTCTGGGGACCAGCGGCTGGCGCCTGCCCTTTGTGCTGGCGGCGCTGCCCAACTTCGCGCTCGCCCCCATGTTCTGGCTCACCACCGCGGAGCCCACGCGCGGCGCCGGCGAGAAGGCGCTGCGGAAGCAAATCGAGAAGGGCGCCGAATACACCCGCCGCATCCGGCTCAGCGATTACCCCATCATCCTCGGCAACCGCACCAACCTCTACTTCTTCATGCAGAGCATCCCGGGCACCATCGGGTGGGGAGTGCTGCCCTACTGGATCATCACCTTTTACGCCACCCGGAAAAACGTGAGCATCCCCATGGCCACCAACCTCTCGCTGCTCATCGGGGTCGGCATGATGCTGGGCGGGTTCGCGGGCGGCATCATCGGCAACCTGCTTCACGCCCGGAACAAGAAATACCTGCCCCTGCTCTGCGGCGTGACCACGCTCCTGGGCTTCGGCTTCTTCCTGGCCATGGTCCATTACCCGCTGCCGCCCGCGCCCACGTTCCTCGATATGGCCGGGCCGCTGGCGGTCGGGATAATTGGAGGCTTTCTGATCACCATCACCTCGTCCAACATCCGCGCCATCGTGCTCAACGTGAACCCGCCCGAGAACCGCGGCGCCATGATGAGCCTGTTTACCTTGACCGATTCCATCGGCAAGGGCGCGGGTCCGCTGCTCGGCGGCCTGCTCATCGGGGCCGTGGGATATTATAGGATGATGGACATCGCAACGCTGAGCTGGATCCCGTGCGGACTAGTGTTCCTCTTCCTCATGACCCCGCAGTACCCGCGCGACGCCGCGGCCCTGGACCGCCTCATGGCCGAGCGGGCAAAGGAGATTGAGAAGGAGATCGGGACAGGCGTGAGTTAAGCGAGGCCGGGAATGGACGGCGTCATTAAACACGACGGCACAACGGCACAACGAAAAAATTTTCGTTATTCGTTGAGTCGTTGTGCCGTTGTGTTGGAAATAAGATATAAATATTGATCAGCCGCTTTATAGCCATCCCCAGGCTCCGCGGTTTCGAGCATCTGAGCAGTGCCCTGTACCAGGGCCGGGAGGACCATCATGAAGCATTGGAAACATATATCGTGGGCCATGGCCGCAGCGCTTCTCGTCTGTTCGCCGTCGCTCATCAAGGCCGCGGATGAGGCCATGCCCGTCATGCTCTGGACCCCGCCGCCGGCCGGGCCCAAGCTCGGGATCCACCAGGGCATGGACGTGGACACGCTGGCCGCGCTGGCCGAGTCCGGAACGCTCCAGTACTTCCAGCCGCGCCGGGACAAGGGTATGTGGGACGTAGTGGTCGTGATGATGATCCACGCCCCGGCGGACGAGGTCTGGAAGATCGCCACCGACTACCCAGCCATGTGCCAGCTCCTGCCCGACACCATTGACCAGTGCGAGCTCGTGTCCAAAGAGGGCAACCAGACCGTCATGCGCTTCAAGGCCCACACCTCCGTGCTCAAGTTCAGCTTCAACATGGAAATGACCGACGTGATAACGGAGACCGGTCCATACCAGTGGCGCCTCGATACCACGGAGGGCGACCTGAAGGGCCGCGAGCTGGACCTGCTGCTCGTGCCCCGGCCCGACGGGACCACCCTGGCCTTCCTGCGCTACTTCGGCGCCATGCGCTCCATGGGCGGCCTCGTCTACCTTACCCTCTCGCTCCTACCCGACCTGGAAACCCCCGTGTACGCCTCCGCGGCATCCTATCACCTGCGCGGATACCGGAACGCGGCCGAGAAACTTTCCGGCTACCAGCCGCCCGAGAAGCCCGCGGCCATTGACTTCGCCGCCCTCGATCCCAAGACGCTTCAACAGCTCTGCCGCTTCAACGCCGGCCTCATCCGCGAAACCAGAGACGGCAAGATCATCAACGCCATGGCCTTCTCCGACATGGCCGCGCCGCAGGACCACGTCTGGTCGGTGATGAGCGACTTCGAGCATTACGACTCCTTCTTCCCGGACTCGGCCACCGTGGTGGAAAAGCGCGAGGGCAACCAGGTCCTGCTCCACCAGAGCGTCAAGGCCTTCAACGTGCTCGTGTTCAGCTACGGCTTCGACCTCCACTGCCGCTACCAGCTCGAGCCGCCCCGCCGCATGGCCTATGAGACCATTGACGGCGCCTACAAGGGATCGTACGGCGACTTCACCCTCTCGCCCTGGGACAACGGCCGGCGCACCTTCGTCTTCGCCACCATCCGCTCCGCCATCGAAAACGACCAGGGACTCTCCGCCCGCATCGTCCGCTCCGGCTCGTTCCCCTTCGACGCCGCCGTCAACCTCTTCTTCGCCCGCGACGTGCTCAACAAGTTCAAGCAGGAGGTGGAGAGGAGGGAGGGGAAGTGAGGCGCTTCATAACCGCGGAGACGCGGAGGACGCAGAGAAGGAAAAAGTGTGAATGATGAATGATGAATGATGAAAAAGGAGTCTTATCCTGTACATCCTGTTAATCCCTGTTAAATATTTTTCTTGTGGAGGCGCTGATGGAAAAAGCGGAACGGAACCGGGAGCGCGAGAAGTTGATCCAGGCCGCGGTGAACGGGTCGCCGTATTACCGGCACGTGAACATGCGGGTCATGGAGTTCAACGACACGGGCTCGGTGATGGACATGGAAGTGCTGCCCCAGCACAAGAACATCTGGGGCACGGTGCACGGCGGCGTGATCGCGGGCCTGATTGACTCGTCCTGCGGCACCGCCATCGCGCCGGTGCTCGCGCCGGACGAGACCGTGGTCACCCTGGACCTCAAGGTCCAGTTCCTGCGGCCCGTGCGGGAGGGAAGACTAACGGCCCGCGGCCGAGTGGTCCACCGCTCCCGCCGCTTCGTCCACACCGAGTCGGAAATCTTCGATGCCGACAATAACCTCTCGGCCCGGGGCAACGCCATCCACGCGGTGATGGCGCGGGGTGAGGGGTAGAAGGGCAAGGCCATGGTGGAACCCGCCCTTATGCCGGGATTAAAAATTTTAATTTTCCAATTAATTTTCACGATGTTATTGACACATTAAACCCGGGAGAGTACAATGAGGCTCACGTTTGGAAGTAACATGATTCTTTTCAGGAGGTTTAGGTAATGAGCGAAGAAATCAAACAGGCGATTTTGGAGCTTCTGGAGAAGAACAGCTCGAAGGGGAAGAAGAAGATTTACCCCAAGGACCTGGCCACGGCCCTTCAGGACCGCTTCCCCCGCGGTGAAACGAAGAAGGTTACCCAGCAGTTGCTGGATTCCGGCGACCTCAAATACTGGTCGAGCGGCAGCACCACCTACGTCATGCTTAAGAAGGACTACGACGAGCTCGCGGAAAAGGAAGAGCCCACCGAACCCGCCTGATCCCGCCTGCTTCCGGCCATTTTGGGGCCAGGCCTTTAGTTGAAAGTTGGCATCCCGGCGCCGCCCATAAGAATTTCGCGGCTCGATCGTTGACTTTCAGCTAAAGGCTTGGCCCTGTTTATTTTCGGTCATGGACCTGTTTCTTGAGGAGGTAGAGTATTTCTTCCTGGTTTTTGCGCTGGCGTCCGAGCATGTCGGCGACGAGGGCGAGGACGATGAGGAGGAATCCGAGGATGACGCCCAGCGCGCTCACGGTGACGAGCGACTGGTAGGGCGTGGTCATTCCGGTGTCGAGCCAGTGGGCGAAGACGAAGAGTCCGGCGGCGACTCCGGCGGCCAGGGCGGTTAGTCCGATCAAGCCGAAGAAGATGAGCGGCTTGGTGTCGCGCAGGGAGAGGAGGATGATGGAGCCGGCGCGGATGGCGTAGCGGCTGAGCGAGCCGGCGACGCGGGACTTTCCGAACTCGCGCTCTCCCCTGACCTTGAGCGGGACCTCGGCCATGCGCGCGCGCTTCTGGGCGAGGTCGAGGAAGGTCTCCTGGGTATAGGTGAAGTCGCCGAAGAGATTCAGGCGGAGCACGGTCTCGCGGGCATAGGCGCGGAAGCCGCAGGAAACGTCGGTGAACTTGCCGCCGGTGACGGCGTTGATGATCATGCACATCCAGCGGTTGCCCCATTTCTTGATGACGGGCATGTCGGGCACGAGCTCGGGCCGGGCGAAGCGGGTGCAGGTGGCGAAGTCGGCGCGGCCCTCGATGATGGGCCGGATCAATTCGGAGATGTCGGCGGGGTCGAACTGGCCGTCGCCGTCCATGTTCACGATGATGTCGGCTTGGGCTTCGAGGGCGGCCTTGATGCCGGTGGAGAAGGCGGCGCCCACCCCGCGGTTCTCGGTGTGCCGCACCACGGCGGCGCCGTGCTTGGCCGCGGTGTCGGCGGTCCGGTCGCTGGACCCGTCGTCCACCACGATCTTGGCGATGGCGTCAATCCCGGCGATGGACGCGGGCACTCCGTCAAGCGCGGCGGCGATGGTTTTTTCCTCGTTGAGCGCGGGAATGATGACCACGAGTTTCAAGGGGTCCGGCTCCTAGTGTTGGGTTACAGTTACGTCTTTTTTAAAGCCCCGGGTTTTTTATAGCCGCAGATGAACGCAGATGGACGCAGATGAATAGGGGAAAAATCAAGATTATCTGCGTTTATCTGCGTTCATCTGCGGCGAATTTTTCCTACCCCGCCGGTCCGGCTTTTTTCTCGAGGAGTCCGCGGATGGTGGCGAGGACGTGTCCGGCCATGATGGGCTTGGTGATGTAGGCGTCCACCCCGAGGGCCTCGGCGCGCTTCTTGGTCTCGGCGCCGCCCTCGGTGGAGATGATGACCACCGGGATGGTCTTGTTTTTCGGGTCCTGCCGGATCAGGTTGATGAGCTTGAGCCCGTCCATCAGGGGCATGTTGATGTCAATCACGGCGAGGTCAAAGGCCTCGGACTGGATTTTTTTAAGGCCGTCGAGCCCGTCAATGGCCTCGATGATCTTGAGCTTGGGTAAAGCGCGCAAAGAGAACGAGATCAACTGCCGCATGGTGGGCGAATCTTCCACGACCAGGATTCTTTGGCTCATGACGCCGTCCCCGCCTCAGTGGGTGAGGAGGTCAAGGAAACCCTTGATGGTTGCTTGTTTGCGGACCGAATCGCCGTAGAGCTTGGCGGAAAAGATCGCGGTCGCGGCATGCGCGGCGAGCAGGGAGAAAAGGTCGTAGTCAACCTTGACCAGCCTCTCCTTCTGCGTGAGCAGGTGATAGACCGCGATCACCCCGATCACGTCGTCCTTGATCATCAGCGGGATGCAGACCAGGGGATGGGCAAAGTCAATGGGAGCGTTGCGGTCGTAGGAGTCGCGGTAATAGGTTTCGCGGCTCTGCGCGACGCCGCCGACGGTGCCGTCTCCCATTTTAAACGAGGGCACGGCATCGAGGGGGACCCCCTCGGCCTTGACCGGCTCCAGATCGTGGTGTTTGTCGTTGAACATGAGAATTACAAAGGTGTGGGCGCCGATCAGGTTGATGATGATCTCGGTGATGATCTCCAGGACCTCGCCCAGCTCGAGGGTGGAATGGAGCTGGTAGCTGGCCACGTACAGGTTGGCCAGGTTGTTGTTCTCCAGCTCGATCTCCATGTACCGTTGCATGAAGTCCTTGTTCTCATCCTCGACGTGGCGGTAGCGGTTAAGGATGTCCTGCTTGTCCTGCTTGAGCTTCTCGATGCGCCGCGCCAGGTCGCCCTCTTCGTTGCTCTGCGTGCCCTCGGAGAGCGCCCGCTCGCGCCGGCTCATCAGCTCATTGATCTGGTTCTGGAGCTTGGTGTTCTCATCCATCAGCTCCTTGGTGAAATGCTCGACCTTGGAGTACATGTCCAAAAATTCTTTTCCCTTGGCGAACAAATCCGCGGGCTCCTTTCCCTTTTTTGAAGGCCCGGATGGAGCGGCCATCTCAACCTCCCTCTTCGCTTGCCGCGGGGCAAACCCGGATGCACATCTTGTTATTTTAGATCATGCTTGCGGCCAATAGCAAGCGGGACTTATTGACCGCGTGACGTTATTGTCCCAAATAGGCGCCAAGAAAAACGCCAAGGCGCCAAGGACGCCAAGGATCGCCAAGCAGAACTTGGTGTTTCTTTGCGCCGGGACATAAAACGGCTCCACGGCTTTGGTTCCGACCTGCTTGGCGAACCGGCCGATGGGAGCGCCAAGATAAAATCTCTCTCCCGGAAGTGGGCCTTGGCTTGCAATAAAATAATGATTCTTGGCGTTCTTGGCGCCTTGGCGGTTTTCCGGTCCCTTTATTTTGCACGGCACTGACCGCGGGATCAGCCGTTGGCCTTTTTCAGGCCCAGCGCGTCCAGGGCGATGATGCGGCGCATGATGTTGGAGGCGCCCTCTCCGATCTGGTAGAGCTTGGCGTCGCGTAAGAGCCGCGACGCCGGGTATTCCTCGGAGTAGGCGTTGCCGCCGAGGATCTCGACCGTGTGGTTGGCGGCCATGACGCAGGCCTCGGAGGCCACGTACTTGGCGATGGCGCTCTCCCGCGTGTCGCGGCGGCCCTGGTCCTTCATAAACCCCGAGCGCCAGGTGAGCAGCCGCGCGGCCTCCACCATGGCCGCCATGTCCGCGATCTTCTGCTGCACCATCTGGTACTCGGCGATGGCGTGGCCGAACTGGCGCCGCTCGTTGGCGTAGGCCGCCGACACGTCCAGGCAGGCCTGCCCCACCCCGACCGCGCCGGAGGCCACCGAGAGACGGCCCCGGTCCAGCGCCTTCATGCACAGCAGAAAGCCCTGGTTCTCATCCCCCAGCAGGTTTTCCTCCGGGACCTCCGCGTCCTCGAAAAAGAGCGTGCCCGTGGGCGAGCAGTGGTGCCCCATCTTCGGCGTGATCTCCCTGGCCGTGAGGCCGGGCACGTCCGGAGTGATGATGAGCGCGGAAATGCCCCGCGCGCCCGCCGGGGGGTCCGTCTTCACGAACACCACGCCCACGTCGAAGAGCGTCGCGTTCGAGATCCAGGTCTTGGTCCCGTTCACCACGTAGCGGCCGCCCTTTTTCACGGCGCGGCACTCGATGGCGGCCACGTCCGAGCCCACGTTCGGCTCCGTGATGGCGAACAGCCCCATCTTCTCGGCGCGGACCAGGGCCTCCAGGTGCAGGGCCTTCTGCTCGTCCGTGCCGTACTCGAAGATGGCGCCGGCGCAGGTCATGGCCTGCATGTTAAAGGCCGTGCGCAGGGACGAGTGCACGCGCGAGATCTCCTCGCAAATCAGGGCATGGCACAAATAGCCCATCTCGGTGCCGCCGAACTCGCGCGGAAACGCCGCGCCGAAGAAGCCGAGCTCGCCCATCCTCCGGACCAGCTCGCGGGGGAAGCGGTGCGCCCGCTCGTTCTCGTCCACCTTGGGCGCGACCTCCTGGTCCGCGAAGCGCCGCGCCAGCTCCCGGACCTGTTTCTGCTCGTCAGTCAGATCAAAGTTCATGTTCCCTCTCCATGCTTCCAATTATGGTTCTTCACACTGGAGAATGGATAATATTTGCGTCACTGATCGCGTAGAGCGTATAGCGAAGGGCGAATGGCGTAAATCAAATCAACGCCAAAGCAGCCATCTTTCATGCCCTACGCCCTGCGCTCTACGCTCTACTAGCCTCCGGTTCCCATTCAACGTTACTTTGCAGATTCACTCTCTAAGGCGAAGAACCCCAAATTATAATGCGGCACGGGCTGCAGACCCGTGATCATCCTAATACAACCCGTCTTGACCTGTCCATTTCAGTCCATGGCCTCAAGCGCGAAGCCCTTGAGGTAATGGGTCTCGGGCATGGAGAGGAGGATGGGGTGGTCGGGGGCCTGGGTCTGCTGTTCGAGGATGCGGAGCCGGCGGCGGGCGTCAGCGGCGGAGGAGCGGAGCACATCGAGGAACGCGGGCGCGGAGAGGTTATAGGAGCAGGAGTAGGTGAGCAGGACGCCGCGGGGACGGAGCAGGTTCATGGCGCGGCGGTTCAGGTCCGCGTATCCCTTTCTGGCCCCGGCCAGGTCTTTCCTGCTTTTAGCGAAGGGAGGCGGATCGAGCACGATAACGTCGAATTTTTCCCGGGCCTTTTCCATCGCGGCGAACTCGTCAAAGACATTGGCTTTCCGGGCGGCGATGTTATCGAGGCCGTTGAGCCCGCTGTTACGTTTGACGCGCTCGATGGCGGCGGCCGAGCCGTCGAGCGCGACGACCTCGGAGCAGCCGCGCGCCAGGTGCAGCGCGAACAGGCCGTGAAAGCAGAAGGCGTCGAGGCCGCGGCCGTGGGCCCAGCGCCCGGCGCGGATGCGGTTCTCCTGCTGGTCCAGGTACGCGCCGGTCTTCTGGCCCTCCCAAAGATCGGCGAGATACTTGACCGGGCCTTCCTCGACCATCACCTCGCGCTGCGGCCCGCCCTTGAGCGTCTTCTTCTCCCGGTCCAGGCCCTCCATCTCGCGGACCGCGAGGTCGCAGCGCAGAGTAATAGACAGCGGCGCGAACAGCTCGTCGAGCAGCTCGGTGAGCTCCGGCATGATCCGGTCCGTGCCCGCGATCATGCTCTGGACCACGTAGTGGCCGGCGTACACGTCAATGATCAGGCCGGGGAACAGGTCGCCCTCCGCGGAGACCAGGCGGAAGGCGGCGGAGGCCGGGAGCGCGTTCGGGCGCCGCTCGCGGGCGCCGAGCAGGAGTGAGCGCAGAAACGCGCGGTCAACGGGCGCCTCTTCAAAAGAGATGACGCGGAGCGCGATCTTGCCGCGGGCGCTGTAAAAGGCCTGAGCGACAAAGGCGCCGGTGGAGGACGCGACCCGCGCGACCGCTCCGCTCTCCACGTTGGCCGGGACCTCGGCCACGTCGTCCCGGTAGATCCAGAGGTGCCCGGTCCGAAGCCAGGCCAGGCCCTTTTGCGATAGTTTGAAGGTCGGCTGCATTTTTTGTTGTTTCCGGTCAACTAATGAACGCCAAGACGCCAAGAGCGCCAAGAAGATGATTTTGCCGCAGATGAACGCGGATGAACGCAGATGAGAAAATAGAATTAAGAATCAAGAAGCCAGAAGCAAGGCCTTGCTTCTTGATTCTTTCTTCTTGCTTCTGGCTTCTCTTATCTGCGTTCATCCGCGTTCATCCGCGGTAAAAAAATATTGCGTTACTTGGCTTAAATAATTCTCGCCCACTCCTTGAGCATCGCCGGCCAGGACTTGAGGTTCCAGAAGATGGTGTTGGAGAGGAAGCACTGGTGGTAGCAAACGCACCGGGAGCTGATGATCTGGTTCCTGGCCTCGTGGGCCTTTTCCGAGGTCCAGACGGCGGGGAGGCTGTAGTTATGTTCGCGGACGTTCCCGGAGGACTGGTCCCACGGCTCGCACGGATACACGTCGCCCTCCGGCATGAGCACCCCCGCGACGCGCCCGGCGGCGCAGGGCAAAGAGTAGGTGTCGTTCTGGAAGATGTCCAGGGCCATGCGGCGGAGCACGATGTCCTTGGCATGGAGCAGCTTGCCGAAGAAGCTGTAGCCGCGGACGCGCCCGCTCCTGGCGTCGTCCTCCATGGCGGCCTGGACCGTGGCGACCTCCGCTGGGTCCAGGTCCTTGGCGCCCTCCTCGCGGGTCACGCCGCGGGTGAGGATCAGGTTGATGTGGTCGGGTCCGAGCATGTCGCGGGCCAGGACGTAGGTCTCCAGCAGGCGCCCGCGGTTGAAGCCGGAGGCGGTGATGTCAATGAGGACGGTGAGACTGGGCCACCGGGCTTTGAGGGCGGAGAGGCGGGCCAGCGTGTCGGTGGTGCGCTCGTAAAATCCCTTGACTCCCCGGATGTCGTCGTTTAATTCGGGCGGCCCCTCGATGGGGAGTCCCACGGTGAGGTTGGGCCCGTGGCAGCGCTCGAGGATTTGGCGGACCCCGGCCTCGATACGCTCGGGGTGGAACCCGGAGGTCGCGATACCGAGATGGTACACGCGGTTCTTGCGGTGGAAGACCTCGACGATCTCGGGAAAGTCGTCGCGCAAAAACGGCTCGCCGCCGGTAAACGTCACCTGCAGCAGTTGGCCCATGGAGCCCGCGACCTTTTCGATCTCGTCAAGAGTAAGCGGGTTCTCCGGCTGGTTGATTCTCTCCCAGTAAAAGCAGTGCTTGCACTTGCCCACGCAGCGCGAGGTCACGAAAAAGATGAGGTAGGCCGGGTGGGGAAGCTCCCGCCCTCCGAATAGTTTCAGGCCCGATATGGCTGTTTGCATGTCCATCAGGTGATCTCCGCTCTCAGATCCAGCCCGGCCGGCCGTAGGTCGGCCTTCCCATGATCAGCCCGGCCACTCCGGCCGCGGCGCCCGCAAGAATCGCCAGCGATTGTATCCAGTGCAACAGAATCGGCCAGACCATCCGAGGCCCGGCAAAATGCCTCTTGAGGAAATTGTAAAAGGGGGCGTTTATCAGGATGAGCAGCGCGATGATAGCGGCTATTGCGAGTACGGCGCACGACTTGAAACAAGCAGCGATACAAAAGATCAACAGCAAGGGGACCAGGACCAGGGTCGCCATGCTTCTGGGGTTTGCAAACCCCGGAGCTTTTTGGGGGAGCCGGCTCCCAAGTCTCAGCTTGGTGCCCAGCACCGCTTTTTTGTAATCGTTTGAAAGCATGCCGGCAAGTGTAAAACGGTGCGCGTGCGCTCCTTGGGCCTCCGGGCAGTAGCGGACGCGGTGGCCGGCCCGGGCCAGGGCTCGGCCCAGCTCCATGTCCTCCGCGCTGGCGCCCTGGTAGCGCTCGTCAAAACCGCCCACTTCATTGAAGGCCTGTTTCCTGACCGCTCCCATCGCTCCCCAGAACCAGTCTATATCCAGCGGACTGAGGTCGTGATGATAGCGGGTGAACAAATTATGGTAAACGCTGACCGGGTTGGTGTCCGCGGGCTCGGTGGTGTAGCTGCCCACTGCCGCGGATACGTCGGGATGTTCATCGAAGACCTTGAAAAGCGCCGACAGCGCCGCGGGCCCCAAAAAGACGTCAGCGTCGACAAACACGAGAATGTCGGCCCGGGCCTCTTTCGCGCCCCGGTTCCTGGCCGTGGCCGCGCCCCGGTTCTGGTCCATCCTGATCAGCTGGTCGCAAAGGGACGCGGCGTCCGCGCCGCCGTCCGACGACCCGTCGTCCACGACGATCACTTCGATAGCGCCCTCGCCAAAACCCTCCTGGCCCCGGATTGCCTCCAGGCAGCGGCCGATCAGTCGCCCCGCGTTGTGCAGGGGGACGATCACGCTCATAACCGGCGGCTCTTTGCTCATGATGATTTAACGCCTTGCCCCCTCGATTATTCCCGCTTTGTTTCAGGGGCCGTTTTTTCGCGTTTAAGCACGACCAGCTCGACGTCGTGCTCCGGGTCAAGCGCGACATAGTACCAGCGGTTAAGATAATCCGGCCGGAAATTCGCGACAATATTGTAGCCCTTGTCCCCCGCCAGGATGGAATCCACCAGGCCCTCCACCCGCATCGGCTTGTAGTATTTTCTGAACCCGGCCACCACCCACGTATCAATGACGATCACGTCGGGATCAAAGCTTGCGATGAGCTTTTCGTCAAACTCCTGCGGCCAGACCGAGCGGGCCTCGGCGACGCCCAGGGCCTTGGAAGGTTTGTACACCGACAGCATCAACAACCTGGACCGGGGCCCGAGCCGTTCGCGGATCCACGGGCCGGCCAGGTCATAGTTTTCGAACATCAGCTTCCGGTAGTCCTGGATTCGGAGCAAACTGGTGACGAGCACTACGGCAATAATGGCATACCCGGCCGCGGCCCGCCATGGGGCCGGGGACGAGACCATGTCCTTGCCGAGCTCCACGGCCATGATGATCCCGAAAGGGATGATGTACATGTAGAGGTAATAGTGATATGAGGACCCGCTGGGCCCCCCGGCCTGGGAGTTGAAGATATGAAGGAACCAGATCAACGCGTACAGGATGGTGGGGTCCTTCAAGGCCCACTTGCGGGCGTGGTTGACGCACCCGGCCACGGTGGCGAGGTAGAGCGGCAGCCCGAAAATAAAGGGAAGGATTATAAGGTAGGCGTAAAAGTGCCGGTCGCGCCACCAGGCGTGCGGGTCGGTGTGCCAGGTGCTGATGATCTCCGCCTGGCGGTAGAGCCAGCCCACGTTGATCATGGTTTCCTTGAGCTTGATGAAGGTATAGGGCGAGCCGATAAAACCCGCCAGCAACATGATCAGAAACCCGGCCCAGGTCTCGCGGTGACGCACCAGGCCGCCAAGGCCCTCGCCCTTTTCAAGCCCTTTTACTATTAGAAGAAAAGAAACCCAGATGACCAGGAAATAATAGTTCTTGACCGCAAAGGAAAGACCGGCCAGCGCGCAGGTGGTGACCAGATACCTGGTCCCGCCGCGTCTTAAATACACCGACGCGTAGTAAAATCCCGCGATGAGAAAGAAGCTGTTGATCGAATCCGCTTTGGCCAGGCCGCACATGGAGACATGCAGGGTGTTTATGCTCCAGAGCAGGGTGGCGAACAAGGCCCAGCGCCAGGGCAGGAACTGCCGGGCGACCAGGTGCGCATAAACCAGGGCCGCCAGGCCGAAGAGCACCGACACCCATCTCGACAGCATAAGCAGCACAAGATCCGTATCCTGCATTCCCCGGAACATCTCGAGCGCAACGCCCGGTCCGTGTTTGAGCACCGCGGCCGCCTGTCCCGCCACGGCCCAAACCATGTAAGCGGCCGCGTTGATGTAAAAGGACAGCGCCGGATAGAACTGGTAACCGGTGTCAATGGTGCGGTTGTTAATAAGGCGCAGCGAGTACTCGACCGTTCTGAGCTCATCCACGTAATAGAACCAGGGCAGGAGCGTGTCTAAATGGCGCAGCCGCAGCACCAGCCCGAGAATGAGAACCACTCCCAGGCCGATCAGCTCGGCCGTCCTGTCCGATTCCCCGGGTTGTCGGTCGCTGTTCATATGAACTTCAGCCGGAAATGCTTTGCGCCCACCTTGAAGAAGTCCGATACGTGGGGCATGGTCCGCATGATGCGATAGATTCTCTTCGGGCTGCCGTAGAACTTCCAGTGCGCCAGCTTGTGCATGCCAAGCAGGGTGGCGTCGTCCACCGCGGTAAGGTTCACGGTGATGCGCATGTACGAGGTGTCGTCCGGATCGAAATTCACGATCCGGCCGGCCTGCTCGGCCATGCGATAGACCTCGGTGCCGGGGAAGGGCGAGAGCAGGGCGAAGCCCGCGGTGTGCAAATCGCTCGAGCGCGCGAACTCGATGGTCTGGTTGAGGTCGTCCTCCGTCTCGTCCGGGAAGCCCATCATGAAGAAGCCGTGGGTGAAGATGCCCCGCGCGGCCGCCCGGGCGACGCCGTCGCGGATGGCGTCGAGCGACAGCCCCTTCCTGATGATCTTCTGCACGCGCGGCGACCCGCTCTCGATGCCGATGTTGATCTTGTAAACGCCGGCGCGCTTCATGGTGTCGAGCAGCAGGTCGGGCAGGCGGTCGCCCCGGATGCCGTTGGGGAAAGCCAGCTTCAGGTCCAGGCCGCGCTCCAGGATGCCGTTAAGGATGGACAGCGCCCGCTCGGCGCTGAAGTTGAAGCAGTCGTCAATCAGGTGCAGCTCGCGGATGCCGTGGCCGCGGACCAGGGTCTCCATCTCGTCGAGCACGTTTTCCACGGAGCGGGCCCGGAACTTCTTGCCGAACATGTTGTGGCAGAAGATGCAGCCGAACGGGCAGGCGCGGGAGGTGAAGATGGTGGTGACCTCTTTGCGCCAGGTGATGTCGTTCTGGGTGAGCATGACGTCGGTGAAATATTTTTCCAGCTCGACCAGGTCCCAGGCGGGAAAGGGCAGCCGGTCCAGGTCCTCGATATATGCCCGCTCCGGCCCGCGGACGATGGCGCCGGCCCGCGCCACCGCCGTTCCCGGAATCCCGGCGAGGTCCCGGCCCTCTTCCCGCCGGGCCACGATCTCCTCGAACGTCTCCTCCCCCTCGCCCAGCCCGGCCACGTCCACGTTCCTGTCCTTGAGCACCGCTTCCGGCGCGGCGCTCGGGTGCGGGCCGCCCACCGCCACCACGCAGCGCGGGTCGCGCGCCTTGATCCGCGCGGCCAGCGCGTGCAGGCACGAGGCCTGGAAGCTCATCGCGTGAATGGCCACGAGCTCGGGATGAAAGGAATCGAGCACGCCTTCCACGTCCTCCGGCCGCGCCCGCTCCGCCATCATGTCGAAGAGCCTGAGCTCGTGGCCGGGACGACGCGAGCGAAGGAAGGAGGCAAGATACATGAGACCGTGCGGCGGATAACACTGGTAAACAAACCGCTCCGGCGCCATCACCCCCGACTCGATCAGCAGAATCCTCATCGCCCCTACTCTTTGGCCCCCAGCACCAGGACGTGGCCGGCCGGAAGGTTCAGCTTCATTACCAGCGCCTTCATGGCCCGGAACCCGAAGAAGACCACGCGGTCCAGAAGCGGCGCGTTCCAGCGGTCCAGGAACTCGGGCACCAAGAGCGAGGTCCGGTGCCCGAGCACGCGTAGCCCGGCCTTCTCGCAGAGCATCTCCAGGTTCTGGTGCGAGTACTCGAAGAGGTGGTAGGGCGGGAGGTTGGGTCCCTCGTGGGCGAGCTTCATGGCCCGGAGCAGCCGAAGGTCGAAAATGCCGAGCAACAGCGCCTTGGGCACGTGGCGGGCGAGCCGGAAATAAAAGGAGTTGACGTAGGTGGGGGTCTTGACCGCGAGCAGGCCGCCGGGCTTGAGCGCGCGGCGGGCCTCCCGGCAGAGCTCCACCGGGTCGGGCTCGTGCTCCAGCAGGTCGCCGAAGAAGATCACGTCAAAGGTCTCATCCGGAAAGTTGACCTCCATCAGGCGGCCGACGTGGACCGGCACCGCGAACTGCTCGCGGGCCATTTCCGCGGCCCAGGCCGAGATGTCCACGCCCTCCACCTGGTAGCCCGAGCGCTGCGCGTAATTCAAGAAGCTCCCGGCCGCGCACCCGACCTCCAACAGCCGCCCGAACGGACGGTACGACCGGATCACGCTCAAGACCTCGCGGTACTCCTCGACCCGCATGGCCTCGCTCTCCAGATACGTGCCCTTGCGCACCCCGCACGAAAAGTCGCGGTCAAAATAAGCCTCGGTGTACAGGCCGCGCACCTCCTCCGCGCCGGGCATGGGCTCGACCCGGATCAGCCCGCACCCCCGGCAGCGCACCAGGTCGAGCGGCCGCCCTCCCAGCGCGTAAACTTTGCGCATGTACGGGCGGTACTGCTCGGAGCCGCACAGGCAGCAGGGGTCGCTTTTCATTTTTCACTCTTGTCCAAAATAGGCCGTAAGAAAACCGCCAAGACGCCAAGAGCGCCAAGGATCGCCAAGTAAATCATGATGTTTCTTTGCGGCCCGGCAAAGAACAGCTCCGGAGCGTTGGCCCCAACCGGCTTGGCGGACCGG
>DATKZS010000083.1:0-10688 GCA_035527835.1 bacterium
CCGGTCCGCCAAGCCGGTTGGGGCCAACGCTCCGGAGCTGTTATTTGCCGGGCCGCAAAGAAACATCATGATTTACTTGGCGATCCTTGGCGCTCTTGGCGTCTTGGCGGTTTTCTTACGGCCTATTTTGGACAAGAGTGATCCACTACACTAGTTTTGGCCGCATTCCCGTGATAACATATCCCGCATTATGGGAGATACCTTGCAGTTGATCAATTCGTTCTTCCCCCTGCTGGAGCGGGGGGGAGTGGTGATGTGGCCGATCGCGCTGTGCTCGGTGGTGGCGCTGGCCATCATCCTGGAGCGGTCGTGGTTTCTGCTGGTTCGGGGGTCCCGGATCGCTCCGCGCGCATTTTTGCGCGAGGTCGAGGCCTACCTGGACCAGGGCAAGATCGAGGACGCGGTGGTGGCGTGCCGCAAGAGCGACTCTCTGATGGCCAAGGTGCTGCTGTCGGCGCTTTTGCTTTACGGTTCGCCCCGGGAGCGGATCCGGGAGGCATTGGAGGACGAGGGCCGCCGGGCGGCGCGCGAGCTGGAGCGGTTTTTGGGCATCCTGGCGGCGGTCCCGGGCCTTTCCACGCTGCTAGGGTTCCTGGGCACGGTGATCGGGATGATCCAGATCTTCGACCAGATCTCGCAGCGGCACATCGGGCAGATGGAGTTTTTAGCGAGCGGCATTTACGTGGCGTTGTACACCACGGCCTTCGGGCTGATCGTGGCGGTCCCGGCGTACCTGGCTTACAAGGGCTTTTCCGGGCTCGCGGAGCGCAGCGTCCGGGAGATGGAAGAATTCGCGGTGGACCTGTTGAACCACATGGACAAGGCCGCGGCCAAAGGCCAGGCCGCGGCCATGGGCCAGGCCGCGGCCATGGGCCAGGCCGGGAACGGTAAATGAAATTCAAGGACAAGGAACGCGAGGACCCGCGGCCCGAGCTGACATCGCTCGTGGACATCATCTTCATCCTGGTCCTGTTCCTCACCGTCACCACCACCTTCGCGACCTCCGGCGGCATCAACGTCAGCCTGCCCCAGGCCTCCAGCCAGCGGCCCCTCGAAAAAGCCGACAAGCTCTTCGTGGTGATCAACAAGGAAGGCGACGCCTTCATCGAGGGCGAGAAGCTCACCAACCAGCAGCTCTCCGGGCGGTTCAAGACGCTTTCCCGGGCGGCGCCCGACGGAGTGGTGGTGCTGCAGGCGGACCAGGCCACGCTGCACGGCCGGGTGGTCGAGGTCATGGACCTGGCCGAGATGGCGGGACTGAAAAGACTGGCCATCGCGGCGGAGCAGAAACCGGTGGAGACGCCAGGAGAAGGCCCCGCGCCGGCAGAGACCAGCGGGTCCACCGTGGGCGGCCCGGAAAAATAGAGGCGAGCCATTATTCCGAGTTCAAGATCAGCCGCCGGTAAAATTCGATGATTTCCTCGATGTTGTCCACCGCGATCCTTTCATCAGTTCCGTGGGCGCGCTCCTGATCCTTCTCGCTCACCCGCATCGGGATGAAGCGATAGACGCTGTCGCTTATGTTCTCGTAGTGGCGCGAATCAGTGCCGCCCAGGACCAGGAAGGGCGCCATCAGCGTCCCGGGAAAAACTTCGGCGATCGTCGTCTTCAGGATCTTGAAGCCGTCGGACTCCACGCTCGATACTTTGGAAGCCTCGCGGGCCCCGTCCATGATCTCCACCGCGACCCGGGGATCGGCAATGACCTTCTTCACCCGGCCCACGGCGTATGCAATGTCGTCGCCGGGGAGCAGTCTGAGGTTGACCACCGCCCTGGCCTCCTGGGGGAGCACGTTTTCCTTGGAGCCGGCTTCGATGATGGTGGCCGCGGTGGTGGTCCGGATCATGGCGTTGGTGGCGTTGACTTTTGACAGCATGTTTTTGATCACTCCGCCCAGGAGCCGGCGGCCGCTGATGGCGGCCCTCATGGAGGCGGGCATCTCGGGGGCCAGGCTTTCGAAGGTCAGAACGGTAACTCCCTCCAGGCGGGAGGGGAAGGGCCGCTTCTCGAGGCGGTGGATCGCGGCGCCGAGGATGCCGATGGCCGATTCCGGCGGCGGCATGGACGAGTGCCCGCCCCCGGTTTTTACCTTTAGTTCCAGCGAAAGATATCCTTTCTCGGCGATGCCGACCATGGCAAGGGGCTTGTCAATGCCCAGCGGCGCGCCATCAACGATGAATCCTCCCTCGTCAATAACGTACTCCGCCTTCGCTCCCCGCGATTCGAGCAGCGACGAGATCGCGGCGGCCCCGTGGTCGCCGCCCACTTCCTCGTCATGCCCAAAGGCCAGGTAGATCGTGCGCCGCGGAGCGTGCCCTTCGGCGATCAAGCCCTCCACCGCTTCCATGATCGAAATCAGGAAGCCCTTGCAGTCCATGGTCCCTCTTCCCCACACGTAGCCGTCGGCGATGTCGCCGGAAAATGGAGAATGGGTCCAGTCACCAATGGTGCCGGGCGCGATGGGGACCACGTCCTGGTGGGCCATAAGGATCACGGGTCTGGCCGAGGGGTCGCTTCCCTGCCAGGTGTAGAGCAGGCTGAGGCCGCCGGCCTTCTCCCGAACCAGGTTTTTATGGATGAGAGGATAGCTTGTTGCGAGATAATCATGGAGCGCGAAAAATTCCGTTGCATCCACCTGGGACGGGTCCTGGTGCGAAATGCTCTTGATCTTCACCGCGCCCGACAGGCTGTTCGCGGCGCTGCTCGCCCCCGAGGCCGATGTCGCATAAGGGGCCGACAGCAGGGAGATGGCCAGGATGCAGACAACGGCGGCCAACCTTTTGGGAACGCATATTTTCATTTTTCCAACCTCCATGAACCTGAATGATGCGGCAGGCCCGACGCGCCGCATGCCACACGCGGGCTATTCCCCGCCTTCCGCGGGAAAACGCCCTCCTTGATCGTCTCGAACTCCATTAGAACATGCTTGTCGACAATCTCCCAAGTCCAGCCGGAATCAAGGCTCCTTGGCGCCGGCTACGAATTTTCAACGGAATCTGTTATAATCTACAGTACGGCATCCCGGTGCGTACGCTCATGCTGGACATGCGGAGGTGGAAAAGATGAAGCTCAAGGTGGCGGTGGGCGTCCTGGTTCTTATTATCCTCGCGTTCACGGTGTTCGGAGACCGTGGCCTCTTAAACCTCGTCCGGTACCAGCAAGAAAGGCAGGAGCTGCTCTCACGGGCGCAAAAGCTCCGGGAAGAGAACCGGGAGCTGCGCGCGGAGATCGAGCGTCTCCAGAACGACCCGGCGCACATCGAGCGCCTGGCCCGGGAGGAGCTGGGCATGGTGAAGCCCGGCGAGCTGGTGATCCAGTTTTCCGAAGACCCCGGCAAGGAAGCTCCAGGCAAACCATGAAACGGGCGCGATCATCGCGCGATCTTTTGGCCCAGGCGCGGCCGCTCATCCGGCCCGCGCTTTACTTTCTCTCCCTTCTGCTCATCGCCTCCGGCCGCTTCGACCATTTTGCCGGGTACGGCGCGCCGCACTACGTCGCGCTGGCCGGGCTCCTGGTGGTCGTGCTCTTCGAGATCATGACGCTCATTGACCAGCAAGGCGACACGCGGCGGCGGGTGATGTGGCTGGGGGCCTGGACCATGGCGGGCATGACGGTGGCGACGCTGGCGGCGGGGAGACACGGGCCGGCGCTCGGGCCCCTGTCCTTTATTATTTTCGCGGTGGCCGCGAGCTCGGCCGGGCTCAGGCGCGGGGCCATGCTGTGGCTCATGACCATGGCGCTCGTGGCGGGGCACTCGGCCTGGGCGGGCCGGGCCGATCCCGACTGGCCGGGCGCCGGCATTCACGGCGCGTACCTCGCGGCGTTCGGCCTGGCCATGGGATTGTTCGTGAGCCTGGAGCGGAGGTCGCGGCAGCGGGCGGAGCGGGCGCTCGATGACCTCAAGCGCGACGTTTCCGAGTTCCAGCGCGACGACACGGTGCACCGGCTCTCGGGTCTCACGGACCAGGGGCGGAAGAGCGAGGCGGTGCGGTCGGTGTTCGCGCTGGACGAGGCGTTCCACGCGGCCCTGGAGGCCGGCCGCGAGGCCGTGGAGGCGGACGCGCTGGCGCTGTACTGGCGGGCGGCGGACGGTCCGTTCCATCTGCGGGAGGTCTCGGCGTCGGATGAGATCAACGCGGAGGCCCGGGTGGCGGCGGGGTCGGGGCTGTTGGGCTGGGTGGCGGCGGAGGAGACGGCGCTCCGGGTGTCGGGGCCGGAGCGGCTGAAGGGAGCGTTGCCGTACCGTGGAGGGGCGGCGGTGGAGCATCTGGTGGCGGTTCCGGTGCTGAGCCAGGGCCGGCTGGCCGGGGTGCTGGCGGCGGACCGGAAGGACGGCAACGGGTTTTCGGCGGCGGACGAGAAGCTGATGAATCTGCTCGCGGACAAGGTGGCGGACGTGCATTCGCACGCTCTGCTCATGAAGCTGGTCGAGTCGGAGGCCGCGCAGTTCAAGTCGCTGGCCGAGCTGTCGCACCGGCTCTCGCAGTCTCTGGACCTCGCGGAAATTTTCGCGGCGGTGCTGCGCATGAGCCAGGCCATTACCGGCCACGACGCGGCGGCCATCGTGCTGCCCGGCGACGACGGCGCGCCGGTGGTGGCGGCGGCCGGCGGGGACATCGTCAAATCGGCGGAGGGACAGGCGGTGGTGGAGGGGACACTGGCGGGATGGGTGATCGCACAGAAGCAGTACCTTTCCATCCCGGACCTGGCCGAGCGAACGCGCAAGACTTGGGCCCTGGGCCAGCGCCTCGACCCGTCCGGCATGAAGTCGGCGCTGATCCACCCGCTGCCGCTCAAGCACTCGGCGCAGGGGGCGCTGGCGCTGTTCTCGCGCGAGCCGGACGCCTTCGGCCGATACATGGTGCGGGTCTCCGGCATTTTGGCGGACATCGCGGCGGTGGCGATCCATAACGCGCTCCTGTACCGGGAGATGGAGCAGCGGGCGGTGACCGACGGGCTCACCGGCCTTTACAACCACCGCTGGTTCCAGGGGCGGCTGACGGACGAGATCGAGCGCGCGGGCCGGCTGGGCACGCGGCTCGCGGTGGTGCTATCGGACATTGACCACTTCAAGAAGATCAACGACGCCTACGGCCACCCGGTGGGCGACGAGGTGCTGAAGGGGGTCGCGGCGCTGCTTTGCTCGTCGGTGCGCAAGGTGGACAGCGCGGCGCGCTACGGGGGCGAGGAGTTCGCGCTCATCCTGGTGGGCGCCGGGGAAAAGGGCGCGCGCGAGCTCGCGGAGCGGGTGCGCAAGAACGTGGCCAAGCTCCGCTTCCACGCTGACGGCAAGGAATTCAAGGTGTCGCTCTCGCTGGGGGTGGCGGTGTACCCGGACGACGCCACGGAAAAGGAGTCGCTGATCGAGCTTAGCGACCAGGCGCTCTACCGGGCCAAGGAGAGCGGGAGGAACCGGACGGTGATGGCGGCGGCGCTAAACAGTGAGATCAAAGAAAACCGCCAAGGCGCCAAGAGCGTTAAGAAAGAAATATTTTGAATTGGTTTTCTTGGCGGTCTTGGCGCCTTGGCGGTTTTCTTTTGCTTGACCTCTCACACCTTCGGCTAATATGATGGAGCCATGGCGCGGGGCGAGGGCATAATCAGCGGGAGGGCGGCGGGGGCGTTCAGCGCGCCGGCCGCCGCGCTGATCGTCCTGTTCCTGGCCTTTCCGGCGCTGTGGGTGATCGTGATCGGTTTCACCGACCTCACCCTCACCTCGGTCTCCGCGCCGTCCTTCGTAGGCCTCGGGAATTTTTCGCGGATTTTCCACGACCACTTTTTCTGGAACGCGCTCAAGGTGAGCACGGGCTTCGTGATCGGGTCCGGGGTAATCGGCCAGGCGGGGCTGGGGCTTTTGCTGGCGATGATGCTGCACGGGGAGAAGGGGGCGGTCAAGGGCGCGATCCAGGCGGCGGCGGTGGCGGCGTGGATTTTGCCGGAGGTGGTGGTGGCGTATTGCTGGGCGGCGTTTCTCGACGCGGACGCGGGCCTGTTGAACCGCGCCATCACGGCGCTGGGCCTGCCCGCGGTGCCGTGGCTCCAGAGCCACGCGCTTTTGTCCATCATCGTGTTCAACACCTGGCGGGGCACGGCTTTTTCGCTCCTCTTGTTCAGCGCGGCCATCGCGTCGCTGCCGCCGTCGTATCTGGAGACGGCGGAGGTGCTGGGCGCGCCGGCGTATAACAAGTTCAAGGACATCATCCTGCCCCTGATCCGGGGCACCCTGCTCACCGACCTCATCCTGATCACGCTGTGGACCTTCAACGTGTTCACGCCGTTTTTGTTGACGCGCGGGGGCCCGTCGTTCGCGACCGAGATCCTGCCGGTGTACATCTATCGCAACGCGTTTCTGGGGACGTTCAAGCTGGGGTTCGGGTCGGCGGCGGCCACCGTGATGCTGCTCATCAACCTCGGGCTGGGCGCGTTTTACATCGCGGCGGGGAGGAAGCGATGAAGGCGGCGGCGATCGTGAAGTACGCGCTGATGGCGCTGTTCCTGCTTTTCTTCATCATGCCTCTGTGCTGGCTCGCGGTGACTCCGTTCTCGACGCGGCCTTCCATGGCGGTCGCGCTGCCCGGGCTCACCCTCAATAATTTTTCGTGGGCGTGGTCGGCGGGGGCGCGGGGGAACCTGCTGCCGTTCGTGAGCTCGGCCATCCTGTCGGCCGGGTGCATGATGCTGGTGGTGGCGGCGGGGTCGCTGGGCGCTTACGGGCTGGCGCGCTCCGGGTTCCGGGGCAAGGAGGCGGCGCTGTACGGGCTGGTGCTGCTCTCGTCCATCGTGACGGGGGTGGCGGCGATGGTCCCGATCTACGGGCTGATGCTCAAGCTCCGGCTGGTGGACACCTATCTCGGGGTGGTGCTGGTAATGGCGGCGGGGTATCTGCCGACGGCGGTTTTTATTTTGAAGGACTTCATGGACGGGGTGCCGCGTTCGTACGAGGAGGCGGCGCTGGTGGACGGGTCGTCGGCGTGGCAGGTATTCCGGAACGTGGCGTTCCCGCTGGCGCGTCCGGGGATCGCGGTGATCGCGCTGTTGGCTTTCATCAACGCGTGGTCGAATTTTCTGATCCCGTTCATCCTGTTCACGTCGCACGCGGCGGACCATTACCCGCTGTCGGTGGCCATCTTCCGGTTCCAGGACGAGATGGGCATCTTGAAGATCGGGACGATCGCGTCGTACTCGCTGGCCTACGCGCTGCCGGTGATCGGGGTGTACTTCTGGATCTCGCGGAGGTACGGGTTCGGGTTTTTCGGGGGGATCAAGGGGTGAGCGCGCGCCAGGGGAGGGTCATCATTGGGAGGGGATTGATTTCGCACAGAGGCACAGAGAACACAGAGAATTTTTATTTTTTATTTTTCTCCGTGTTCTCTGTACTACTAACATGCAAGATGCATAAATTTCTTTGCACCTTTCGAGAAATAATGCGCATCCGGCTGAAAGAATGAATGAACAAGGATGTAAAGGATATTCAGGATAAAAAAATCTTATCCTTGACATCCTGAATATCCTTGTTAATGAATTCTTTGGTTGCGGCCTTGTGCCGCGCTAGGTTTCTGTGCGAAACAAAAATACGATGGGCGGGTCAGCGCTGATATGACGGCAACTTAATTTTGATCGGAGTATTTAGATGGCGGAAGTGGTTCTGGAAAACGCGGTCAAGGATTTCGGCGGGACGCGGGCCGTGGACGACGTGTCGCTCACGGTGGGCGACGGCGAGTTTTTCACGCTGCTGGGGCCGTCGGGCTGCGGCAAGACGACGACGCTTCGGCTGGTGGCGGGCCTGGAGTACGCGGACTCGGGCCGGGTGCTGATCGGCGGGCGGGACGTGACCAGGGTGCCGCCGGCGGGGCGGCGCATCGCCATGGTTTTCCAGAACTACGCTCTGTACCCGCACATGACGATCCGGGAGAACATCGGGTATCCGCTCAAGCTGAAGAAGAAGCCGGAGCGGGAGCTGAATGAAAAGGTTGACGAGGTCGCGCGGCGGCTGGGGATCGAGCAGGTGCTCGCGCGGAGCCCGGCGGCGATCTCGGGCGGGCAGCAGCAGCGGGCGGCGGTGGCGCGGGCCATGGTGGGCGAGCCGCTGGTGTATTTGTTCGACGAGCCGCTCTCGAACCTGGACGCGCGTCTTCGGCTGGAGTCGCGGCGCTTTTTGAAGCACGTGCTCCGGGAGACGGGCGGGACGGCGGTGTACGTTACGCACGACCAGACGGAGGCCATGGCGCTGTCGGACCGGGTGGCGGTGATGAAGGAGGGGCGGCTGATCCAGGTGGCGGCGCCGGAGGAGCTGTACGCGCGTCCGGCGAGCACGTTCGTGGCCGGGTTCGTGGGGCATTTGCCCATGAACCTGATCGAGGGCGAGGTCCGGATGGCGGACGGCCCGGCGTTTTGCGCGGGTGATTTGCGGGTCAAGCTGCCGGCGGGGACCGCGGGCCGGGACGGGGCCCGGGCCACGCTGGGGGCGCGGCCGGAGGACCTGGCGCTGACCATGGGCGGCGGTATCCGGGGCCGGGTGGAGGACGTGGAGGAGCTGGGTTCGGAGAAGATCGTCACGGTTTCGTGCCGGGGCGTGGCGCTGATCGTGCGGGTGGTGGTGGGCCAGGCGCCGCGGCCGGGCGACGAGGCGGACGTTATTTTCGACCCGGCCCGGGTGCACCTGTTCGACGAAAAAGGGGAGAGGATTGATTGAGTGGGGAGGGTCAATCACGGATTCTTTTCACGCAAAGGCGCAAAGAACGCAAAGCCAAGAAAATAATATTTCTGATTTTTGCGATCTTTGCGCCTTTGCGTGAAATAAATTTCCCCTCCATTGAGAGGGTCCGTTTCAGGCCTCCGGACTTGACACGGCCGGAAGCCATGATATATATAATTTAACAGCCGGAAGTCCGGCGCTGGTGCGGGCAGGAGTAGCTCAGTTGGTAGAGCTCCACGTTGCCAACGTGGCTGTCGCGGGTTCAAGTCCCGTCTCCTGCTCCATTTTTATCGGCGGCATAGCCAAGTGGTAAGGCGACGGTCTGCAAAACCGTTATACACCGGTTCAACTCCGGTTGCCGCCTCCATCAATTTCCCCATCAATTCCACGGTATCCTCGAGAACGAGTGGGTTATTAATTTTGCCGCAGATGAACGCGGATGAACGCAGATAAGAAAATATTCAAAAATTAATCCGCGTTCATCCGCGTTCATCTGCGGCTATTAAATAAGTTCGAATTACCCACTCCGGCTCATCCCTCCCTCACGATCAAACTCACCGTCTCGATGTGGGCGGTCTGGGGGAACATGTCGAGGGGGGTGATGGAGCGGAGGGCGTAGCCTTCGCGGGCGAGGTCTTTGAGGTCGCGGGCCAGGGTGGCGGGGTCGCAGGAGACATAGATGACGCGGGGCGGGGCGAGGCGGATGATCCCGCTGACGGCCGGCCGGGCGCCGGAGCGCGGCGGGTCGAGCACGACCAGGTCAGGCCGATCGGCATCGCTCGCGCCCGCCAGAAAATCCTCTGCCTTCATATTCACGAACCTGACGCGCGCGGCGTGATCTTTCCCGATGCTCCGCCGGCCGAGCTCCATTGCCGCCGGATCGCTGTCCACCGCGGTCACCTGCTCACAGCGGCCGAGCAGCGCGCCCGCGAGGTTGCCCGTGCCCGCGTATAAATCAATCGCCTTCGCGCACGGCCCCTGCCCGGCCAGCCCCGCCACCAGCTCCCTGAGCGCCTCGTTGCGCTCCGGGTTCACCTGCGAGAAGGCGGCGCGCTGCCCCGCGTCCGGAGTCCAGCCGCCGTTGACCCACCGATAGGTCTTCCGGCCGCGGCCGGCCGCGATGGCCCATAAGCCGCCGTCCGGCAAAAGCATCAGCTCGACCGTCTCGGTCCCCCTGGCCCTGACGAGCCCGCCCAGCGTCGGCAGCAGGGCGTTGAGCTCGTCGCGCGCGATGTAACAGTGCGGGACCGGCAAAAGCTCGTTGGCGCCCTCCGCGAAAAACCCGGCGATGCCGCGCCTCACCTGGAGCTTGATCCGCGCGCGGTAATGCCAGGGAGAAGCCGCGGGCAACACCGGCGCGACCTCCGCCTCCACACCGGCCAGCCGCGCCAGAACCTCTTGCACGATCTCCCGCTTGAACCGAAGCTGGGCCTCATACGAAACGTGCTGCAATTGACACCCGCCGCACCGCCCGAACAGCGGGCACGGCGGCACGGCCCGCTCCGGCGACGGTTCCACGACCTCCACTCTCTCCGCGGTCCGCCTCCGCCGCTCCTTCCTGATCGCGCCGATGCGCACGGTCTCGCCGGGTATCACGAACGCCACGAACACGACGCCCTCGGTGTCGCGGACCAGGCCGAGGCCGCCATGGACGAGCTTCTCGACCTTGTAGACTTTGTTGTCCATGTTCATCAATAAGGGTTGATATTTTTTATTGAGCGCAAAGACGCAAAGAACGCAGAGAATCTATTTTTTCCCAGTGCTGTCCAAAATAAACGGACCGGAGAACCGCCAAGACGCCAAGAGCGCCAAGGATTATTTTTAAACACGATTTTAAGAGGGCTGGGGTGCGAATGTTTCTTGCTTGGCGCTCCCGTCGGCCGGTCCGCCAAGCCGGTTGGGGCCAACGCTCCGGAGCTGTTCTTTGCCGGGCCGCGAAGAAACATCATGATTTACTTGGCGGTCCTTGGCGCTCTTGGCGTCTTGGCGGTTT
>DATKZS010000084.1:0-19847 GCA_035527835.1 bacterium
CCGGTCCGCCAAGCCGGTTGGGGCCAACGCTCCGGAGCTGTTATTTGCCGGGCCGCAAAGAAACATCATGATTTACTTGGCGATCCTTGGCGCTCTTGGCGTCTTGGCGGTTTTCTTACGGCCTATTTTGGACAAGAGTGACATCGCTTCTATTTTTTAATAACGGCGACGGCGTTGCGGACGGGGTGGGTGGATTTAATTTCGAGCTGCAATTGCGGGAGCTTCAGGTACAGAGCGGAGGAGGTCCCGCCGTCGAGGTTGAGAACGGTGTCGAGGCCGAGGCCGCCATGGCGCGCGGGCAGCCGCGCGATCTCCATGAGCTCGTAAAGGTCGAGGCCGGAAAGGTCCAGCTCCTCCTGTCCCTGGCGGAAGGTGCAGAGCAGGATGACGTGGCCCTTCGGGTCCAGGCCGATGGCGGTCCGGCTGCGATACTTTTGCCGGTCCTGGTAAATCCCCGGCTCGCCCTTCGGCTCGACGATTAGAGGGCCGGCCTGGATGGCGAGCTCTTTTTGTTCCCACGCATCCCGATACTCCTTGGCCCATTCGATGGCCGCGCTGGAGTGGTCATACCAGAAGATGCCCGACCCCGCGGCCTGGTGCCAGGGATGGATGACCTTGCCGCGGGCCACCAGAAGCCCGATCGGCTCATAGGTCTCGGGCAGGTAAAAGCTCGCGTTGACCGCGGCCACGGCGCCGGCCTTTTTCGCCAGGTCGCTGACCCAGGCGGATGGCTGGCCCTGGATTTCCGGCGCGTTCAGGAGCGAGAACCTGAATTTCTTGGGGTCCACGGAAAGGACGGCGGCCATGACGTTCTGGCCGTCGGCCTGGCGCGTGAATTCGAGGCGCGTGTATTGCAGCCCTTTCTCCAGCTCGGTCCACTGCAGGGGCACGGCATGGACGATGACCAGATCGCCCACTATCAGGGGCTTTTTTTCTTCGCAGCCGGGAATGTTGACGGCCAGGGCCGTCGCCGCGAGCGCGGCCAGGAAGAGACGCGGGAGCACTGATATGACGGCGGCGGCCGTTACGGCTTGCGGGCGGGCGGCCCCGCCGTGATGATGTCGCCTCGGCGCGGGAAACATGTTCTGAATTGTACCCGCCGACCGGCCGCAGCGTCAAATTACAGACGTTTGTGATCACGGTTTTTCTTGACAAGGATTCCGTGTTCAAATAGGCTTGGCAATTGGCGGGCGGACGGCGGTCCCGGACGCGCCATGATGTAACGCCCGCACGGCCAGCTATAACATTCAGCAAGGGGGTATGGGGATGGGAATGCTTGACGGCAAGGTCGCGGTAATCACGGGTTCGGGCCGGGGCATCGGCCGGGAGATCGCGCTGCTGATGGCGAAGGAAGGGGCCAAGGTGGTGGTGAACGACCCCGGGGTCTCGGCGGCGGGGGAAGGGAGCGAGGACGCGAAGGTCGCGGACGAGGTGGTGCGCGAGATCAAGGCGGCGGGCGGAGAGGCGGCGGCCAACTATGATTCCGTGGCCGGCTCGGAGGGCGCGGGCAAGATCATCAAGACCGCGCTGGACGCGTTCGGCCGGATTGACGTCGTGGTCAACAACGCGGGGATCCTGCGCGACCGCATCCTGTTCAAGATGAGCGACGAGGAGTGGGACGGCGTGCTCAAGACGCACCTCTACGGCTCGTTCTATTGCTCGCGCGCGGCGGCGGTGCATTTCCGCGAGCAGAAGTCGGGGCGGCTCATCCATTTCACGTCCACCGCCGGGCTCATCGGCAACGTGGGCCAGGCCAACTACGCCGCGGCCAAGCTCGGCATCGTCGCGCTCTCGCGCGTGTGCGCCCTTGACCTCCAACGCTATAACGTGACCTCCAACTGCATCGCGCCGTTCGCCTGGACCCGGCTCATCGCCACCATCCCCACCGACGACCCGGAGCAGGCCAAGAAGGTGGAGAAGATCAAGAAGATGACCCCGGCCGACGTGGCGCCGCTCGCGGTGTTCCTGGCCACCGACCAGGCCCAGAAAATCACCAGCCAGGTGTTCGGGGTGCGGGGCAAGGAGATCTACCTGTTCTCGCAGCCGCGCATCCTGCGCTCGATCCACGACAGCGAGGGCTGGACGCCCCAGAAGCTCGCGGGCATGCTCGAACCGACCATGGCCTCCCACTTCCATCCGCTCGACTACTCGGGCAAGTACATAAGCTGGGACCCGCTGGTGTGACCGAGCCTCTTCCCCGCGCGCTGCTGGTGAACCCGTGGATCGAGGATTTCGCGGCGTATGATTTCTGGGCGCGGCCGGTGGGGCTTTTGCATCTGGGGTCGGCGCTCCGGGCGGCGGGGTATGAGGTCGGGCTGATTGACTGCCTGGACGTTCATTATCCTGGGCGGAGCTCTGTGCTGCCGCGGCGGCGGGGCGACGGTTCGGGCCGGTTCGACCAGGTCGAGATCGAGAAGCCCGCGCCGCTCAAGGGCATCATCCCGCGGCGCTTCAAGCGCTACGGCATGCCGGTAGAGTCCTTCCGCAAAATCCTCTCCGGCCTGGCCCGGCCCGACGTGGTCATGATGACTTCGGTCATGACCTATTGGTACACGGGGGTGGCGGCCGCGGCCGCGGAGCTGAAGAGCGCGTGGCCCGAGGTCCCGATCATCGTGGGCGGAGTGTATGCCACGCTCATGCCGGACCACGCCCGGCGCTCGTCCGGGGCCGACCTGGTCGCGGCCGGCGATTACCGCGCTTGCCTGCCTCCCCTTCTCGCGGGCCTGGGCCTGCCGTCGCAAATCCCCGGCGAATACCTGTTCCCGGCGTGGGACCTGTACCCGCGGCTCGAGGGCGCGGCGATCATCACGGGCCGGGGCTGCCCTTACCGCTGCGCCTACTGCGCGGTGCACGTGCTGCGTCCGCGGCTTGAGGCGCGCGAGCCCGGGGCGGTGGTGGATGAGATCGAGAGACTGGCCCGGGACTACAGCGTGCGCGACGTGGCGCTGTTCGACGACTCGATCCGGGCGGGCGGCGACGGCCGGCTCACGGAGCTACTGGAGGCGGTGGTGGAGAGGCGTCCAGCCGTCAGGTTCCACGCGATCAACGCCATGCACCTCTGCGGCCTTTCCAACGGGCTTGCCCGGCTGCTCAAGCGCGCGGGCTTTATCACGCTCCGGTTCGGCCTGGAGACCACGGACCCGGCGCGGGCGGCGGCACTGGGCGGCAAGGCGAGCCTGGACGATTTCCACGGCGCGCTCGCGAGCCTTAAAGAAGCGGGATACGGCGGACGCGAGATCGGGGTGTATCTGTTGGCGGGGCTGCCGGGCCAGGGCCCGGCGGAGATCGAGGCCGGGGTGCGCGAGGTGCTGCGGGCGGGGGCGCGTCCTTTCCTCACCGAATACTCTCCGGTGCCGGGCAGCCCGATGTGGGAGGAGGCGGTGCGGTCGGCGCGGCTCGCCATCGCTTCCGAGCCGCTGTTCCACAACAACACCCTGGTCCCGTGCGCCCGGCCCGACCTGGATTATGATGAGCTGGACCGGCTGAAAAACATCGCGCGCGGCCCCTTCCGGACCGCGCGCGATGAGCGTCAATAATTTTGGTCAGCGGTTGGGCACCTTGAGCTTGATCGCCTCTCCCAGGATGGTGGAGCCGCCGTTCTTCCTCATTTCTTCCAGCTCGGAGCGCTTGAACAGGCCGCGGTTGGCGGACATGATGGTGACCCAGGCCTCGGGGTTGCCGTAGACCTTCCGGGCCACGTCGCGGAGGCTCTCGCCGGCGCCGGTGGTGTAGTACTGGCAATCCACTCCACCGGGCACGTATCCGGCCTTGAACACGGTGATGGAGACGCCGGACTCGGTGCGCTTCACGGAGTATGCTGGCATCTTGCCGCGGAAATCCACGACCACGCGGGCCATGCCCGGATGCTTGCCCAACCGGACCTGGCTCACCCCGCCCCATGACACGGGGTAAGTGTACTTGGGAGTGGCCACGGTCATCCCCTGGAAGTCCACCACCAGGCGCGGCGGGTTCGGGACGTCGTAATCGGCGAAGCGGGCGACCGATCCGTTGGTGACGATCAGGATCTGCACGCCGTCATCGGTGGTGCGGTACAGGATGTCTCCGACGGCGTTGGCGCTGCCGTCGCCGTTTGGCGGCGGCATCATGCGGAGCTTGGCCTGGGGCACGTTTTCGGCCATGGCGGGCCGGGCGCCGGAATAGGCGGGGGACGGCGACATGGGCGGCGGCGGCGCTCCGGAGAGCATGCGCTCCAGCTCCTTTTTGGTCTCATCGTAGGGCAGGATCTTGGAGGCATCCGGCTGTTCCTCGGCCACCGGCCCCTCCTTGGGTTCGAGCACGAGGACGAGGCTCATGCCGCGGTTCTTGAGCTCATAGGTTACGTTCTGGTTCACGGTGGCGATGACCCTGACCACGGGCGGCTCCAGGTTGGGCAGCGACTTGACCTCGATATTGGTGATCACGCCGGAGCCGCTGATCTGGGAGGGCAGGTCGAGGGCGGCCTGGGCGTCCTTGACGTCCACCCCGATGCGGAGCGGGTCCGGGATCAGGAAGGGGTATCCTTCCAGCAGGCTGGAGCCTTTGATCTCGACCTGGTTGGCCTCGGGCATGCTCACCTCGGTCACCGTGGTCGCTCCCTTCTTCTTGGGGCCCGCTTCCACGCCGGTCTTCTGCTTGGGACATGCCGCCCCCAGCAGGGCCGCGCACAACAGCGGCAGACCAAGAGCCACGCTCAATCTCATTTTTCTTTTCATTGCCATGCCCCTCTCCTCGCCTATTGCAAGATTTTGAACTCAACGCGGCGGTTGTACTGGCGGCCGACGTCGGTGGAATTGGTGGCGATGGGCATCCGCTCGCCGTAGCCGTGGGCCTGGAGCCGCGACGGATTGATCCCGTTCTGCACCAGGTAATCATAGACCGACTTGGCCCGGTTCTGGGAGAGCTTGATGTTGTAAGTGTCGCTGCCCTTGGCGTCGGTGTGTCCGCCGATCTCGATGATCGCGTTCGGGTTGGAGTTGAGCCAGCGGATGGCGTTGTTGAGCTCGTTCTTGGACTCGGGCCGCAGCGTGGACTTGTCAAAGTCGAAGTAGAGGTTGTTGATGATGAATATAGTGCCCACCTTGGCCGGATCGAGCAGGATGTTTTTCTCGATCACCTGGTAGGGCTGGGTCCGGGCCACGTTGAAGCGCTCGGTATGGAAGCTGTATTGCGGAGCGGTGGCGGTGATGGAGTAGTCATTGCCCGCGGGGATCGCGACCTGGTAGAACCCGGACGGCCCGGTGACGCTCTCCTTGATGGGGATGTCGGTCATGACGTCGGCGAGGCGCACGCTGGCCTTGTTGATGGGCGTGCAGGAATGGATGTCATAGACCTTGGTCTGGGTGGCGGGGTCAATGGTTGACGAGGTGCAGGTGGTGCGGTCGGCCACGATGCCCTTGACGATGATCACGCCCTTGCCTCCGAGCTCGGGCGGGATGGGCACGGAGTAGATGTCTTCGAGGCCCGCGGTGCCGGCGCGGTTGGAGGCGAAATAGGCGAGGTCGCCGGAGGCCGGGATGGTGAAGTACATGTCGTTTTCCGGGGTGTTGATCAGGGGTCCCAGGTTCTGGGGCTCGCCGAAGGCGCCGTTGGTTATACGGGAGACGAAGATGTCGGCGCCGCCGAACCCGCCGTGTCCGTCGGAGCTGAAGTAGAGGGTCTGGTTGTCCTGGTGGATCATGACGTGGAACTCGTCGCCTTGGGTGTTGATGGGCGGTCCCACGCGCTCGGCCTGGCCCCAGTCGCTGCCCTGCTTGTGGGCGACGAAGATGTCCCAGCTCTTGAACTTCTTGTCGTCGGTGGGACGGTCGGAAACGAAATAAAGGGTCGAGGCGTCATAGGACAGGGAGGCGTTGGCGTCGTTGTAGCGGGAGTTGACGCCGTTGCCCAGCATGGCCGCTCCGGCCCAGCCATTGGCCGCCTCGTCCCACGAGGTCATGTAGATGTCGCAGGTGCCGGGGTTGCCCTTGTTCTTCTCCTTGTCGCAGCGGGTGAAGAACATGATGCGCTCGTCCACGGACAAGGTGTCGGGCCCCTCGTTGTACTTGGTGTTGATCTGGTCGCCCAGGTTGGCGGGCCGAGTCCATTCGCCGTTTTGGCGGCGGGAGACCCAGATGTCCTGGCCGCCGAAGCCCCCCTCCCGGTCGGAGGTGAAATAAAGCGCGTTACCGTCGGCGGTAACGATGGGGCCGAAATCCGAGTCGGGGCTGTTGACCACCGGCCCCAGGTTGGTGGCCTCATCCTGGCCGGTCACCGGCACGGGCCCGGACATGATCATCAATCCCGACAGAACCATTACCGCCGCCGCAATCTTCATCCATCGCATCGGGTCGCCCCTCCTTGGCATGAAATCTAACATCCAGAGTTGACATCACTTAACGGAGATTTCCACCCTCCGGTTCAGGGGATTTCCCTTGGCCGGGTCGTTGGGTTCGGCCGGCTTGGTCTCGCCGTAGAAGCTCTCGTCAATCCGGTCGGGGTTGATCTTGTTATTCATCAGGTAATTCGCCACCGCGTCGGCGCGCCTTTTGGACAGGATGAGGTTGTAGTCATCGGCTCCCACCGAGTCGGCGTGGCCTTGGAATTCGACCCTGGCGCCCAGGTTCTGGTTCAGGAAGTCCACGACCTTTTCGAGCTTGGCGGTTTCCGAGGCCCGGAGCGCGGATTTGTCGAACTCGAAATAAATGGTCTCGATGTGGCCGGCGCCGGGCCCGCGCGCCACTCTGGCCGCCGGCATCATCATGGTGCGCTGGGCCAGGATCTCCGGGGAGAGGATGATGTCGAGAGGCGCCATGTAGATGTCTTCCTCTCCCAGGCCCCCGTCCATGATGGAGCTGAAGTAGGCCACGTCGCCGGCCGCCGGGATGGAGAAATACATGTCGTTGTCGGCCGTGTTCACCACATTGACCGGCTCGGGCTCGCTCCAGGTCCCGTCGGTATTGTGGACGGAGCGGAAGATGTCGGCGCCGCCCATTCCGCCGTGTCCGTCCGAGCTGAAATAGAGGCTCTGGTCCGCGGCCAGGTAGAAGGCCACGCCTTCCCATCCCGGCGTGTTGACGGGAGCGCCCAGGTTGGCCGGCTGGCCCCAGGTCCCGTCGTCACCCAGCCTGCTGCTCCAGATGTCATAGCTGGATTCCCGGGGCAGCCGCTTGGGGCCTTCGCCGGACATGCCGCCCGGACGGGTGGAAACGAAATACAATACCTTGTTGACGTAGTCCCAGCTCGCGTTGGCCTCCGAGTAGTCGGTGTTGATGGGCGCGCCCAGGCTTTTCGGCTTCCCCCACAACCCGTCGCCGCCCTTCTCGCCGATGTAAATGTCGCACATCCCTTCGGAGGCCTGGTTGCAATAAGTGATGAAGAGGTACTGCTTGCCGTTGTTGGCGTAGAAGCAGTCCGGCCCCTGGTTGAACTGGTCATTGACCGGCGCCCCCAAGTTCCGGGGCGCGCTCCATTCCCCGTTCTTGCGCTCCGACACCCAGATGTCCTGGCCCCCGAGACCGCCGGCGCGGTCGGACGCGAAAAACAACGAGTTGCCGTCCGGTGATACCACCGGCGCGAAATCCGAGGCCGCGGAGTTGACGGTCTGGCCCAAGTCTCTAACCTCAGGAGACAAGGCCCCCGCCAGCGCCGGCAGAACCGCCAAGCAAAGGCCCAGCCCACAAATGATCATGACCTTTCTGGCCCCAGACATTTGAATTCTCCCCCTTCTCAAGCCATGGCCTATCTGAAATCAGGCCTTTCCGCAATTTATAGCATTCCGGGCATTACATGTCAATAATATAAATTGAGAAAATTCATCAACCGTGCCAAGCCCCTTCCGGGGCCATAAAACAGGCCCGGCAAGGGACTGAATCCGGCCGGCGCGGCCCAGGCCCGGCCTCACCCGCCGGTCCGCATGACCTCGCTCTTCAGGTTCAGCCAACTCATATAGTTTACAACCATTGTGGTCCGCCACCAAAACGCGAACCGGCCCATGACCGGCAGGCCGGCGATCCCCAGCCGCTGTGCGAGCTCCCGGCCGCCCATCCGCTCCAGCAGGCGCTCCCACTTCTCCCGCTGCTCTTGTTGCACCAGCACGGGCGTAAAACCCAGCCGCAGGTAATGCTTGATGGCCGGGATGCGGTAATCCTCGGTCTGGAGCATGGCCGACGTAAAACCCTCCTCCCGGAGCCGGTTAAGGCACGCCAGCGTGAGCCAGTAGCCGAGCCCGCGGCCGCAATGCTCCCGCAGCACGCCCACCATGTGGATGTAGCCGCGGTCGCGCGGTATGCCCGGCCATTGGAACGCGCTGGCCGAACCCACCGGCCGTCCCTCATGGCACACGAAGATCACCCGCTCCGGCTTAAAACCGAAATGGGGCAGGAAGGAGCGCTGGAACCGGTCCGTGTTCCAATAAGGCGTAAAGGCCTCGCTCATGATCCGGCCCCAAACCTCGGCGTCGCCTTCCCGGTAATGCCGAAGCGTGTAGCCGGGCCCAAGCTCGATGGCGGGAAGGCCGGCGAGGTCAGGCCGCGCCATTTCCAGCTGCGGAAACTGGAAATCGCTCCGGCCGTGCACCTCTTCGTGAACGACCTGATTGAACGGCATGGCCTCGCCCGGGCTGTGTGTCTTTTCCATTTTTTCACGACGCCATATAAGAGTTTGTGGTTTGTCGTTTGTGGTTTATGGTTTCCAGACCGGCCCTTCAACCGTAAACAACAAACTGCAACCTGCGAACCACAAACTACGAACCACAAACTTCAAACCACAAACGATCTATACCTTGACCACCTTCCACTTGCCCGAGGCCAGCCGGAGGGCCATCAGCGCGATCCGCAGGGTCAGGTCCGGGAACATGGAGCACCACACCAGGATGATCGGGGGCTGATGGAGCAGGTAATACACGGCGAACGCGGACAGGATCCTGCCCCCGTAAACTCCGACGGTCGAGGCAATGAGGGGCGGCACGGTGTCGCCCGCGCCGCGCAGTCCGCCGGCGATGGTGAAGGACACCCCCATCAGCGGCATCACGAAGATGAGGAGGATGGTATAGGTGCGCGCATAGGCGATGGAGGCCGGGCTCAGCTTGTCGAACAGCATGGACAGCAGGCCGGGGGTCGCGATGAAATACAGGAGCGCCCCGATCTCCGCCATCAGCATGAAGGCCATGAACACGCAGTGCCGAAACGCGCTCTCGGCCTTGCGGAAATCCCTTGCCCCCACCATCTGCCCGACCAGGGTGGTGGACGCGGTCTGGAACCCGAAGGCCGGGGTCTGGGCGAAGCCCAGGATGGCGACGCCGGTGAAATACCCGGCCGCCGCGTCCTTGCCGTAGCGGTAAATAACATAGATATAGACGATGATGCCGAGCTGGATCAACACCCACTCCGCCGCCGACGGGATCCCGATCCGGAAGATCGAGACCCCCATCTTGAAATCCGGGCGCCACCCGTGACGCGGGATTTTCAGGATCACCTTGTTGCCGATGAACAGCACGGCCAGGATCAGGGTGAAGGCGAAAAAAGCGCCGTCAATGGCCAGGGCCGCGCCCAGCGTCTCCAGCCGCGGCATCCCGAGCTTGCCCAGGATCAGGCCGTAGGAGAGGAACAGCGAGAGCCCGCCCATGATGATACCGATGATCATCGGCGTCCGGGTGTCGCCCGCGCCCCGGAGCGCCGCGGCCAGGAAGAACCCCGGCGCCATGACGGGGATGGCGACGAAGAGCACGGAGAGGAAGCGGGTGCCCAGCGCCACCGTCTCCGGGTCCGCGCCGATCAGGTTATAAATGACCCGGGCGAGCGGCGGCCCGATGGCGGCGATGATCACGGTCAGGGCGAACCCGAAGAGCAGGCTCTGTTGCAGGACGTGGCCGGCCTTTTTCTTGTCGCCGGAGCCCCAGGCCTGCGCCACCAGGGCGGTGGTGCCCACCCCCACCGCCGCCACCACCGTGATGATCACGAAGAACACCATGATCCCGACGTTCACGCCGTTGTAGGCCTCCTCGCCGAGCTGGCCCACGATCACCCGCGTGATGACCATGACCGCCGCGTTGATGCCCTGCCCCATGAACGCCGGCCAGGCCAGGCGCCAGATCTCCTGGTAAATGTCCCGGCGCTCCGGCCCGGCGAGCCCGTCGTGGAACAGGTCCATGCGCTGAATATGTGCCGAATCCGGTTGCGACATCATCAATCCCGTTGCGGTCAGGGGAGAATCATAACAGATGAGGCCGGGCCTTGCCAGCAGGCCGCGGCCCTTACGCCGCCCAGGACTGGAGAGTGAGGAACGCGGCGTTGGCGAGGGCGTGGGCCGCGACCGGCGCCGCCACCGATCCCGATCGCTCCCGGAGATAACCGAACAAAAGGCCCGGGAAAAAAACCAGAAGACGCGCCGGATCCGGACGCGTCAGATAATGCGCCAGCGCGAATGCCGCGGCGGTGATGAAAAGGCCGGGGCCGATCAAGCTGCCCGGAAATTTCCAGCTCCGCCCCAGTAACCGGTTCAGCCGCCCCTGCAAATAGCCCCGGAAAAAAACCTCCTCCGGAAGCGAGACGCCCAGCAACTGCCACAAGACCAGCGTGGCCGGGCCCTCCGGAGCACGCGGATGAAAGGACGTCCCGAACCCGTAGTGAAACAAAGCCCACCACGAAACCAGAAAAACCGGCAGCACCACCGCCGCGAAAAGCCCCAGGTCCAGCGCCGCCTTGCTCCACTCCGGAAGAGCAAGCCCCACGGCCGCGAAGTCCTTGTCCCCGGCCCAAGCCGCGAGCACGGGCGCATACAGGAATACCAGCGGCACGATCCAGAACTGGATCGCCGCGAACCGGCCGGACGCCGGGTGACGCAGCATCAGCAGGGCGAACGCCCCGGCCCCGGCGACGATGAGCAACTCCAGCCAGGACCGGGACCGGGCGCCCATTATTCCAGTCCTCTCGTCAGCTCCCCTTCACCGAACTAATGAACTTGGAGATGAACCCCTTCGCCTTTCTCCCCTCCAGCAGGAGCTCGAGCTCGCCCGCGTCGAGGTAGATGCCCTTGCAGCCCTGGCACTGGTCTATCAGCACGTCTTCATATGATTTCTCTTCGAGGTCCTGGCCGCACTTCGGACATTTCATCCAGTGGGTGTTCTTCGCGCCCTCGGCCTTCTGTTGGTCCCGGCGCCGGCTCAGTTCCTCCCGGAGCTTCCGGCGTTTTAATTGTTCCTGCTCCGCAAAGTACTGCTCTTCCTTTTCGCGCTTGCTCTTGGATTCCATCTGTGCCCCCTTGAATTATTGATACTGCCCCGCGGGCGGAAAAAATATATCACAGCCCGCCGCATCCGTCCAATCCCCATTCCCCTCAATCCAGCGGCTCAAGCTTCACGAACCGGGCCAGGAATTTCTTCGTGCCGTGCGCGAAACGCACCACCACCTTGAGCTTTTCCCCGGAGTCCTCGAACCGCCGGATCACGCCCTCCCCGTGCTCCCGGTGGTACACCCGGTCGCCAGGATGGAACACCGAGCCCGACTCGCTGGTGAACGAGCTGCCCGGAGACGGCGTGTCGTACACGATCTCCGAGTCCCCGAAATCCTTGCGGATGGGCTCGCCCCGGCCCGCCCGGCGGCCGCTTTTCAGAGGAGGACGCCGGAGCGCCGAGAGCGGCCCTACCTGCTGCAGGAAACGGCCCGGGATTTCCGCGAGGAAGCGCGACGGGTCCGTGGGCTGCCGGAGACCCCGGATGCTTCGCTCGCGCGCATACGACAGGCAGAGAAGCTCCTTGGCCCGCGTCATGCCCACGTAGCACAGCCGCCGCTCCTCCTCCACCGCCCCCGAATCCTCGCCGGCCATCCCGTCCGCCAGCGACCGCTGGTGCGGGAAAATCCCTTCCTCCAGCCCCACGATGAACACCACCGGGAACTCCAGCCCCTTGGCGCTGTGCAACGTCATCAGCGTGAGCTTGCCCGAGGCCGGGTCGAACCCGTCAATGTCCGTGGCCAGCGACACCTTCTCCAAAAAACCGCGCAGGCTCGGCGCGCTCTCGGTTTTCTCGTAATCCGACACCGCGTTGATCAACTCCTCCAGGTTCTCCAGCCGCGCCGCCGCCTCGATCGAACCCTCCTCCTCCAGCATCGCCCTATAACCGCTCTTCTCAATCACCGCCTCCACCACCGCCGCCACGGAAGCAGCGCCATCACTGGCAGGGGTGCTGCCGACAGGGACGCGGGCATCAGTGGCGCCGGTCAAAGGGGCGGCGCCGGACAAAGGGGCGGCGCCGGACAAAGGGGCGCGGGTGCCCTCACCCGCGCCTACACCCGCGCTTACGCCCGCCATCCCCCTCAACTCCTCCATCAGCTTCGTAAACGCCGCGAGCCCCGCCCGCGACTTCGCGCCCACCATCCCCGCGCCCGCGCATTTCCGCGCCGCCGCGATCCAGTCGCCTTCTCCCTCACGCTTCACCCGCTCCACCGCCTCCACCGTCTTGTCGCCGATCCCCCGGCCGGGCACATTGATGATCCGCGTCAGGCTCACCTCGTCGGACGGATTATCAATCAGCTTGAGATACGCGATGATGGCCTTGATCTCCTTGCGGTCGTAGAACCGGGTGCCGCCGTAAACCGAATAGGCCAGGTTCAGGGAGCGCAGCGCGTCTTCGAGCACCCGCGACTGCGCGTGCGTCCGGTAGAACACCGCCGCGTCGTCCAGGCTCCGCCCCATGCCCTTTTCCCGCAGCGCCTCCTCCACCACCCATCGCGCCTCCCCCTGCTCGTCCGCCGCCCGGAACAGGCGGATCTTCACCCCCTCCGGGTTTTCCGTCCACAGCTTCTTGGGCTTGCGCTCCTGGTTGATGCCGATCAGCGCCGACGCCGCCTCGATGATCGTGCCCGTGCTCCGGTAGTTCTGCTCCAGCAGCACCACCTTGGCCCCCGGATAATCGCGCTCGAAATTCAGGATGTTCGTGATGTCCGCGCCGCGCCAACCGTAAATGCTCTGGTCCTCGTCACCCACCACGCAGATGTTCCCCGACTCGCCCGCCAACTGCCGCACCAAAAGGTACTGCACCCGGTTCGTGTCCTGGTACTCGTCAACCATCACGTACTTGAACCGCTCGCGGTACTCCGCAAGTGCCTCCGGGAAACGCGCGAACAGGCGGTAGGTGAGAAGCAACAGGTCCCCGAAATCCAGCGCGTTCGCCTCCCGGAGCCGCTCCTGGTACTTCCGGATCACCCCAAGGTGCAAATGAAGGGCCGGGTCCGGATGATCATCCAGAGCGGAATCGTCCAGCGCCTCGCGCTTCACCTGGTCTATCAGCCACCGGATCAGCTTGGCGTTCACCTGCTTCGGGTCAAACCCCAGCTCCCGGATCACCTTCTTCAACAGGCTCAACTGGTCCGCGTCGTCGTAGATCACGAACGACCGCGAGTAACCCAGCCGGTCAATCTGCGAGCGCAATATCTGCGCGCCCAAGGAGTGGAACGTGCTCACCCACAGCCGCCCGGCGTCAGGACCCAGGAGCCGCACGACCCGCACCTGCATCTCCTGGGCCGCCTTGTTCGTGAACGTCACCGCCAGGATGTGGTAAGGGTCAACGCCCCGCGACCCGATCAAATGCGCGATCCGGTGCACGATCACCCGTGTCTTCCCCGAACCCGCCCCCGCCAGGATCAACAGCTGGCCGTCACCGAACTCCGCCGCCTCCCGCTGCCGAGGGTTCAAGCCCTCTAACCACAACTCCGCCAATTTCTTTCCTCTCTGCAAATGGAATCGCAAAGGCTTGAGGCTTGAGGCGTGAGGCTTGAGGAAATGGCCGCCGACCCACCACACCCTTCAAGCTCCAAGCCTCAAGCCCCAAGCCTCAAACCACAAGCCTCACTTCCCCGTATGCCCGAACCCGCCCTCCGACCGCCTCGTACCATCGAGCTCCGCCACTTCCTCCCACTCGGCCTCCGCCACCTTCCCCACCACGAGCTGAGCGATCCGGTCGCCCGCCCGCACCATGAACGGCTCATCGCCCAGGTTCATCAGGATCACCTTGAGCTCGCCCCGGTAGTCCGAGTCAATCGTCCCCGGCGAGTTGGGAAGGATGATACCGTGCTTCAAGGCCAGGCCCGAGCGCGGCCGCACCTGCACCTCGTGGCCCGGCGGGATCGAGAGCGAGAGACCCGTCGGCACCGCCGCCCGCCCGCCCGGCATCAGCATGAGCGGTTCCGGGTTCGCCGCCCGAACGTCAAAACCAGCCGATCCCTCCGTCTGCCGCTCCGGAAGACCCACGCCATCCGCATATCCCGCGAGCCTCTTCACCTTGATCACTACCATTCCATCTTCCCCGCCATCTCCTCGTACAAATCCTCCTGCCGCCGCACCATCAGATCAATGTCGAACTCATCGAGCTTCCGCCTCCCCGCATCCCCCATTGCCCGCGCCCGCTCCGGATTTTTTAAAAGCTCCGCGATCCGCGCCGCGATCCCGGGAACGTCATGCGGCTTAAGCAGCCAGCCGCTCTCGCCGTCCGCCACCGCCTCCGCCGCCCCGTCCACCCGCGTGCCCACGATGGGCAGACCAGCGGCCATGGCCTGCGGGTAAACCCGCGGCAGGCCCTCCCACAAGCTGGTCAGCACCAGCGCGTCCGCGCTCCACATCAGCTCCGCCACGTCCCGCCTCCACCCCAGCAGCTTGAACCGCTCCGCGAGCCCCGCCTCCGCGACCGCCCGCTCCATCTCCGGCCGGAGCTCGCCGTCGCCCGCCGCCGCGAACTGCGCATCCGGCGCCGCTCTCAGCGCCAGCGCCGCCGCCCTCACAAAATCCACCGGGCTCTTCTGCGGCTTGAAGCAAGCGACCATCAGCGCCAGCGGCCTCTCCGGGTCAAGACCCAGCTCCATCTTCTTGGCCCTCGCGTCGAACGCCCGCCGCTCGAACTCCGCGATCTTGATCCCGCTCCGGATCACCCGGATCCGATCCCGCCGCGCGATCCCCAGTCCCACCGCCGTGTCCAGGTTCGCCCGGCTCACCGCGATGAATTGGCCCGTCACCCGGCCCGCCACCCGCTCCGCCATGATGTACGCCCGCCGCACCGGCCACGCCTGGAAATCGTTGAACCCGAAGCCGTGGAACGTATGCACGATCGCCGGGACCCCCGCCCGCCACGCCGCCAGCCGCCCAATGACCCCGGCCTTCGAGCTGTGAGTGTGCACGACCACCGGCGCGCCGCTCCGCTTCACCTCGTCCTTCAGCATCGTGTAAAGCTGATGGTACGCCATGAAGTCGCGGTCAGGCTTGATCTCCCGCACCAGCTCCGGCACGATCACGAATTCAATGTCCGCGATCCTTTCCGCGTCGCTGTTCAGTATCCCCCCGTCACCCGACCACAGCGCCACCGAAAACCGCGACCGGTCCAGGTGCTCCACCGTATAAAGCGTGTTCTGCTGCGCACCCCCCAGCTCCAGCTTCGTAATAATATGTATGACTCGCGCCTTCATCCATGCCACATAAAACAAGAATTCATTCACAAGGATTTTCAGGATGTCAAGGATAAGAATTTCTTATCCTTAATATCCTGTACATCCTTGTTCGCTAATTCTTCAAAAAGGTGAAAAAATTGATGCATTCCGCATCGTAGCAATGGGGGCGCGGGTGCCCTCACCCGCGCATCAACCCCTCCGCCGCCTCCCTCCCCTCCCGGATCGCCTCTTCCATCGTCGAGTACTCCCACCGCCCATACCGGCCCACCGGCTCGATCCCCTGATCCCGAAGATACGCCATGATCCCGGGCAGCCGCTCCCGGCGCGCACGGTTATACACCACGTACCCGTGCTCGATCAGCAGCGGCTCCATCTCCTCGATCTTGTGCTCCTGGTCCCGGTACAGCGGCAGGCTCCGGAACTCCGACGCCGCCCGCGTGGCGAAATATTTTATGTCCGTCAGCTCCGCATCGCTCATCGGGCCCGGCAGCGTGATCTCCAGGTATAGCGCGCTCCGGCCCGGGCCCAGCTCCGTGAAGTTCGAGTAAAAGCCGATGCGGTGAAAGTTGATGCCCGGCTCCGGCACGTAAAGCCAGTGCAGGTCCGAGACCGCCGGCCCCGTGATCCCCAGGTTCACGCACAGCACCGACAGCACGCTCAGTCCCCCGGCCGCCTCCGCGATCTCGGAGGGAGCGCCCCGCAGTATCGAGATCAGCCGGTCCAGCGGAAGGCTCGAGACCAGATGCTCGTATCTCACCTCCTCACCGCTCGACAGCACCGCCCGCTTCTCGGCCGGAATCACCTCGACCAGTTCCGTCCCGCCCTCGACCGGGCGAGCGAGCGCCGCCGCCAACGCCCGCGGCAGCTCCTCGATCCCGCCCCGCGGATAATAAAACTCCGCGTTGTACCCGAACTCCCGCTCCCGGATGCCCAGCGCCCCGTTCACCACGTCGCGCAGCTCCGGCCGCGGAATACTCCAGCCCGCCCACTCCGTGGTCAGGTTCCGAAGGTCGGTCTTGAAAAATTTTTCGTTGAACGGCAAAAAGAAATGCTCGGCGAACCCGGCGCCGAAGGTATGGAAGATCCAGTCGTGGAAATTTTCCGGCGCCTCCCGCCCCCGCGCCGCTACCATCGCCTCCACGAACCCGGCCAGGCAGTCACGCACCACCTCCCGCGGAAGACCGTAAGTGTTCACCTGGAACGGGTACGGCGTGGTCACGCCCTTGCTGAAGATCGCCGCCTTGCGCTCGAACCGCATGAGCTTCTCGCCCAGCAGCTCCCGCGCCAGGCCGCGCACGTCGTCGCCCCGAATGTGCAGCAGATGCCCGCCGTAGTCGAACGCGTACGCCCCCCGCCGCTCCGTGCGGCAAAGACCGCCCGGACGCGCCGCCCTCTCGATCAGCCGATACTCCCGGTCCTGGAGATGGAAAGCCGTGGACAGCCCGGCCAGGCCCGCTCCCGCGATCAGGATCATCTATCTCTCACTCCGCGCGGCACGGGTCCGCGGCCCGCGCCTGCGCGCTGTTTCTTTTTCCATCATTGCCGCGTCTCACACGTTGAATTTGAAATGCACCACGTCCCCGTCACGCACCTCGTATTCCCGGCCCTCCTGCCGGAGCAGGCCGTGCTTCCTGGCCTCGGCCTCCGAACCCGCCTTCACGAAATCATCGTGCCCCACCACCTCCGCCTTGATGAACCCCCGCTCGAAATCGGTGTGGATGGCCCCCGCCGCCTGCGGCGCCGCCGTCCCCGCAGGGACCGTCCACGCCCGCAGCTCCGGGCCCACCTTCGTGTAAAACGTCACCAGCTTGAGCGCCTCGTACCCGGCCCGCACTATCGCCGCGATCCCGTCATCAACCAGTCCCAGCTCCTTCCTGAACTCGTCCCGCTCGTCATCGCCCAGCTCCCGGACCTCCGCCTCCAGCTTCGCGTAAAACCCAACCGCGGCCCTGCCCTTCTTCGCCGCATGATCCCCGAGCGCGCTCAAGCATGGGGCCTCGCTGCCGCCCACCGACTCCTCCCCCAGGTTCGCCACGTAAAACATCGGCTTCAGCGTAAGCGGGCCCATCGCCTTGAGAATAGGCCCGTCCTCCTCCACCAACTCCATCTCCGCGAGCGGACGCTCCTGGTTCAACCACTTGATCATCCGCTCGTAAAGCTCGACCTCGTGCTTCACCGACTTCTCACCCGTGCGCAAAAGCTTGCCGGCCTTCTCCAGCCGCCGCTGGGCCCATTGCAGGTCCTTCTGCAACAGCTCGAACTCGATGATCTCCGCGTCCCGCGCCGGGTCAACCCCCGTAACCGATTCGTGGAAGCTCACCGCCGCGTCCGCGAAACAACGCACCACGTGCGCGATCGCCTCCACGTTCCGGATGTGGTCTAAAAACTCGTTCCCCATGCCCTGACCCGCGCTCGCGCCCTTCACCAGACCCGCGATGTCAACGAACTCCAATACCGCCGGCACCACCTTCTCCGGCTTCAGCATCTTCGTGAGCGAGGAAAGCCGCGGATCAGGCACCGCCATCGTGCCCACGTGCGGCTCCGTCGTACAGAACGGGTAATTCTCCGCCGGAACTCCCGCCGCCGTTAGAGCGTTGAACAGCGTGGACTTGCCCACGTTGGGCAGGCCGACTATCCCGCACTTGAACCCCACGCGCCTATCATAACATACCATCCTCATCCGGGAAATCGCCCGGCCCTAGACGTTTATTAGATAGGCGGGACACTCTTGTCCCGCGCCCGGCCCACAACTGGTGGGTGGGACTCCCCGGTCCCGCTCCGCTTCCTGCGAGGCCGATTAGCGGCCGATTGACCGCGATATGTAAAACCGCTATATTGAGGCAAAGAAGGCAGGAGGAAAAAACATGGCTCAAGAAGGATTTATCGCACGCCTGATCAACCTGTGGCGCGGCATGCTGGGCCGCTGGATCGGCCATAAGGAAGAGACCAATCCCGAGGCCGTCTACGAGGCCGCCATCCAGGAGCGCATCGAGCAGTACGACCGCCTTAAAAAAGCCGTCTACGGCATCGTCTATCTGCGCAACAAGCTCGCCAGCGAGCTCGAGCAAAAAGCCGGCGAGCAAAACGGCATCCAGGACCAGATCCTCCTGGCCGTGGACAAGAATGAGGACGAGGTCGCCCTCCACCTCATCCAGAAAAAGAACGACCTGGAGGCCGAGGTCAAGCGCATCAAGGAAGAAATGGCCCAGACCGCCGAGGAAGCCGAGGAGGCCAAGCGCAGCCTCACCAACTTCCAGAGCGAGATCGAGCGGCTCCGCCGCGAAAAGGACCGCGCCATGGCCCGCCTTGCCACCCTCGAAGCCAGGCGCTCCATCCAGCGCCAGCTCGACCACCTCTCGCCGGAGGCGGACATGCGCGCGCTCGAATCAGTACGCGAGCGCATTGACCGCCTCTCCGCCGAGATCGACGCCTCCCGCGAGCTCCAGGACCGCACCCTCTCCGAAAAACTCCGCGAGATCAGGAAGGACGCGTCGCTCACCTCGGCCAAGGCCCAGCTCGACGAGCTGAAAAAGGCCCGTGAGGAGCGCCGCGAGGGCGCGAAAGTGGAGAAGACAATATGACTCGCAAAAACCGGGGCCGGAAAAGAGGCCCACAAATACTTCAACACCGCGCGGCAGTGATGTTCATCATCATGGCCGCGTCGCTCCCGGCATGTACTCCCAAGCCCCGCGACGTCGTCACCGAGCGCTTCCCCGAGTGCTTCGCCGGGCCCATGATCGGTGCCGGCTCCGGCGTCCGCTGCGAGCACGACGCGGCCAGGGACGAGTGGCATATCACCTTCTGGAACGGATGGGGCGATTGTCCGGCCGGATGCATCAACAAGGAGGACACCGCCTGGTACCTGGTGGACAAGGACGGCAGGGTATTCAAGACCGATAAAAATTTTAATCCTCTCTCCGAGATCAAGCCCGACCAGAACCTCGAAGGCAAGAGCAATAAAATTGACATCCAGCCCGAACGGCCCGGTGGGCAATTCTTTGGTGAACCACAAGCCGGCGCGAGCGGGACCGGCGGAGGCCGGCGCTGATAATTGATCCGTATTGCAATTGCGAAAACCGGGGGCGGGATGGACCCGCCCCCGGTTTTTTATGGCTGGAGGAGTTATCGCCCGGGGTAAACTCCGTTAGTGGTTATGACTGGGATGTCATGGCGCGGTCATGGCGGGTCAACCGCGTTCAGGGTGAATGCCGGCAACAGGTCAACGTCATCCATCCATCGGCCTTTTTCTTCGGCGAGCAAGAGCCCGCAATGGGGGATTTGAGCGTTCACGATGATGGCGCCGGGGCCGGTGATGGAGAGGACGATGGTGGCGTGGCCGCCGTCAAGTTTGCCGTTGACGCCGGACACGTCGAAGCGGTTGCCCGCGGGGCCTCCGCTGTAACTGCCGTCGCCGCCGAGCAGCACGGCCGTGCCGGCGGA